>CAYMHO010000013.1:0-53382 GCA_964390195.1 uncultured Fimbriiglobus sp. | reverse complement strand
CGGCGGTCTATCCCCCTGCTCACTCACCGGTTACGGAGAAGTAAGTGCCATTCGTCGCGGTGACCGAAGCACGAAACCTCGCGACCGAGTGGCGTGTCGTTCGGGGTAGAGCGAGTAGACTACCGCCAATAGCACGCAAGTCGTGGTGTGCTGGCGGGGTGGGCAGGTGAGCGGCACGGCCACGAGGGCGCTACGCCGGAGCCCGTGGTGCGTGTTCGACTACGCGGTTACGATACACGGTGTGCCAGATTGAATCGTGCTAACACCCTTCCACAGAGTGCCCTGTGAACACCGTCGACCGTGACAGATTGTTCAATGCCCTCCAGTCCGGCCCGGCCGTACTTTTCCTGGGTCAGCAAGTGCTGGCGGTTGAGGGGCACACAGACTTCTTCTTCCAGGAGTTGGCGGCGCGGCTGAACCGGCCGGCGGCGGCCGACTACACGGAGTTGCTCAGCGGCGTCGAGCCGGCCCTGCGGAAGTCGTTGGACACTGGCTTGCGGGCCGTCAGCCAGCTCACCACCCCGCCCGAGTGGCTGGTGCAGGTGGGCGAATTGCCGTGGAATGCGGTCGTCACATCGGCTTTCCACGAGGTGATCGAGCGGGCTTTCGCGTCTGACCTGCGTAAGGTCGTCCCCCTCCTGTCAGACGACTACACCCCGGCCGACCCACTCAACCGCCACCAACTCCACCTGACCAAGCTGTTCGGGTGCGTGACCGGCGACAAATACAAGGAGCGACCCCCGCTGGAGGACACCCAGCGGGGCGAGCGGCAGGCGGACGCCCGCAAACTGCTCGACCGGTTGCCGTCGCAGGTCACCCCGCGGGGGGTGCTCGTCATCGACGGGTACGACCCTGAGGGCGATTGGCTGAGTTTGCCGGAACTGTACCCGTACCTGCTGAAGCTGGGCGCGGGACAGGCGCACTGGTTCAGCCGGGAGTCGCCGCCGGCCGGGCGGTACGCCAAGGTGCTGGCCGACCAGGGGAAGGTGACGTACCACCCGGAGTCATTCGCCGAGTGGGTGCGGCAGGCGGCGGCGGACAACCGGCTGCCGCGGCTGGCCGAACTGGAGGTGGCGAGTTCGGGCGGGATCAAGCTGACCGGGGTCTGGGGAAAACCGCTGGCGTTCACCCCCGGCGAGTGGCGGAAGTTCACACAGGGTCTGCCAGTCTTGTCGGACGACTCCGTCGCCGCGGCGGAGAAGTTCGATTCGGACGACGCCCGCTACCACGCCTTCCGCGAGTTCCTCAAGGACAGCGGGGTACACCCGCCGCGGTGGGCCGACTACGCCCACGGGTTCGCCTTCCGGCGGCAGGAGGCACGGGAGTTGACCGAACGAGTGTTCGCCGCCCTTGCCGAAGGGTCACAAAAGCCCGACCCGATCGTGGTGGGCGGGCAGAGCGGATCGGGGAAGACAGTCGCCCTGGCGCACCTGGCGTTCCAGGCTAGGCAGAAGGGGTGGCCGGTCATCCACCTGCCCGCGCGACAGACGCCGGTCCACTTCGCGCGGGTGAACGAGGTGTGCGAGAACTTGGAACGGCTGGCCGCCCCGAGCACGCTGCTCGTTTGGGACGCCCAGCACGCGCGGGGGGAGTACGTCCGCCTCGCCCGCTTCCTGGCCAACCGCGGGCGGAACGTGCTGGTGGTCGGGTCGGCCTACCTGAGCCGCACCGAGGGGGCCGACGTCACCTTCATGAACGTGCTCGGCCCCGAGGACGAGGTGGCGTTCGCCGCCCACCTGCGGGGGATCGAGCGGGGTCTGACAGACTTCGGGGTGAGGGTGGTGGACCGCAACTTTTTTACCCTCCTGTACCGCCGCCTGCCGCCCAGCCGCCGCAACCTGGAAGCCGGGTTGCGGAAGGAGTGGGGGCGAGTGCTGCTGCTCCTGCAAGCGCGGGCGGAAGAGCAGGCGACCGACCACCCGCCACTCGACGAGGAGTGCGTCAAGGAGGTGTGGCAGGCGGTGGAAGCGGACGACCCGCGGTGGCGGGAGTTGTGGACCCAGACGTCCATCCCGGCCGACCCGCACCAGCGGTTGGAGGGGGCGGCCGCCCGCGCGCACATGGCCCGGCTGATCCTGGTGCCCGGGCGGTACGGGGTGGGGGTGCCCGTGGACCTGGCAGTGCGGGCGGCCAAGGCGGTCGGGGTGGACGGGTTCGAGGTGCTACGGAACGACGCCTTCTACGACTCGGCGGTCTTCTTCTGGGAGGAGGACGCGCGGGGCAATTCGATCCTACGGGTGCGGAGCGAACTCGAAGCCGGCATCATCTGCGACTCCGACTTCGTTCAGTGGGATCACGAGGTGCGGTACCTGCGTGATCTGGTGACGGTCGTCCGGGTGGGCATCTGGGATGAGTCGAACGCGGAGGTCGAGTTCCTCACCCGCCTGTTCGACCAGATCGAGCCGGACGCCGACCCACACGGCTACCGTTTTCGCAACCGACTAGACGCACTCATCGCCATGCTGACCGCCCTGCGTGAGCGGAACGGCAACCGCGTTCACCCGCAACTGGCCCTGCGGGAGGCCAACCTGAGGCGGCACTGGCTGTTCAAACTGACCGACGATCTGAAGGCCGGCCACCCGCTCCCCACCGATCAGGATCCGTACTCGCTGTTCACCGAGGGGCGGGAGTTGATCCAGGATGCCGAGGCGGCGGCCGAGGCCAGCCCGGTGGGTCCGGGGTTCACCCGCGTCCGGTCACAACTCCTCAACGAACTGGCCTGCCTGTACGGTAGCGCCCAGATGTTCTCGAACGAGTTCATGACGCGGTGCACCGACCCGGCCGACCGTGCGAAGTGGCAGAACGACCTGGAGCGGTCGTACCCCGAGGCGATGGACGCCTGTCGCCGGGCGACCATCGACCCGCACAACGCCCACCCGGCCGACGTGCGGTTCTGGGTCAGCCGCGACCGCTATACGCTGCGGCGGGAGTACCTGTCCGAGGAACAGAAGGCCGACCTGATCGCCGAGATGTGCGACGCCCTGGCGGAGGAGACGTGGGTGCTACAGCCGGAGAAGTTCCTGAGGCGGCAGCACGAACTGGGCAAACTGCGGGGCGACGAGCGGATGAGCGAGGAGGCGCTCAAGGCGCTGCACGCGACCGGCTCGCACACCGGGCACTACCTGGTGGCGTGTGAGCGGGTGTACGACTCCAAACACCAGTACCGCGACGCGGACTCCCTCCGCAAGGCGCTCAGCTACCTGGAGGGGGAGCCCAAGGCGCTGGACGATCTCCGCGTCCTGCGGCTGTACCAGAACGTGTGGTGGCGGGTGCACGGTGATGTAGGCTTGTTCGACAAAGACCGCGAGCGGGTGCGGGTGAAGTTGACCGCCAAGCAGTGGCAGCGGCTGACCGACCTGCTCCTCCGCCGGCTGAAGTTCCCGGAGGAGGCGGGCAACGCTCGCGCCCGCTTCCTGCTGGCGTGGGCCTTGTTCCAGTGCGGGAAGTTCCAGGAGTCGATCGACCTGTTCAAGGAACTGGAACAGATGCCCCGTACTGGCAGGGAGGGGACCATCCGCCGGGCGGTCTGGTGCGACAACCAAGGGAGACCCGTTCCCTGCCAGGGGACCATCCGACAGTTCTTCCAGAACGCCGACCGCGGGTGGGTGTTCGTCCCGGCCATCGACAAGCGCGTGCCCTTCCTGGTGGACGGGTTCAAGACCCAGGAACTGCGGCTGAACGGCCCGCTCCAGGACTTTCACATCGCCTTCAACTTCGGGGGACCGATCGCCGACCCGGTTCGCTTCTACAAGGACAAGGACGCATGACCGCCCCCCTCACCCCGGCGGCGTTCGACGCCCTGTTGACGGGCGTGTCCGCCCCTACCGACCGCCACCCGTTCTGGTCGCTGTTACCCGGCCGCTCGTCGGCGGTTGCGAGGGTGGCGTGTGAACTGGTCGACATCCGCGAGAGACTCACCCGCCCGCCCGCCGATGGTCGCGTCGGAGTGGCGGTCGTCCACCCGCCGGCCCCGGACTGGTTCAGCAACGAACTACTGAATTGCCTGGGGGTGCCGCCTGAGGCGGTGTGTGAGTTGCGGCCCGCCACCCCGGTTTCTAACGCCGGTATCCTTTTCGGCCGGTTCGACCAACCGGGGCTACTTGAGGCCGGCCACCCGACCGTACTCGGCCTCGCCGGGGTGGGCGCGTTGGGGCCGGCCCGCATCGCCCGTCTCCGCGGGTTCGTCGAGGTGTGGTGGCAAGCGCGTCCGCCGTCGGCCGCCCCGCATTTGGTGTTCACCGCCCAAGACGGCGGGGCGGTGGCGGACGCGGCCAACGCCCTCGGGTTACAGGTGGTGCGGATGCCCGCCCTTGCCGGCCGCGGCGACGACTTCGCCCACGTCCTGAACGCCGTCGCCGAGCGGCACGGCGGCGCGCTGGGGGTTTTCGACCCCGACGCCTTCGCAGCGCTGGCAGCCCACCCGTGGCCGGGCGACCTGCTCGAACTGTGCCGCGTGGTCGAACGCCTCCTCGCCCCGCCGGTGGACCGGGGGGTGACGGCGAACCGCGTGCGGGAATGCCTCACCAACCCGTTCGTCGCCCTCGGCACGGCCGACTCGGCGGAGGGGTGGTTGCGACTGCGGCGGGCGTGCGATCGGTGCGACTCGGCGGCCAGAGAACTGGTCGAGCGGGCGTGCTTTGAGCCGACCGATTTCGACCACGACCCGTTCACTGACCCGTCCCCGCGGGGGCAGTTCTTCGCCCTCATCGCCTGGGCGTACCGCCGCTTCCACGAGGCCGGCAAGGCGATGCTCGACTACCTCACTCGCCACCCGCTGGCCGACCCGTCGGAGCGTGCGGAGATGACCGGACTGAGGGAGCGGTTCAACCAGCTCCGCCAACTGTTCCAGCACCACCAGCCGGCCGGCCGGCCGCTGAAGGTGGCGGCGGTCGAGTGGCTGACCGCCGCGTGCGGGCGGACCACCCCGGACGACTGGCAGTACGAGGAGTGCGTCGGGCGTGCAGTGGCCGACTTGACCCGCCTGGCCGAGAGGGTGGCCGCCGTCCTTACCCGCCTGCGGGACCACCCGGAGCGGCGGCGGATCGTGGCCGAGTTGGAAGAGAACCTGAACCTCACTTGGTCGGCCCAGCGGAGGCGCGAGTTCATCACTGACTGGCTGAAGGCGAACACCGGCTGGCGGGTGAACACGCGGCCGATTGCCGACCGCTGGCTCGCCGACTTCCAGCAGCGGGTGCGGGCACTGGCTCACATGGCCGACGAGGAGCGGCAGGAGCGGTTGCGGGAGTGGGTGAAGGTGCAGTACGCCGCCGACCTGCTCGCCCGTCCACTTGTGACTGGTCGAGACCTGGTCGAGTTGGGCGTGCTCGAGACGGACAGGGCCGCCACGCTGGAGACGTTGCAACTCGCGCAACTGAACGGCGAACAGTCTCGGGTCGAGTTGCTCAAGCGGATACGGGTGGCATGAGCTCACCGCCCGCGGGCGGTGAAGGCTTGCGGGGCACAGGTGGCAGCGGCGGCGTGCGGCGCGACGGAATACGGTAACTGGGCGGCGGACGCGTACGGGCGAGCGAGAAGGACACTCCGCACCCGCGGGTCAGCCACCGCCAAGTTCCACACCCTGAAAGAGTGTACCACTGCAAGAGGCCCACATCCGGGTTGGCCGAGAATCCGACGGAGTCATGCTCTGTTGAAATCATCGGGAAGCGGGGCGGTATCTCTGGACATGAACACTCCCCGCCCGATGACCAAGTCGCCGCTGGCCGTCGCCCGCAAGGCGATGGCGGTGGCTGAAGCCAGTTTGCCCCGGTACTCGACCACCCGCAGTCGGAAGGACTACACCCAGCACCAACTGTTCGCCGCCCTCACCCTGCGGCAGTTCTTCAAGACCGACTACCGCGGCATCGCCGCCATCCTGGCCGACTCGGCCGACCTGCGGGACGCCCTCGGCCTGACCAGGGTGCCGCACTTCTTCACCCTCGCGTACGCGGCCGACCGGCTGCGAAAAAAAGGGGCTTCGACGCCCTCCAGGCGGCCGTGTTCGCCGACGCCACCGGGTTCGACACCCGCTACGCCTCCCGCCACTACGTCAACCGCTCCGGGTACAAGCGATTCACCCGCCTGGCGTGGCCCAAACTTACCGTCGTCTGTCACACCGGCTCGCACCTGTTCTTGGCAGCCGTCGTCGGTCGCGGGCTGCGGTCACACGAGATGGCCCAGGCGGTCGGCACGCACGACGCCCTCCGACCGGGCGACGTGCTCGTCGGCGATCGGGCGTTCGGCACGTTCGCCCACCTGACGGTGCTCACCGCCCGCGGCCTGCACGGGGTGTTCCGCAACCACCAGCCCCGCATCGTCGACTTCCGACCGGGGCGGTCGCACGCCGTCCCCGGCTCGCACCTGGGGCATTCCGGCCGACCGCGGTCGCGGTGGGTGCGGTCGCTCGGCCCGTCCGACCAACTGGTCGAGTGGTATCGCCCGCAGACCCGCCCGCGGTGGCTGAGCGCCGAGGAGTACGCCGCCCTGCCGCGGTTGCTGCGGGTCCGGGAGTTGGAGTACCGGGTGAGTCGGTCGGGGTTCCGAGTGCGGGCGGTGACTCTGGTCACCTCGCTCCTCGACCCGGTGGGGTACCCGGCGGACGCACTCGCCGACCTGTACCGCACGCGGTGGCAGGCGGAAACGGATCTGGCTCATCTGAAGACGACGCTCGGCATGGACGTGCTGAAGTGCCGCAGTGTGGAGGGGGTGTTGAAGGAGCTGGCGGCGTTCGCGGTGGTGTACAACCTGGTGCGGGTGGTGATGTGCGAGGCGGGTCGGCGTCAGGGGGTACCGCCGGATCGGATCAGCTTCGTGGACGCGCTGCGGTGGTTGTCCTCGGCCCCGCCCGGCACCCCGCTGCCTCGCCTGATCGTCAACCCGATCCGACCGCACCGGATCGAACCGAGGTGCAAGAAACGACGGGCCAAGAACTTCCCGTACATGATCCGCCCCCGCCGGATTCTCCGCGAAGAGATTCGGCAGCAACGACTTGCGGCCTAACTGAATGGCATTCCGGAAGAGCCACTTCTCGTCCGGCGTTGACACCACCGGTGCAATCCACGGCGGGCTGGTCTGCGGGCGGTATCAGTCGACCACCTGATCGAGCGTGTCGGGCGATCACCCCGGCGGGTGTGTCAGCGCTCGCGTACGAAGCCCCCGCTTGGCGGTAGGCAGGGCGGGCTTCTCCTCGCTCGCTGGGCGGACGCGGGCGGTTCAGTCCGGGTCGCCGAGCAGGACGAACGCCGCCCAGTACTGCGGGTGGGCGTACGGCTTCGCCCCCGGTTGAGTCGGCTTCGGCGGAGTGCCCACCACCTTGCCGGTGATCTCTTTCCGCCCGCCCCGCACCACCCCGTTCGTCAACGCCGCCCCGGCCTTCAGGGCGTCCTCGGTGGACAGCCCACGCAGCCACTCCTTCGCCTCCCGCAGGGCGGCCGCCTTCGGCAGCGGCGACTTCAACCCCTCCCGCTTGCCGAGCAGGTTCTGATAGAAGCGGTGCATGAGCAGGGCGGTGGCCGTGTCGTCCACCTCCCACAGGCTGAGGCAGACGCTGCGGCTGCCGGCGGTGAGGAACGCCTGGGCGAACCCGAGCAACCCGTCCCCGCCGCCTTGCTTGCCGACGGCCGTCTCACACGCGGAGAGCGTCACCAGGTCGGCGTTCAACTTCCAGTGGTCGAGCACCTCGCGGGCGGTGACGCGGTTGTCCCCCCACGGGCGGTCCGCCGGGGCGAACTCTTCCCCCGGTTGATCCTGTGAGAGGATGAGTGCGGAGTCGAAGGCGAGGACGTCGTTCCCCTTCCCGTGGGTGGCGAAATGCAGGTAGCGGAACCCCTTCAACCGGTCGCCCGTCCGCAGGGTGTCCACTTCGGCCTCGCTCGCTTTGCCGTCGAACAGCACGACCGGTTTCTCGAACAGGGCGGCGATGCGGGCGACTTCGAACCGGGTGCCCGGCAGGTCCTTCCAACTGCCCCCGCCGCGGAGGGACGCCAGCACCCCGTCCGTCTTGCGGCGGTCGGCGATCGCCTGTGGGGCCGGGTCGCGGGCCAGCACCACCCCGAGCGGGCCGGCGGGCAGGTTCACCGTCCGCTCGCCGGCCTTGCCCCGCTCGTCCACCCGCCACACCGTCACCGCCACCTCCTTGAGCTTCTGTTCGACCGCCTTCTGGTTGGCCACCCGCAGGTCGTCCATCGACTTGAGCGGGGTGTCGGCATACTTGAGGAGCACGTCGCCCGGGAGCAGTTTGACCTTGTCGGCCGGCCCGCCGGGGGCGACTTGCTGGACGAGCAGCCCGTCGGTCGGGAGGGCGGTGAGCCTGACCGCCTCGGGCTTGTCCGTTTCGTAGATGGGGTCGCCGACGGCGAGCAGGGTGTCGGCGAAGGCGGGCTTCTTTGGGAGACGTGCGAGGGAGGTGCCGGACGGCACGTAGCTGATCGTGTACTCCGGGGCGAGCACTTCGACCGGGAGGCCCGCCATGTAGTCCACGCCGACCACGTACAGTGTCTTCACCCCGGCCAGGGCCTTCGCCACTGGGGTGATCCGCTGGGCGTGCAGTTTTTTCGCCAAGGTGGCGATCTCGGCCTCAGATTTCTTCTGGGTGAGCGCTTCACGGAACCGTGAGGGGATGCGGGTGTCGTCCGGTGTCCACTTGCCCTGTTCACCGGTCCCGGGCAGGCGGACCCAGACCGGGTCGCCGTCGCGGCGGACGACGCAGGCGAAATGCTCCTCAATCCCCCCCTTGGCAGAGCCGTCGAGCCAGAGAAGCAGCGCGGCGTCGACGGGGAGTGCCGCCCGGATCGCCTTCGGGTCGGCCACCGCACGCGTGCTCTCGGCCACCGCCAATTTGGCCAACTGGTTCTCCAGTACGCGTCGTTCGGTCAGAAGTTTGCCGAGTTCTTGGGTCTCGGCGTCGGTCCGCTTGGTGTTGCTGACCAGAGCCAGGATTTGCAACTGCACGTCGACGACGCGGTCGCGGAGTCGGCCGCGCTCGGCCTGTTCGGCCGGAGTGAGCAGGGTCTGCCTCTGTTCGTCGAGGAGGCCGCGGGCCAGGGACATCTCGGCCTGTGCCCAGGCGTCGGTCGGATTGGTCGCTTGTTCGATCACGGCCAAAATACGGCGCGGGTTCACACCCGCTCCGATCGCCCGTTCGACCCCCTTGGCCCGGTTCAACCGGCTCGCCTCGGCACTCTCGATCGCCTGGCGGAGCACCTCGGCAGCCTGGTCCGTCTTCCCCCGAGCGTGCAGGTTGAGGGCGAGGTTACAGTAACTGTTAGCCGTCAGGGGGTGGTCTTCGCCCAGCACCTTGCGGTGGATGGCCAGGGACTTCTCGAGCAGCAGGGCGGCCTCGGCCACCTTCCCCCTGGACTGTAGGTTGAAGGCCAGGTTGCCGTAGCTGACGGCCGTGTCGGAGTGGTCCTCACCGAGCACCTTGCGCCTGATGTTAAGGGCTTTTTCGAGCAGCGGGGCGGCTTCGGCGGCTTTCCCCAGGTCTTCCAGGTTGACCGCCAGAAGGTTGTATCCCCCGGCCGTGTCGGGGTGGTCCTCGCCGAGCACCTTACGCCTGATGGCCAGGGCTTTCTCGAACAGTGGAGCGGCTTCCGAAAAGTTGCCACGAGTCTCCAGGTTGATCGCCAAGTTGCTACAGCTGGTGGCCGTGTCGGGGTGGTCCTCGCCCAGCACCTCGCGCCTGATGGCCAGGGACTTCTCGAACAGCGGGGCGGCCTCGGCAGACCTGCCACGCGTTTGCAGGTTGAGCGCCAGATTGCTGTACCCGGTTGCCGTGGTGGGGTGACCGTCGCCGAGCACCTTCCGTTGGATGGCCAGCGCTTTCTCGAACAGCGGGGCGGCCTCGGCCGCCTGCCCCCGGGCCTCCAGGTTGGCAGCCAAGTTGCTGTAACTCTGAGCCGTGGTGGGGTGGTTCTCGCGAAAGACCTTTCGGTTGATGGCCAGAGCCTTCTCCAACATCGAGGTGGCCTCGGCCGCCTTCCCCCGGGCCTTCAAATTGACCGCCAGGTTGTTGTAACTGGTGGCCGTGGCCGGGTGATCCTCACCCAGCAGTTTGCGGTAGATGGTCAGGGCCTTCGACATCGGTTGAGTTGCATCGGCGTATCGGCCACGAGCCTGCAAATTGGCTCCCAGATTGCTGTAACCCCGAGCGGTGACCTCATGGTCCTCTCCGAACACCTCCTGGGAGATGGCGATGGACTTCTCGAAGAGCGGGGCCGCCTTGGCCGCTTGCCCCCTCGCCTGTAGGTTGGACGCCAGGTTGCCGTAGCTCACTGCTGTGCCTGGGTGATTCTCCCCGAGTGCTCGACTGTAAGTGGCCAGCGCCTTTTCGAATAAAGGGGTGGCCTCGGCCGCTCGTCCTGAGTCCTCCAGGTTGTAGGCCAGGTCGCCGTAGCCCTGGGCCGTGGCAGGGTGATCCTCACCCATCACCTTGCGGCGGACGGCGAGGGCTTTCTCCAGAAGCGGAGTCGCCTCGGCGTACTTGCCACGCTGGGCCAGCGCGACGGCCTCGTTGGCGTCCCGAGTCGCCTGCTGTAACTGCTTCACTTGCTCGGCCGTCCGCTCCGCCCGCAGGTCGGCGAGCCACACCCTGTCGTCGACCACCTGCCAGTGGTCGGCCCCCAACTTCTCCGCCTTCAGGCGGAGCAACTCCTCCACCGCCTCCGCTGCCTTGGCCCGGTTCCCCAAGTCTTCTTGACGTGCGATCCGTTGTTCGAGTTGCTCCGCCTTCTTCGCGTCCTCGCCGGTGAGTACCCGCTGCCACTGCGGCTTCTTCGCCGGCGCGTCCTTCTTCGGCTCCTGGGCCGACGACGACGCGGCCGCTAGCCCCACAAGCACCAGGCACAGCGCACGCATGACCGCCCTCCGCTCGGGGTTCGGGATGTGTCCTCACTTCGCCTCGGTCACCGGGAAGGAGATCGCCGCCGCCGTCCCGCCCTGTGGCTTCAGCCAGTCGACCAACCGGACCACCGGGGCACGCCCGGCGTCCGTCACCTCCCCGCGGCTGCCGCGGGTCACCCCCTGCCCGGGGGTGAACGTCTGGGGCGACTGCCCGTCGTCGAACACCACCACCTTCGGCGGGGTGGGGTTCGCCTTCCACGGCCCGCCCGGGTGTTTCGCCCGCCACTCGCGGTAGCTCGGCAGCGGGTCGTCCGAGGCGATCACCCCCACCGCCCACAAGCCGGGGCCGTCGTCCAACTGGTACAGGGTTTCCCGCACCGGCGGCGGCGGGTATTTCGGGGAGTCGGTTTTCACCGGGATGTCGGTGTCGGCCCGAGGGTCGAGAAGCTCCTCCTGCCCGTCGGCCCGGAACAGCACGATGTAGCTGTACGCCGGGCGTGAGAGGGTGACTTTGACTGTGATCGCCTGGGCGGTGGTAGCCGACGGACTGCCTACGCCGAGCAAGGGCAACTCGGAGAATTCGCCGCTCCCGAGCGGGTCGTGCGGGAGGACGTTGATGGCGGTGACCAGCAGCGGGGTCGACGGCGTTGGGGTGATCGGTGGTGGCGGCGTGGTCCGCACGGTCGGAGTCGTTGGTACGGTCGGCCGGGACGTCTGGACCACCGCCCACACGATGGCGACGGCGGCGAGCAAGGCGAGGGTGACACCTCCGCCAACCAACAGCCGTCGCGAAAACCTCGCCGTGGGAGATTGCTGCGGGGTTCGGGGCAGGCGGTCGAGTGTCGCCGTCAGTGTGGCCAGTTCGGCCGCCACCGCGTCGGCCGACTCGGGGCGGTCGCACGGCTCCTTCGCCATCAGCCGGGCGAGCAGGGCCGACACCGCCGGCGGAACCGCCGGGTTCCGCTCGTGCGCCGGTGACGGGTCCTTGTGGATCACCGCGTCGATCACCGCCGCGTGGGTGGTCCCGGCGAACGGCAGGCAGCCGGTGGCGGCGTGGTACAGGGTGGCTCCGAGTGCGAACAGGTCGGTGCGGGGGTCGACCGGGTTGCCCTTCGCCTGTTCCGGGGCCATGTACCGCGGGGTGCCGCGGAGGTCGCCCGGGCGGGTGAGCGAGTCGCCCCCGTGGATCGCCCGCGCCAGGCCGAAGTCGAGCACCCGTGCCCGCCCGCCGCGGTCGGCGTCGAGCCAGATGTTCCCCGGCTTCACGTCCCGGTGCACCAGCCCGGAGGAGTGGGCGGCGGCCAGCCCGAGCGCCACCTCCCGACCGACGCGGAGCAGTTCGGTCACCGGGAGTGGGCCGTTCTTCAGTCGGTCGGCCAGGGTCTCGCCGCTGAGCACCGGCATGACCAGAAAAGGGCCGACGGTGTCCTCGCCGACGTGGTAGACGGGGACAACGTGGTCGTGCTCGACGGTGGCCGCCGCTCGGGCCTCACGGAGGAAGTAGTCGCGGGCGGTCGGGTTGGTGGCGAGGGCGGGGGTGAGGGTCTTGATCGCCACCGTCCGGCCGAGGGCCGGGTCCTCGGCGGCGTACACCACCCCCATGCCACCCCGACCGAGTTCACCCCGCACGCGGTACCCGCCGATCACGCCGGGCAACGGCGGGCCGTCGGGCGGGCGGTGGCGGGTGGCGTCGGTGTCGGTACCGGTCGGGTCGGTCCAGGCGTCGGTCGCGTCGCCAAACTCGGCGGCGAACTCCGGGAAGCGGCCCAAGTAGTCGGCCACGATGGCGTCCCGGCGGTCGGCCGGGCGGTACGCCAACTCGATCTGCAGCAACTCGCGAGCGAGAGCCGGACGGACTGAAGGAGTCGCCTCGGCCATCACGGCGGCCGGGTCGCCCACCTCCCGCCCGCAGGCGTCCTCGAAGCGGTCACAAAGTCGCTCCAGCTCGAGCCTCTCCTCGGCCGACAGGGCGTCTCGACCCGTCTGTGTACGACTGTCTCGCATATTCTCCCCCCACCACGGTGGTGGCCGTCGCGCCGCTCAGTCCGGCTGGTCGAAGGTCTGGTCCCAGACGGCCCGGATGGTGTCCAGCTTCCGCTGCACCGACCGCACCGTCCGCCCGATGCGGGCGGCGATCTCCTCGTTCGTGTGCCCTTCCAACTTGAGCAGCGCCACCTGCTGCAGGTCGGCGTCGCCCAACCGCCGTAACAACCACCCACACTCATCAGCGAAGAGGGCGGCGAATTCCGGACTCGGCCCGGACTCGGCCACCTGTTCGGCCCCGCCCCTTATGGAGTCGTCCGGGCGGGCGAACACCGAATCCCCGCGGACGGCCCCGCCCCCACGCTTGGCCGCTGTCTCCCGCCGCACCCGGTCGATCGCCTTCCGCTCGGTGAGCAACACCAGCACCTGCCACAGGTCGTCGCGGTCGGCCAGGCGGGGGAAGCGGCCGGCGGACACCCCGCGGAAGAAGCTGTCCAGGGCGCTCAGGGCCACGTCCTCCTCGTCGGCCGCGCGGCGGGTGCGGGCGGTCAACCGCCGGCGGGCGAGGGCGGTGAGGCGGTCGAAGTACCGCCGCCACAGGGCCTGGGCGGCGGCCGGGTCGGGGCCGGCCTTGAGCTGCGCCAGCAGGACGGTGGCGGACGGATCGGACATGCGCGGAACCGGTGGGGACGCTGATGGTAATACGGGCACTCGCGGGTGACAAGCGACCGGGAAAAATTCGGGAAATCGCCGGCGGGCGTGTCGCCGGACGCCGCCGCCCTGCGAGGGAACGGGCGTGAGGCACTCCCCGACTCCCACGACGGGACCGCCGGGGCGACTGTCCGACACCAAGAGGCGGAACGATGAACTGGTTCAAGAAGCTGGCACGTCAACTCGGGCAACGGAGCGGAGAGCGGAGCCCCACTCCGACCACCCGGACCGCCCCGACCCGCCTGGGCGTCGAGCGGATGGAGGACCGGCTGACGCCGGTGACGGTCCAGGTCTACGTCCCCGACATGGGTGACGGGACCGGACAGATTCCCAACCAGGTCGACGTTCTCCAAAGTGCGACCGAATACGCGGTCGCGCTCCGGGGCAACATTTTCGCTCGCGGGTCGATCAGCGGGGTGGACAGGATCGAACTGTTTGGAACTCCACGCCAGGAGAGCTTCGTGATTCGGGGGCCCGGCCTGAACGTGACAATCCACGAGTCGTCGAACGATTTCATCTACCTCATGGGCGTCGAGGCCGACTCCCCGTCGGTGCCGAACGGGAACGACACGATGATCGCCAGTGACCGCTGGGCGTGGGTTAGTGGCCGGTCCGTTGAATACGACGGGCTGGCGATCCGCGTCGGCATCCACGGGCTCGGCGGCGACGACACGATCACGGCCGCGTCGCGCTCGCTTCCGATTTGGGCCGATGGCGGGGCGGGCGACGACACGATGATCGCACAGCAGACAGGCCCGAACTCGTCGTTCCGTACGCCCTCCGGTTCTCTGAAGCAAGCGTCCGTACGGTTCGATGGCGGCAGCGGGCAGAACGCGTACGTCGTCGGCTACGCCGCACCCGGAAACGTCGCCGGTGCGGCCTACAACGACGCCAGCAATCTGGACCGGCTGGATGGCAACGTGCTGGTCGTGGCAACCGGCTCGTTCGACTGGCTCTACGCCTACGACAAGGGTGACACCAACGCGAACACTTACACGGTACGGGATGACATTCTGACTCGTGCCGGTAGCGCAGCCCAGGTGATCTACGACGGCCTCGACGGCGTCACGCTCCAGGCCGGGTCCGGGAACGACCTGATCCAGGCCAGCCAGACCAATCTGCCGGTACGCCTCTTCGGCAACGATGGTAACGACATCGTGCTCGGCGGGCTGGCGGACGACTACCTCGACGGGGGAAACGGCTCCGACATCCTCGTCGGCGGGCGCGGGGCCGACGAAGTGCACGGCGGGGCCGGCCAGGACATCCTCGTCGGCGGGGCCTTCAACTGGAGCACCGACACGACCTCGCTGAACGCGCTGCGGACCACCTGGACCGACAGCAGTCTCTCCTACTCGACTCGCGTCGCCCAGCTGCGCCCGTCCTTGACCGACCGCGTGCGGGAGGATACCTCCCGCGACCAACTCTGGGGCGAGGGCGACATGGATTGGTTCTGGGGGACCTGGACGACCGGAAGCGACAACGAGGTTCGCGACCGGCTCATCTTGCTCTCCCCGTACTTCACGCCCTCCATTGAAGCCGTGCGTTGAAGACCTCCGGTCAAACCCGGCCGTGCCCCGTTCGACAGCGGTCCGTTCCGCCGGGCGAGACCTCGCCCGGCGGTCATTTTTTGCGCCCCGTCGATTGTCAGACTCGCTTGCCACCGAGGTGAGTGTCTGGGGTAATCACCCCCGTGATTCCGACCACGTTCCGGCCAACCCGATCGAACTGCTCGATCAGGGCCACCACCCGCCTGGCAGTTTCCTCCGGGATGTCGCCGCCCGCCGGGCGGCGGGGCCGGCCGCCCCTGGTTGGCGAACCACTCGGCGCAGAACCGAGCGTACCCGGCGTTCGCCTCCGGGGTGGCGGCGCGGCCGAGGTAGCGAACCCGGCGGCGGCCGTGCTCCGTCCACCGGCACCCTGCCCGGCCGTCGGTGAACCGCTCCAGTCGCGGGGCCGGGCGGAGCGGCGGCGGGCCGGACGGCCGACCGCCCGGGCGGAACCGCACTGCGACCGGCCGAGCGAACGCGTCCTCGACCGACAGGCCGAGTTTTCCCAACCGGGAACGGATGGTGGATTCGGGCACGCCGAGTTCGCGGGCCCAGGCGGGCAAGGTTTAGGCCTTCCCGCGATACGTGAAGGTGCGCATGAGCAGATCCTGTCCCGGATCGCCCGTGCGGCGCAAGGGGTTGAACATGTCGCGGCATCACCTGATGCCACCGACTCGGCGGGATGCGGGTTGGGAAGTGAGGTGCCGAGACGACGCAACCCGCTGGTTTACCAGCGGGTTGCGGGAGTCGGGCTGACAGGATTCGAACCTGCGACTTCTTGGTCCCGAAGCTAGCGCCGTCGAGTCACGTTTGACGCCAAATTGCCTGAATTGTCAGCTTTTTTCTCACACCCGACCGCCTTTGCAAGGCCGCACATCCGATGCGTGGAAACGCCTGGAATCGCGGATCTTCCGCGCTATTCGCGGAATACCGCGGAAGGGTAGGGTACAGGGGCAGTGTGGGAAATGACCCGCGGCTCACCTCGGGCTGGTCGATCGGACGCGTGGGGTGAGCATCGCCATCCTCTCTCCAGGGCTGCCGAACATCAGCACGTTGTGACCCTTAGCACCTTGCGGTAACATAACCATATACCCCGAGGTGTACCCGTGTCCGCCAAGCCCACCGCCTACAGCTACGTCCGTTTTAGCACCCCGGAGCAGCAGCACGGCGACAGCTTCCATCGGCAAACCAGTTTGGCCCAAGCGTACTGCGACCGCAAGGGGTTGACGCTGAGCGACACCACGTTCCGCGACTTGGGGGTGAGCGCCTACCGGGGGGCCAACGCGCTGGTGGGGAACCTGGGGGAGTTTCTAAAGGCGGTGGAGGGCGGGGCGGTGAAGCCCGGCAGCGTGCTGGTGGTGGAGAGCCTGGACCGCATCAGCCGGCAGGGGATAGACGAGGGGTACGACGTGGTGAAGAAGATCCTGAAGAGCGGGGTGCGGCTGGTGACGCTGGCCCCGGAGCGGGAGTTTGACGAGACCGCCACCAAGTCCCTGAGCCGGGGCGCCCTGGAGATCATGCTGATCCTTGAGCGGGCGGCGGAGGAGAGCGAGCGGAAGGCGCACCGGCTGGCCCACGCATGGGGCACCAAGCGGGCGAAGGCCGCCACCGCCAAGCTGACGGCCCGCTGCCCGGCGTGGCTGCGGCTGCGGGAGGACCGCACGGCCTTTGTGCCCCTGCCCGACCGGGCGGCTGTGGTGAAGCGGGTGTACCGCATGGCTGCCGACGGCTACGGGTACGGGGCCATTGCCAAGGCGCTGAACGGGGAGCAGGTGCCGCCGTTCGGCAACGGCAAGCGGACGGCCGAGCTGTGGGGCACCAGCAGCGTGAAGAAGCTGCTGGGCACGCGGGCGGTGCTGGGCGAGTACCAGCCCCATACCGACCGCGACGGCCAGCGGGCGAAGGCCGGCGAGCCGGTGAAGGGGTACTACCCGGCCGTGGTGACGGAGGCCGAGTACTACGCCGCCCGCAGCGCCATTGCCACCCGCCGGGGCACGCCCGAAGACCGGGGCGACGGGGAGCGGTTGTATGGTGGGCACGGCGGCAGCAGCGGGGAGCGGGTGAGCAACCTGTTTACCGGGCTGTTGAAGGACGCCCGCGACGGGTCGCCCCTGCACCTGGTGGACAAGGGGGACGGCCCCGCGCTGGTGTCCAGCAGCGCCCGCAAGGGGGCGACGGGCAGCGTGTACCTGAGCTTCCCGTACCCGGCGTTTGAGCGGGCCATGCTGGTGTGGGGGCACGACCTGCCGCTGGCCGACGCCCTGCCCAAGCCGGGCAAAGCCGGCGCCGACGAACTGGCAGCGGCCGAGGCGAAGCTGGCTGACGTGACCGACCGGCTGGCCAAGCTGAAGGACAAGCTGAGGACGGCCCCCAACCTGGACGTGCTGATGGAGGTGGCCGGCGAGTTGGAGCAGGAGCGGACGGACGCGAAGGCGGCGGTGGACAAGGCCAAGACCGCCCAAGCGCTGCCGGCGGCGGACGCGGCGGGCGGGCTGAAGCCGCTGCTGAAGGCGCTGCACAAGGCCACCGGCGACGAGTTGGTAGCACTCCGGCTGAAGTTGCGGCGGCTGCTGGCCCGGCTGGTGGAAGACGTGGTGGTCCTGGTGGTGGCTGTGAGCGGCGAGCGGGTGGCCGTGGCCGACGTGACGCTGGCCGGCGGGGTGAGGAGGAAGGTGGTGATCGGTGGCACGCCCGGCAAGCTGCCCCCGCTGCCCGACGGCATGGGCAAGCTGGACGTGCGGCAGTGGGCCAAGTGGCCGGCCAAGTTCCGGCAGACGCACTTCACCGGCCCTGACACCGAGGCACAGCAGGCGGCAGTGCTGGAGGCCGAGGGGTACAGCCGGCAGGACATTGCGGCACAGCTTGGGTGGTCCGCCACCAAATGCACGCGGGTGCTGCTGCGGGCCGGCCGCCGCAAGCACACCCGCAAAGCCGCCGACGACCCCCGCGTGATGAGCTGGCACGCGGCCGGCCGGGGGTGGGCCAAGACGCACAAGGGCGAGCGGTACTTTGTGGGGATGGGCACGCTGGTGGCGATGTACCCCAAGCTGGTGACGGACAAGACGGCCGACGGTAGTTGGAAGGCCGCGAACAGGTGGTGGGCGGACAACGTGGGCGGGCAGGGGTAAGCCCCGCTGCGGAGGTTGCCCGGCTCCGGGCGGGCGGGTATAGTCTTACACCCACACAACAGCCGCCCACCACCCAACGGCCGAGCGGGCAGGAGCCAGCAACCGTGGACGTGATATCGGCCATCTCAGGTGCCATCACTGCCGTGAAGGGCATCGCCAGCGCAATGAAGGCGACCAACGACCTGAAGAACGCATCGGCCGTGCTGGACGTGCAGATGACGCTGTTCGACGTGCGGCAGGAGGTGCTGGCTCTGAAGGAGGAGAACGAGAAGCTGAAGGCGGAACTGGCCAAGATGAAGGAGAACAAGCCGGAGGTGGTACTCCGCGAGGGCGTGTACTACAAGGCGGACAACCCGGACGACGGGCCGTTCTGCACCACCTGCTTTGACAGCGGGGGTAAGTTGATCCGGGTGCAGGGCATGGGGGATGTCGCAGCGATGACCGGGATCAAGTTTCGTTGTGCCATTTGCAAGGCGCTTTACAGGTGAACGACACGCTCCCGCCCAGCCGAAATGCCACCCGCCCGTAGCCGAATTACTGTACGGAATCCCCCACCGGGACCACGACATGGAAGATTTCTTGAAGTACGTTGTTCCGGCACTGCTCGGGCTGGGTGGGGGCGTGGTTGGTTCGCTGGTGGCCCCATGGGTGCAGTGGGCCGTGGAGAAACGGAAGCGGCTGAACGAGTCCCGGCGGGAGTTTTTGAAGGAGTGCCGGGAGCAGTTGGACCCGAATGTGAAGCGGTACGAGTTCCTAACCGGCAAGCTCTACGGCAGGCTGAAGCCATTCCTCTCCGAGTTCGCCCGCAAGCTGATCGAGGCCGGGGGCACCTGCGTCGTTGTGACGCCTGGGGGCATACAGATTGACCCTTACCTGACCGTGGTGATGGACGAACTGGCGCGGCTAGAGAAGGAGTGGGCGTTGATCTGATCCGGGCACTGACCACCCTCACCCGAAGGGGCACACCAGCGCGGAGGCTACACGGTGTCCCACGACGACCCGCCGTCGGACGACGACCTGTTCCGCTGGGCGTGGGTGGCCCTGGCGGTGGGCCTGCTGGCGCTGGTGTCGTTCGGGGCGGTGGGCGTGTACCGGTGGCACCTGACGGCCACCGTGCGACCGACGGACGACGTGCCGACCGAGCGGCGGCAGTGACCGAACCACACACCCGAGGGCACACGATGGATACCACACCCGCCCGACAACGCGACAAGGGCGGCGACGACGAGCTGGCCGGCACCGTGCTGATGTGCGGCGACCGGGTGGCGTGGGCCGGCCCGCTGGCCGTGCTGGGCACCGAGCAGCAGCCGAGCGAGGACGACGTAGACGTGCTTGAGGGCGACGGCGAAGAGACGGTGGCTACCGGCGAGTTGTACACCCCGCCCGACCGCCAGCCCGACGACCCCGCCTGAGTCCGCACTTACAATCCCCCTTTCGGTGGGGTGCGGTGGTTCTCCAAACCTATTTGACACATCTGAGCTTCGCGCAGGCTTGGGTAAGCATGACACTCTGTGGTGAAGGGATTGGGTACCAACGTCTTCAAGGAGATATTCCCGTGACAACGGCCACCCAGCAAACAGCCAGCCTGAATCGCACGCGGTGGCGGTCCCCCGCCGATGTGGTGGTGTACAGCACGGTGCGTATCGAGTGCGAGTACGAGGGGGGCAGTACAGGCACCGGGACGGGCTACTTTTTTGAGTTCGCGAAGCAAGCAGATGGGAGGTGTGTGCCAGCCCTTGTGACCAACAAGCACGTGATCCACAAGCTGGTTGGCGGTGCCCTCCGCATGCATTTGCAAGGCGAGGACGGGCACCCCGATCGGAACCGCTCGGAACGATTTGTGATTAGCGACCTCGGCGCTGGATGGCTCCATCACCCTGATCCGCAAGTGGATCTCTGCGTCCTTCCGTTAGCCAACCTGCTGAACGCGATCAACACCGCTGGCTTTAAGCCGGCGTATGCGGCGTTCGACATGTCCCTTGTCCCATCGGAGGGGGAGTTTGAAGCCTTAACCACGTTTGAGGAAGTGTTGATGGCCGGCTACCCGATTGGTCTTTGGGACTCGGCGAACAACATGCCGATCTTGCGCCGCGGGGTGACGGCTACCCACCCTGCGCTGCCTTACGAGGGGCGGTGCGAGTTCTTAATTGACGCGGCTACGTTCCCTGGTTCCAGCGGTTCTCCTGTTCTCTTGTTCAACTCCAACGGGTTCACCCTTCCGGACGGAAGTTATGCGATCGGTGCAACGAGGATCAAACTGCTGGGGACTCTTTACGCTCTGATACAGCACGCCGTCACAGGTGAGCTAAGGGTGACGACGATTCCAACACACCAGAAGGTGGTGCCTGTGGCCCATGTTCCGATCAACATTGGGCTGGTAGTCCAGTCCGGCCGACTCAGGCATTTCGAAGAGCACTTCCGATCCCGGCTTGGCTTAACGCCTTGACCACCCACCGAGGCGATGAACCCCTTCGCTCGTGCCACAGCCCGCCGGGGAATGTTCTGGGGGAAAGTAACACCACCGCCCGGTTGCGCGTCGCCGCAAAAAAGGTGGCACAAAAAGGTGGCAGTGGCAGTACAGGGCACTAAATGGGGTTGGCCGCACAGGTACCCGTGGTGGGTCTATATATAGATAAAAAATTTACACATATATATTAACAACCAGTGCCGGCCCCGCCTTAAGCGGGGTGACACCCCCGTGCCACCTTTTTTCCCGGGGCATGACGGCCGGGGCGACGACGGGGTTGTTACCTTCCCCCAGAAGACGCCCCCGGCGGGGCGGGGCTGGGCACCCCCGGTCAGCGGGTTGCCCGCCCGCTGCCACCTTTTTTTGCCGAGCGTGGGACAACCTGTGTGACGCCCACGACGCCACGCGACGGTGAGCCGGCACCAACCGGCACGCCACGCGGCCGTATTACTTTCCCCCAGAAAATTCGGCGGAGCCGTGGGGCCACGGGCACCACCGCGACCGCCAGACCACGCGGGGCGGGTGACGCTACCCGCCAGCCGGGGCCGCGGGCTTCGCCGGCGGCTTCGGGTGCCGAAACAGCGGTTCGGTCCCCTCGTCGTACCGCCGTATCCGGGCGCGTCCCCCCTCCGGGTCTACCTGCTCTTTAATCTTCTGCCCCAACTCTTCGAACCCGTCCAGGTCCCGGCGGACGGTCTTCAGGCTGACCCCGTACTTTTTGGCGAACGTGGGGACGACAAGCTGCCCCTTCCACAAGAGCAAGTCCATCGCCCGCCAGCGGCGGAGGATGTCGGCCGTGCTGTACTTCGGCATGGTGATGACCCCGTGTGGGACGTTTAACGCACCGATTGTAGCGGGGCGTTTAACGCCCACGATTGTAGTGGTGCGTTTAACGCCCGCACGCAAACGGGTCACGATCGACGCGAAAAATTGGCGGCGGACGAACCGTGGTAGTCTCTCCCCCACGCGGTCGGCAGTTTCGGCCGCCACACCAAACCCCGCACCTGACTGACGCGGGGTTCACACGGGGGCAACCCAATGACGACGGACGCTATGCATGCTCCGCTCGCCGCCGGGCAAATCGGTAGTCCGCTACCGAAAAGCCGGCACGAGAAACGCCTGGACGAACTGGCGGCTGTCGCCAACCGCCACCACGAGGAACACGTTCTCGTGTTCCGCACGGCCATCACGCACGCGCGTGATGCCGGGCGGGCGCTGCGGAAGGCGAAGAAGCTAGTGAACCACAAGGGGTGGGGGGAGTGGTTGGAGGACAACTTCAATGGGTCACCGGAGACGGCGCGGGCGTACATGCGGGTGGCGAAAGGGTGGAAGAGGCTCCCCAAGTTGGACCGAGAAGAGTTAACCATCGCCGACGCCCTGAAGGCCCTGGCACGCCCGCGGGGCACTAAAACGCCCCCCGGTGCTACGGGTGCAGGCTCGTCCCACATGCCCATGACACCACCCACGACGGACACGGGGGTCGAGTCCCTGACCCCGCATGCACCGAGCGAGGTCGAACCCCTGACCGAGCCGACACCACTCTTGGGGGACGGTGGTGACGAGGTGGGGCCGACCACGCCACCCCCGCCGCAGCCGGATACGGAGGTGAAGGTGGTCCCCTTCACGCTCAGCGTCATTGAAGGGGTGCAAGTGAACCACTGGCTGAGCTGCCTGAAGCAGAAGCTGCGCACCCCCAACCGCAACAAGACGCTGGTGGAGGCGGTGAAGCTGGCGTACTTGCAACACTTCCCGATGGAACCGGCGGAGGCCCAACGGTGAGAACCCTCGAACTGACCAGCCAGCACACGGACCGGTACGTGCGGTTCCTGCTCGGTCGCCACCCGAAGGACGCCCACTACGACCGGGACAAGTTGCTGGGCGGGGAGGCTGCCGAAGTGTACAAGCCGGACGGCTCCTTACTGCTCCGGTACCGGCCACGGGTACTGCAACCCGACCTGTGCGAGGCCGTGCGGCCGGTGTTGCGGGGCGCTGCCCGGCCGACCAACAACCGCGGGCAAGCGGCCGGGCGGTTGGCCGACGGCACCACCCGACGCCGGCGGGTGCGGGGGAGCGGCACCATGTCCAAAACGTCTTGGGGGAAGCAGGTGAACAGCGGGGTGGTCGGCTACTTGGACCGATCCACTCGGCACCCGTACTGCCGTCAAACTGCTTACAGTCGGAATCACCTCGACGGCTTCGGGTGGTGCATTACGCTCGCCCAGGCGGTGGACGAGGTGTTCGCCCGCGAGTGCCCGGACCGGCACGCCGCCCAGATGTTGCAGGTGGCCCGCACCCCGCCGTGGTGGGTGATCCCCGGCACCTCGTTCACCACGGTGACGGTCAACAAGAACTTCGCCACGGCCTGCCACACGGACAAGGGCGACCTCCCGGAAGGGTTCGGCGTGATTGCGGCGGTGTGTTCAGGCCAGTACGACGGCGGCTACTTGGTGTTCCCCAAGTACCGGGTGGCGGTCGATCTGGGCACTACCGACGTGCTGCTGTGCGACGTCCACGAGGTCCACGGCAACACCCGTTTCGTCGGCACCGAAGGGGAGTTCGAGCGGTTGACCTGCGTGTTCTACTTCCGCCGCAACATGCCGGACTGCCTGCACCGGGCGGACGAGTTGGCACACGCCCAACGCGACCGCGACGCCCCCACTTGAACTCCGCGATCCGCGGGGGGAGGAAGGTACACCCCTGCCGGGCAACTTCCCGCAGCCGAGATGTGGTATTTTCTGCGACCGCCGGTCGCCACCTACATGAGGGTTTACAGATGGGAACACAACCGAAGGCGCTGAACTTGACCGAGGACCCGTTGGCCCCGGTCTGGCTGTGGGAGTCCGCGTGTTCGCAAGCGGGGCATGCGGTCATCGGGCACATGGTGGGCTTCACGTGTACCGGGGCGAGCATTGGCATTGCCCCGGACGGCGGCTGGGTCGGGTTTCTGGAGTGGCCGCCGCCGGTTTCCGAACCCCCGTACGACGCCCCGAGGTACTTGCGCCGGGCCCTGCGGAGGGCGTGCCTCGTCCTGTGCGCCGGCCAAGCGGCTTGTAACGTGTTGTGCGGGTATGCACTGAACACGGACGACCTGGACCTTGAGGAGGGCTTCGACGCCATCTTCGACCAGGACTATGACACCAGCTTGTGGCTCAAGGGGCAGCGGGGGAACGCCGGGATCAAAGACATGTGGGGGTTTCTCGACAGGCTGTTGAGGAAGGCGAGATCGATGGTCTCCGGATACCGGCACCAGGTGAGGGATTTCGCCGAGGCGCTGTACGTTCGCCGGCGGCTCACGGGGGAGGAGGCGAGAGAGTTGTTGGCAAAACTGTTGCCGCCCTCTTGGTGAACCGTCGCCAAGTTCCGTATGAGCGTGTCGTGCGACCGTACCGCCTGTCACTAGGTGCCGGGGTTTTCGGTGGCACCTTGGCACCTTGGCGTCTGGTGCCCTCGCCCCCGGCGTCGCTCGCACGGCTTTGCCGGTGCCCTAGGTGCCGCCCTTTCTGCCGGCGCCTTGGCGTGTAGGCACCTAGGTCATGGGTTAATATATAATAATGTACATATATAATAATATAAACCCCCTTGGGCTACACGCCAAGGTGCCAACACGCCACCGAAAAGGGCGGCACCTAGGCGGGCGGGCCTACATGCCTAGATGCCAAGGTGCCAGCCAAAACCCCGGCACCTAGCCCCGTATGCACTCGCGACGAAGGCCGAGTGCCCGACGGCGGGGTGGTACTTTCTCCCCCGCGGACACGCGGAGTACACTCCGAGACTGCACGAGGATTGCAATACACTCATGTATTTGTATACTTGTTATGGGTAGCGGGCTGATCCCCCGCGCTGGTGCCGGCTGGCGTCGGGTGTTCCTCCCCGCCGTCGGCCGGCACCGCCCACCAGAGGAACACCAATGACGACAACTGTCTTCACCTCGTGCCCCGTTCGGGGCGATCTGCTTACCCGACTGGAGACGGCGACGGACGCGCTGCTGGCGTTCGTGGACGAAGACCGCATCGTGCCGTACGACCGCATGACCGAGCGGTTCCACCCGCTTGACCAAGAGGTGGTGATGCTGGCGACGGCCGTGGACATGGGGCGTCTGCTGCCCAACGCCGACGTGATGGCCCGATCGTTGGACCCGTACGACCTCCAGCCGGTGCAGTTCGTGGGTGGTACCCGCCTGCCGGTGGACCTACAAGACGGCGTGTACGACACCTACCCCGAGCAGGGGTGGCGACAGTCATTGCAGACGCTCGCCGCGACCGCACGGTTCACGCGGCAACAATTCCACCCCCAGCACGTCCCAGCCGACCAGTCGATCCAGCCGGCCCCGGACGACGCACCCATCCCACCTCCTGCGAAGCCGGCGAAGCCTCGGCTGACTTTGAAAGAGGTCGCCGAAAAGCTGGAGCGAAAGCGTAGTCAAGCGGAGAAGTTCGTCAGCCAGCGCAAACTGGCGGAAGATTTGGGGTGTTCGGTGACTTCAGTGAACCACGCCATCGCGACCAGCCCGTTGCTGAAGGCGTGGGCGGGTGTGGACGACAAGGTGCGTACCCCGCGTGCCGGCAGCCTGGACGGGCGGTTGCTGGACGCCACCGCCCAGAGTAGAGAGGGGGATCCGGCCAAAGTTGCCGCCGAGCGGGAGGATGCCGAGCGGCGTGTGAGTGAGGAGATCGAAGTGCTGACGACCCGACTGATCCAGGAAGGGTCACCCGAATTGAAGAAGATGCTCAACAACCCAAAAACGAAAGCCGACTTTGCCAAGATGCCGGCTGCCGACCACTTGGAGGCGCTACGGGTGCTCGCCGACGACCCCGGCCAATTCCCCCGCATTTTGGGCCGCACGGCCTAGGTTGCTGTCGGCCTACGACGTGGGTGGCCAGAAGCTGTGTGTGATTACGGAAGCCAACCGCGAACAGACGACTGTGCTGACAGCGGACGAATGCTGACGCCGATACTAGTATAATCCACGTCACGGCTGCTCCGAGGCATCGCGCATGGCCATCTTCCGCTACTGGCGGCACTTCCTGGCGTTGGAAGACGACTTCGCCAAGACCCTGCGGTATGTCGAGTTCGCCGAGGCCAACTACAAGACCTACTCCGTCGAATTCGTCAAGCTGCTGCTCGCCATCGGATCGGAGGTGGACGTAGCGGCCAAGGATGTGTGCCGAGCACTGGACAAAACCAAGAAGTACGGCAGCATCGACAAGTACCGGGAGTGCATCAGCGTCCGGAACATCATATTCAACGAGAAGGTGCTGGTGCCCAGGTACGAGCGGGTGTTCCAGCCGTGGAAGGCGTGGCACGGTGAGAAGAGTCCGGACTGGTGGAAGGCCTACAACGATGTGAAGCACGAGCGAAACGCGTATCTCCACGACGCCAACCTGGAGAACGTGGCCAACGCGCTCGCCGGGCTGTTCGTGATGATCATGTACTGCCACAAGGCGGAGAAGAGTGTCGAGCAGATCGACCCGCGATCCCAGCTTTTCGATCTTGAGTTGAAGTTGGCTCACAAGCCCACGAAGAAGCCGAAAGACCTGTACCTCCCGCCGTACTACGTACACTCGTTCGCCACCACGCCGTTCGACAAGTCGAAGGTTCCGCTGGAGTGATTCTCCCTACAGGGCACCTACCATGACCAACGAAGAAAAGGTCCGCAAGAAGTATCCGAACGCCGAAGTCACACCCCCCGACCCAGTCCACGAAGGCGGGCAGGGTAGCCTGTACCAGCAGCGCGGGTGGACGATCTACCCCTCCAAAGGTCTCGGCGTGCAGCCGATAGGAGAAGGGCCGACTTTGGAAGCGGCCTGGAAGAAGGCTGCGGATGCTGTCGAGCTTCAAGGAAAGGTTGAGTTGATGGTGAATATCGAGAAATGGCTGCTCGGTAACGGTTACGTGCCTAGCACTCAAGAAGCTGACCGGCTTGAAGACCCGAACGACTCCGAGGCCTGGGTGAAGGTAAACCGAGACAGTGGCACGTTCCATCTCGGACCGCGTGCGAACGATGCGTTCTCGAAGGCTACCGCCGAGTCAAGATAATGGGTGCAACAAGGTTCTGAGAGGAGGGCAGACTGCCACCCTTGCCACGACAGAGAGCTTCTGAACGCTTCAAAGGGGTCAAATTAACGGGTGCTACTGAGTTCGTCGCATCGGTTGCTGACCAGCCGCTGGTGTCTAATTGACCGGGAAGGCGGGTTCCCCAATCTTCTTCCCACGAGCCTGTACTGCACGGCAACGGGGGCATCTCTCCACAGTAGCCGATCAGACATGCGGCGGGGCGATCACTTCACTGGAGGTTTTTGTTGCAGTGCCGCTGCCGGTCATGTTCCCGACCTCCTACTTTCGCTGGCGCGGACTCCCGATATGCGGCATCCCTGATCTTGCAACTATCAGTGCCCCGCCTCGGGAGAGGCGGGGCACTGTCGTTACAAACGAACAGAACAAGTACATGCGCGACAGGTTTCTCACCGTTTGCAAACGTTTGCGGGGTGTTTGCCCTAGAAAACTAGGAGTTTTGGTACCGGCCCGCAAACGTTCGCTACCTACGTAAGGCCGAACCCCGGCCGGCAAAGGTAGCGTCCGATGCCCCCCACCGTTCCCAGCCTGCGGACGCCCGGCGTACTCGCCAACGAACTGGGCGTCCCACTGCCCCGCGTGCTGTACCTGCTCCGCAAGCTGGGCCACCGCATTCGCCCGGTGGCCCGTGCCGGCACCCTGCGCCTGTACGACAAGGCGGCGGTGCAAGCCCTCCGCACTCACCTGCACGCTGCCCCGGCCGGGAAGGGGGTGGGGCAGTGATCCAGAAGGGTAAAGCGGCGGACGAACTGGCGTCGCGGATCAGGCAGTACAACCTCGCCCGCCGCCCGACCGACGCGGTGATCAGCTCCCCCAAGTACATCCCGGATGATGACCTGAAGGACGGCAGCTTCGCGGACGTGGAGGCCGTGGTCGGGTCGGTGGAGTGGCTCGTCCGCGATTGGGTGCCGCTCAGGATGACGTCCGGCACCATCGCCCCCCCGAAGACGGGCAAGAGCGCGTACGTCCTCGGCGGGCTGATCGCCCCGCTGGTGACCGGCGGCACGTTCTGGAACGGGGTGAAAGTCCCCCGCCCCCGGAACGTGGTGTACGTGGACACCGAGCGATCGCTGCCCCTGATCATCCAGCGGGCGAAGGCGTGGAACATACCCCTGGACCGCATCAAGGTGCCGTTCCCCGAGGACCTGTTGCTCCCGTTCTCGCTGGAGGACCCGGCTCACCTCGGCCGGTTGCGGGACGTGATCTGCAAGCACGACTGCCCGCTGGTGGTTGTGGACAGCTTCCGCGGCTCGCACGACGGGGACGAGAACAACAGCAAGATCGCCAAGCCGCTCCGCGACCTGGGCGGGGTGGCCGAGGAAACGGGGGCGGCCATCCACATCGTCCACCACACCAAGAAGCTGGCGATCGGCGAGGACCTGACCCCGGACTGCGGGCGGGGGAGCAACGCCTTCCTCGCGGCCGTGCGGTGTCAGCTTGCCATCGACCTGCCGGACCCGAAATCCCCGTGGCGGCGGTTGCAGGTGTTGGGCAGCAACCTGAGCCTCCCCCCCGCCCCGGTGGGGTTCCGGTTTGACGAGGGCGGGTTGGAGTTCGGTGAGGCGCCCACCCGCCCGCCCCGCGAGGGCGAGACGACGAAGGCCGCCGAGTGGCTGCGGCAACGGATGAAACCCGGCGAAGCCCACGACGTGAACGAACTGATCTCCGAGGGCGAGGCGCTCGGCATCAGCAAGCGGACGCTCCAGCGGGTCGCCAATGACACGCTCGGGGTGACGGCGGAGGCCGTCCGCGAGAAAGGCCGCATCAAGGGCTGGCGATGGCGGCTGAGGGAAGGCGGCTAGGTGCCACGGTTTTCGCTGGCACCTTGGCACCAAGGCACCTGGGGGGCCTGATCACACCCCAAGAGGAACCGACCCATGACCAAGTTTGAGTTCTTCGTGTACAAGCTGCTGGGTGACGCGGCCCACAGCGACGGCGACGGCGTGTCGTGCTGGGACTGTCCGGCGTGCGGCAGGGGGGGCAAGAAGTTCCACACCATGCCCCCGAAGCAGGGGTACAAGGACCGGGTGAAGTGCTACCGCTGCGGGCTGTGCGAGGACATCCACGGCCTAATGCGGCTGGTGCGGGAGGAGGCCAACTTTCCCCGCGAGCAGGCGGACTTGAACCAGTGGAAGAAGGAGTACGAGCGGTTACACGGCGGGGACCGGGACGAGGGCCGCGACACACACCCTTCCTTCCCCCCCCGCGGATGCGGAGTACCAGCGGGTGAGGCGACCCCCGACGAAGTGGTGAAGTTCCTGCTGGCCGTCGGCGATCTGGAGTGGCTGTTGAGTGAAGGGATGGAGCCGATGGAGTTGATACGCCTGCTGGTCGCCCACATGGTTTTCCGCCACAGCGACGACCACATGGCCCACTGCGCCGATGAGCAGTGCAACAGCACGTGCTGCCGGCTGGCCCGCGGCTGGCACCCGGAAACAATCCGGCGGGTGAACGAGGGGGTGCGAGCGGTCAAGGAACGGACCGCCGCACGCAAGCGGAGGGGCACCCGATGACCCGGGCCGACACGCTCGCCAGCATGGCGCCGCCGCCCGGCATGACCGCGCGCCTGCAACGGCACCCCGGCACCGCCCTGACCCCCGACGAGATCGATTGGCTTGTTGAAGCCAGGTGGGTAAACGAGTGGGAGGAAGACTTCCTCCGCGACACTGCTCACCCAACTGCCGGCAACTTCGCCCGCCGCATTGCCCCAACCCCTAACCAACTGGCCGTGCAGCTCCGCATTAACGCGCGGGCACTGACGCTGGAGGACCAACCATGACCCGGCCCACGCAGTCGGCGAAGCCCGAAACGGCTCCAAACGGCCCGCCAGCGGGCGAGCTTACGCCGAAGCAGGACGCGGCCGCGCTCGCCGTGGCACGCGGGCTGACGAATGCCGAGGCCGCGAAGCAAGCCGGGTGCGGCGAGCGGACGCTGAAAACGTGGAAGGCGTTGCCCGCCTTCAAGGAGAGGGTGAACGCCATCCGGGCGGAGGTTACCTCCCGTGCCCTCGGTCGACTGACCGACGGGCTGGACTTCGCGGCCGGTGCCCTCCGCAAGTTGCTGACCGCCAAGAGCGAGCAGGTACGCATGTCGGCCATCCGCGTGCTGTTCGAGGTGACGCTGAAGCTCAAGGAGCAGACCGAACTGGAAGACCGCATGGCCGCGTTGGAGCAGCAGGCGAAGGAGGCACAAACCGCCCACCGAGGGAGGGCGACCCGATGAAGTTCCGCGGCCGGCTACACAAGGTGCAGAAGACGCTGGCGGCCGCGGGCACGGCCGGGGGCGACACCACCGGCAAACCGTTCGCCCGGTTCTGGCTGTGGTGCGGCGGGCTGATGAAGCCGGCCGACCTAACCGAGGACGAGCGGGCGGACTGGGCCGACTACCGTGCCCGCCTCCGCGAGCGGGCGATGGCCGACCCGCAGATGATGATGCTGCAACAGGTGCGGCGGGAGCGGAACCTGCCCCCGCTGACCGAACCCCCCGACGACGTGATCGAGGCGTTGATCTCGCTGAAACGAACCCCCGTTCCCGCCACCCCCGACACCACCACCAAGGAGTGACCACATAAGCCGACTGATCGCGGGCCGATGACCGCTACACCGCCCCGTCGGGCAGCGTGGGTGCGAACTGACGGCGGTCGGGTGGCCCGGTGTCACGAGCGACGGGCGGGAGACGGGAGGCGGTTCAGGCCGGAGAGTGATCGTCCGCAGCGACGGCCAGACACTCCGGCCCCTCGGCCGTGGCCTTGTTCACCCGTGGGTTGGCCAGCCGTGCCGTCATCCCCTCGGGCGGGAAGGGCCTCAGCATGGCCTTCAGTTCCTTCGCCGGCGTGTCGTTGTGCAACCACTTGCGGTACAGGTCGGGCGGGACGATGGCCGGCATGCGGTCGTGGTAGTCGGCCACCAGTTCGTTCGGCGTGGTGGTGATGAGGCACACGGTCGGCACCTTCCGCGTGCCGTCGTTCCACACGCTCCACAAGCCGGCGAACGCCATCAGCCCGCCGTCGGTCAACGAGAAGTGGACCGGCTCCTTCCGCCGCCCCGTCACCCGCCACTCGTAGAACCCGCTGGCCGGTAGCAGGCACCGCTGGGCGGCGAAGGCGTGTTGGAACGTCGGCTTGTGCAAGCTGTCGCTGCGAGCGTTGATGGGGCGGATGCCGCGGTCGGGGGACTCTGCCCAGTAAGGCACCAGCCCCCACTTCAGGTGGGCCAGCCCGAACCGCTCGCCGTCGCTCTTCAGCGCCACCACCGCCACGGCTTGGCCGGGGGCGACGTTATACCGCGGGGTGAGCTTCGGCGGGTCGGTCAGCTCGAAGTGGTCGGCCACCTGGTCCATCGGGCCGGCAAAGGTGTAGCGTCCGCACATTATACGAGCGTACCACCCCGCCCCGCGTGCCGGCGGCGACTGCCATTCGTTCCTGCCGAGGGCGCGATCGAGGAGGTGCGGTGGGAGCGGTCACAAGGGCCATACCGCCCGCCCGCGTCGAACGGTCAGCCTTGCCCGCCGCTCGGCCGTCGTGTACCGCGGCGAGGGCGGGGCGGGACGGCCGACTCGCGGAGGAAGCGGTCGAGCGCCGCCCCGGCCGGCTGCCCGCAGGCGACCGCCCACGCCGCGAACTCAGTCACATCCACCCGCCTGTTCCCCACTTCGCAATTGTGAACCCAACTCTGCGGCTTGCCGAGCGCCTTCCCCAACTCCCGCTGGGTCAACCCCGCCCCCTCGCGGAGCGTCCGCAGGAATGCCGGGAGCGGTTCGTAGGCCGGGGAGTGCTGCGACTTGGTCGCCATCCCGAACGAGGGTAAACGGCGAACGTTTTGACACGAGATCAGTGTCAAACAGTCCATTGACCGGTACGCTTTCAGGGCGGAGACTTCTCACCCCACCGCCCCGGAGTGCCGCCGTGCCCACTGCCGTCCACCTTGTCCTTACCGTCCTCACCTGCGGGCTGTGGTTGCCGATCTGGCTGCTGATGCACCTGTTCCCGGCCCACTGCTCGCTGTGCGGCAACCTGCTCAAGCGGACCAGGTACGTGTGGAAGGCCGACGGCAAGACGCACCACCTGTGCCCGTCCTGTAACCAGCAGGCGGAGCGGCGGAAGAGTCGGGCGGCGTGGGACGAACCAGCCGCCCGCCGCGGGCGGAAACCGGCCGACTCGTCGGGACGGTCGGGGGCCGGGTCGTCGCCCTTACTGAAGGTGCTGGGTGTCGGGTGCGTGACGGTGACGCTCGGCCTGGTGGCGGTGTGTGGGGCGGGGTTGGCGATGGGCTGGTACGGGCTGGAGCAGGCGAAGAAGGAACTGGCCGAAGCCAACCGCCGCTGGGACGCCGGGGAGAAGGCCGAGGCCGTGGCCATGTACCGCCAGATGCTGACGAAGGGGATCGTCGCGGACACGTCGCAAGAGCCGGTGGTGTACCTGCGGGTGATCGAGTACGACATGGACCACGGGGCCACCGACTCGGCCCGCACCCTGACCGACCAAGCGCTGGGTAAGGGGGTGGACCTCCGCCCCGACCGGGAGGCGACGGCGAAGCTGGTGGCGGACGTGCGGGCCGACCGCGAGCGGCGGGCGGCGGACGAGCAGGCACGGAAGGAGGCCGAGGCCAAGCGCCAACAGGAGGAGCGGGCCGCTGAAGCCAAGCGACGAGAGGAGGAGCGGGAGGCCGAGGCGAAGCGGCGGGAGGAGGAGCGGAAGAACGCCCCGAAGATGTCGGTGGAGATCCTGAAGGTGCGGCTGGAGCCGTTCCGCACGGCACAGGGGGCCAACACGCACATGGTGTGCGTGGACTGGAAGAACACCGGCAACCGGCCGGTGCGGGCGCTGTCGGTGAAGATGCGGGGGTACGACAAGGACGACCGCGAGATGGAGATCATGCCCGTGTCGGACTACTACATCTACGCCACCGCCGGCAACGACCGCCCCGGCATTGCACCCGGCGAGACGTACCACGAGCCGAACGACGAGGGGCACGTGATCGCCCCCGACTTGGACCGGCGGGTGGTGCGGGTGAACGTGAAGGTCGTGAGGGTGGAGGAGAAGGTGGCGGAGTGACTTCGCACACCGAGTGGGACTGGCGGGTGAAGTGCCACCACAAGCCGTGTTGAGCAATTCTTCTTCTGGACGCCAGTGAACCTCTGACACTCACAGACAGCGAGGAGAGCGAACCGACCGGCATCCGGGTGGTGCGCACGATGCCGGCCGGGGGTGAGATCTTAACCGAACAGCCAGTCCAGGAGAGACCCGCCTCCGTCACCCGAGTAGTTGCCCCAACTGTCGTGCGAAGTATTCCCATGAACGTCACTGCTCGAGTGGTTGCCCCACCCGTCTGAAGGGTCGTTGCCGTGGATGTCGCGATCGGAAGGGTTGCCGAATGGGTCCATGTCGGTGTCCTTGAATGGGAAACGAAGAGCCGCCGGGGGCGGTCTACCCCCGGCGGCATGGACAACTACTCTTTGTCCCACTTCTCGACGAACTCGCCGGGCGGCACGAACGGGAAAGTGGGAATGAACACGATCTCGGGGCGGAACGATTGTTTTTTCCGGGACAGAGGAGTACCCTCCAGGTTGCTGAGGTTGGGCGAGCAGGGTGGGGTTATTTGTCGTTGAGGATGCGCTGCCCCAGTTCCACCACCGTGCCGACCGGATCGACGGTCAGGGCGACGGGGCCGGTGAGCATGCCGAGCAGCACCTGGCCCGCGGGAGACAGGTCTTCGCCGACCGACTCGGCCGCTCGAATGATCGCTTTTCCGCTCAGTAGGGACATGGCCCAACCCTCCAGCGCTTGGGGAAAATGCTGGTCGGCCGCGCAAGCCAAGCCAGCGTCTGACGAAGTACGGCACAGTAGCCGACTCGATCAGCAACCGAGGGTACTATGGGGTCTGCACCACCCTGATCGCACTGCCTCGGCCCTACCTAAGCGGATCACTCAGGGGATTTTGTCACCAAGGCGTATTTTTTTCGACTTTCCTGGCGGTTACAATTCTAGGTAGTGGCCCAGAGTGAGGGACATAAGCCAGCGGCGTGAATCGCAAGTCGTTTTCCAGCATCGAGTTGCATAGTGGGCACCCCTCACGCTGGGCCACTACCCAATTCTAGAACACCTTGGGGCCAGCATGTCCTCACCGAACACCACACCCCCACCGACGACAGTCTTGTTGGAAGGGTTTCTCGCACGCTGGCAGAAGGGGGACATGATTGCCCGCGAAGCTCTACTCACCCACTCCTATGAGCGGGTTGCTGACGCCGTCCGACGCCTACTCAATTTTCATTTTGTCAATCTGAAGGATCAGCACGACGTGCACACTCGGGAGGTCCATGAGAAAGTAGATCAAAAGCTCCGCGATTGGGTTCGACAAGGCCACGTGACTGTACCAGAAACGTTACGTGCTTACTTCGCCGCGGTGCGAACAATCACTCGTCACACGCTTATCGATTTCAAACGGCATTTCGACTCCACCCACCCTCGCACCCTCCCTCTCGACGAGATATCTGAACCAACATACACACCGCCCGCGCCGGACGATGGTGAGGAATTGAAATGGTGGATGTCCCAGATACTGCCACCTCTCGAACAGGAGGCGCTGGAGTTGAATTTCTTCGTTGGGTTGAACCTGAGAGAGATTAGCGACACACTTGGGCTGAGCGGCCCTAAGGCTGCCCAGCGTCTCCTCCAGAAGGCAATTGTCGCCCTCCGCGAGCAGTTCAAGCAAAACAAAGTTGCCTCGGCCACGAAGAAGTGACAATCCTGACCATGCCGCTCGCTCAGCCTAACAGGGGCTGACAAAACCCCAGACTAGCCCAGGTTTTCAAGCAGTTTCGGGGGTTTTGTCAGCCCCTGTTAGTATCTGAATCCTCCGAGGGAGAACTGTCGTGATCGCCGACCAAGCCGACGATGAGCAGGTGTCCGAACTGGTGGCGGAGTACTTCGTAGCGCGCGAAGATGGCCGTGATCTCTCTCTCGAAGACCTTTGCAGTGCTTACCCCCTGCTTCGCAAACGTGTTGCCTACGCGATAGCTGAATTTCTCGAGGCAGTGATTGATTTCGGAGGCAAGGCAAAGGAACCGCCCAAGCCCGTAATCGGTATCCCGGAACGGATCGAAGTACATACTCGTGTTGGTCAGGGTGGGATGGGGGAGGTGTTCCGAGTTACCGACTTAGAGGCGAAGCGACTGGTAGCATACAAAGTCATGTTCTCACATCTCGATTGCACTTTACACCGCGGCTACTTCCTCACCGAGGCGAATCTGACCGCCCGCCTGGAACACCCTGCAATTGTGCGGGTTTACGCAGTTGTCAAAGACGGGTGTGGGCGGCCTGGGTACTCGATGGAGTTCATTGATGGTAACACTTTGCACAATGAGATTGCCCGCCCCATCCCCGAAGGCAGGCAGAACCGAACTGCCCGACTCCGCCACTTGCTCGCTCACTTTGTTGCTGTTTGCGAGGCCGTTCAATTCGCTCATGACAAGTTGGTGACACATGGGGACATCAAGGCTGCGAATGTGAGGGTCCGCACTGACGGGGCGACGTTCGTGATGGACTGGGGGTTGGCCCGTCAGCATACGGGTAGCATCCCGCCTGAAGACCTTGCCATCGACCGCAAGGGGTTGGCCAACTTACTCGTCGAAATTTTGAAGGGGATGAACCTCCCTCCCTCGCTGAGTGCCACCTACAAGGGGGCTGAGGAGTATGGCAAACCACCAACGTTAGCAACAGCCAAAGCTGATTGGAGGTATCCCTCAGCGGCGGCAATCGGTGCAGCAGTGCGGGGATGGCTGACTGATGGTAGCTCCCCGGACTACCGCGACTGGCGGACAGTGCGGCTGTGGCGGTGGGCAAACCGGCACCAAGCTTGGGCGACCAGTATTGCTGCTGGGGTGCTGCTGGCATTCCTGATGACTCTGGGTGGTATGTGGGTCGCACGGTTAGAGGAAAAGCGGCAATCCGAGGCCCGCTATCGTGGCGAGCGAGTGTGGGAGGCAGTGTTGGCGGTGAACGAGGCAGCCAGTGAGGGGCGACTGACGGCTGCAACCGCATCTCTTGAGCGAGCTAGTGGGGCGCTCGGGCCGAATCCGCCGGAGAACCTGCTGGAGTTGGTCGCCAACGCCGAGCGGGTGTTGAAGTTGGCGGTAGAACTGGATGACATCCGCCAGGAGTTGTCCGTCCGTCGCTCCGACCCGCAACTACCTGATGATGGGGTGACGAAGAGGTACACCAAGGCATTCGCCGACGCAGGCATCGACCCGAACGCTGCCGACGCTGTTGACCGCATCAGGTCCTCGCCAATCCGGACTGCGCTGGTATCCGCCTTGGACGATTGGGCGTCAAGCCGGTACACGGCTTCGCCCGACGGGGGAGTACCTGTCACACGCCTGCTCGAACTGGCCTGTGAAGTGGACCCGGATCCGGATTGGGGAGACTTGTTTCGAGATCCGTTGGTGCGGGCAAATCCGAAAAAACTTGCTGCACTTGCTGCTCGTGCTCCCCTCGACCGATTGACCCCGGCTCAAGTTTCGGCTTTAGTGACTGCACTTCCGCCAACCGATCCTTCTATTCCGAAACTTCTCGCCACAGTCGAGTCTCGAAGACCCAACGATTTTGGAGTGATTCTCGCTAACGCGAGTTGGCGACTAGCGACACTTCGCACAGGTGGCTCGTCACCACAACTCCAGGAGGCGATTGCATACGCCCGCACCGCTTCTGCATTACGCCCCGATAGTTTGGCAGCTTTGACACTTTTAGCTGAACTGTATGACCTGTCCAACCAACCCCAAGAACTTGAGGCCATCGCAGACCGTATCGCCACCCTTGGGCGCGAATCCTGGATGTCGAATCAGGTGGCTGCTTTGGCCGCCAGGAAACGTGGTCAATATCAAGAATGGCTTGCCTTGTTGGAGAAATCATCCGCGGCAGCAGGGCATCCACCTCGAATGCGGATTGATGTCGCTATAGCAAATTTTGCAACAGCAGAATTTGACGTAGGCCAGAATGTCGTCGAACAAGTACTAGCGAAGTATCCTCACTCAGAGGAGGCCATCATCTTGCGGGCGTTGTTTCTCCTATTCAGAGGGCAAGTTGCTGAGGCTGAAAAAATCGCCCGTGGGTTGCTTGTCACAGCTCCGAACAACGAGGCAAGCAAGTTGGTCTTGGCATACTCTATGTTCGCTCAAGGGCGAATCATCGATGGCGACAGAATCGTACAGTCGCTTCCGAAACACGTTGGGTTCTATGGCGACAAGTATTTGGCAGGATATGTCAAGTTGCTTAATGGTGATTATGACAGTGTATTGCATTTTTGCATGCAGGTCGAGCGACAAGAAAAGTCGAACGGGTTGGAGTTCCTTAAATACTTGGCATTCGCCGGTCTTGGCAGATACGATGAGGCGAGGAAGGCGTTAGTTGCAAGTCAGGCACCCGGCGGAACTCCGATGGCAAATGTAATCCCTGGCAGCAGCCTTGGGATATTTCTGCGAAAAACGAATCTGGATGAATACGCCAAGTTGTCTTCGGCCGCCGAGAAGGACCGGGTTGGGATGCGTCAGCAGGTTAACTTCTCAAAACTGAATGTCATGAGTCGAAGTGTGCTACACTACGCAGCAGAAGTGTTTCTAGCAAAACGACAGTATGTCAGTGCCTCACTTTGTTTCCGGGAGTATTTTTTCGGGGCGACTCTGCTAGCAGGACAGAACGCAAACGTCATGAGTTGGGGTTTAGGGTTCGGCACCTATCGATTTCATGCTATTCGCGCGATGGCACAAGCATCGGTGGGCGGCGGCAAAGATGGCTTTCTGACCACCGACAAAGATCGTGCTGAGTGTCGAACTGATGCTCTCCGTTGGTTAAAGGACGAAATCACAATATGTAAGGAATACGCGAGTCGAGATCCCTCGAGTGGAACAAATCAAACCATCGGAACTCAAGATACACGGACAGCGGCGAACATCCGTCTTCATTGTCTCAGATTACACGTGGATTTAGAACCGATTCGGAACAAAGATATCATCGCCAAAATGCCAGAGGCAGATCGAAAAATGGCTGAGGAACTGTGGGCCGAGGTGGAGAAGTTATTCGATAAGCTCAACCCGCCTCTCAACATCTCCGACTTGCCTGAGAGGTGAGCCGCACCCGAGGGGTCTGGTGGCAGCACAGGCCAGTGTTGTGATGTCTTGCTGGGTGTTGGTGCGTTGTGTGTGGCTTGGCACGTGAAGGGGAGGGGAAAAGTACCCCAACTGACACGCCCTGCTTACTTCTGGGAAGGCGTGTGAGCCTCGCCTGTGGCCACCACATCCTCGCTGTCACCCTCGTCCTGTTGCTGGCCCAGCACGGCGTTGGGTCCAGCCCACAACACCTGATCGCCGGACATTTAAGCCGTCCCCGCCAGTTCGTCGTCGCCGCTTTTGTCGGCCCGCCGGGGTTGGGGTGTCGGTGGTCACCCGAGTAGCGCTTCCCCCACCGCGCCGGCGCCACACGGCCGCACGGCACGGTGCCAGCATCAAGTGACAGGCGGCGGGGAGTCAGTTCGCACGCTCGTACCGATCCACCCCCGAGACGAGGCCGAGGGTGCGGCCGTCGTCCCACACGACATGGACGGTGCCCAGCGCGTCCACCGCCCACACCGTGCCGAGGGTTCCCGGCGGGACCGGGCAAGGGTCTTGGCACATCGCGATCAAGCGGACACGGTCCCCAACTGAGACGTGTGGCGAGAGGGCGAGTTCAGACATGGCCGTCACCGTGGAGAGGGTGGGGGAACAGAAAAGTGCTGAGAAGAGGACCCGTCGGAGTGGCTGCGGGCCGTGGGCCTACGGGTGCGCCCGAGTCGCCGTCACGATTCGCGGCTCGGCCCCGCACTTGAGTTTCGCCCGGTAGAAGGCACGCGATTGGGCGACGGCCCTCGGCCCGGTGAACGTCTTGGTCCGCCGTTGGCCGCGGGCGGTGTATTCAACGGTGACGGCGACGACGGACTTGGCCGAGGCGAGGAGCGGGTTGCGGTGGGGCAGCATCGCGGGGATCCGTGCGAGAAATAATAAAACTCGCACGATAATTATATTTCCATCCGACGCCAACACAAGCCCCAGATCGTTGCCCCCACTGATGGACCAGGTAAGTTGTCCACATGCTGATTGCCCTGCTCTCAATTGCCCTCCACGCGGACCCGCTGGCCACCGGCTGCGCCTGTGGCGGCGGAGCGGCCACCGGCCCGGCGTGGCACCCGTTCGCGCTGGGCACGGCCACGGTGGACGACGCCCGCAAGCTGGACGGAGCCACCGTCCGCAGCACGTTCCAGGTGGTGAACCCGCCCGACCACCGCCCGGACGACGGGCTGATGGTGGTGGGCGACGACACCGGGGACGTGGCCCGCACCGCTGTGCTGCCCCTGGACTACTTGGTGGACAGCGGCGACACCCTGACCGTGGAGGGGACGCTGCGGGTGATCCGCCACCCGGCGGCGGTGGTGGGCGAGGTGATGGTGCCCGCCTGGACCGAGTTGCGGGTGACAGACGCCCGGCGGGTGCGGTGAGTGCCGGGCGGGCTGTGGTACACTGGTGCCCCAAGGAGCTATCCCATGTGCCCGTCGTTCTTCGCGTCCGCCACACCCGCCATGCGTGCCGCCCACGACCGGCACAAGGGCGACCCCACCGTACTGGACCGCCCGCCGGCCGGGGCCACGCTGGTGGAGTACACCACATCCCCCGCCGAAGCCCGCGAGCAGTGGCGGCGGCTGAACAGGGCCGGGGTGTTCTGCCTGAGCGTGGAGCACGGCACGGCCGGCACGCGGGTGGTGTACGCGGTGCGGTAGGGCAGCCCGGCTGCGGTTACTTCCCCCCAGAAAACGCCACACCCCCGCAGTGCCCGCTGCGGGGGTGTTTGCGTTAGCACCATCCAATCCGGTGTGGATGGTCGTGCAGAGGCGTTAGCCACACCCGCCGGGTTCGTCCGCGTAGTAGTGCCCCTTGCCCGGTATGGTGTGCCGCACCCCGCCGGCCGGGTTCTCCACGTCCCCAACCCGGCGGGGGATGAGGTGGACGTGGCAGTGGTGGACCGTCTGCCCGGCCACCGCCCCACAGTTGACCCCCACGTTGAACCCTGTCACCGTCGGGTCGGTCTCACGGATCGACTTGCGGAGTCCTTCGAGCAGGAAGTGAACCGCATTCAGTTCCGGTCGCCCTAACTCGAAGTAGTCGGCCACGTGCCGGCGGGGGATGACCAGGTGGTGGCCCGCGGTCACCGGGTACTTGTCCGCCACGGCGACACACAACTCGTTCTGAGCGACAACGCGTTCCACCCGGAGGGTACAGAAGGGGCACGCGGGGTCCCTGTGGGCGTAGGACGCCGCCACCTGCCGGAAGTCGGTGCTGTCTCGGTCCCGCTTCATCGCGTTGCACGAGTAGCAGAGGGACTGGAGGTTACTCTCGTCGTCCGTCCCCCCGTGGTTGCGGGGGAGGATGTGATCCACCTCCAACGCTTTCTCCGCCGCCGAGATGCCGCACAACTCGCAGCGGAACTTGGCCCGCTTGAGCACCTCGTACCGCAGGGTGCCGGACACGTACCCGTCGGACTTCTTGCGGTGGCTCCAGACCCCCTTACCCCGCCGCTGCTTGTACAGTTCCAGTTTCTGCCGACACAGGGACGTCAGATCCGCGACTTCATCCGGCGTCAGACTGGCGAAGCCGGGGAGGTCGAACCGCCTACCCTCCTTCTGCACCACCCCCCGCTTAGTGAGCACGCGTCCGACCATCTGCTTTGTGATCTGCTCGTAGTACTCGATCTGGCTTTCGTCGTGAATCAGGATCGAGCCGGCGATGTCACGGACGGTGGCGGAACCGCCCCTCTCCAGCAGGGTGAGTAACATCACCGGCTGGTAGACGTGCGACATCCGCATGCCGGACCGGAGGAAGTGCCGTAGCTCTTGGTAGGTCATGGGCGGCTCACTCACTTCTTGAGCAGTGATCGAAGCTCGTGAACGGTCTTCAGCCAGGGTCGCCTGCGGTGTAACATCCGGTGGCAGTTGGCACACACGAGAGCGATGTCGGAAACCCGCGTAAAGGTCATGCCCGTCAACTCGGAAAGTGGCGTCGTGTGATGGCCTTCGATGTACCCCTCTCCCAACTCCCCATACTTCGCCGCGAAGTCGAATTCACACACGCAACAGGACAACTTGCCCTCCTGCCTCATGGCGAGGGCTTTAGCCTGTTCGATTACGTCCTTGTTCCGCTCACGGAGGCGGTGAAGGCGGAACATGATCCGACCTTCGGGGAAAGCGTCGGCGTCTGGGTCGGAAAGGATGTCTGCAGCGGACCGGTCAAGCGTGCCAAGGTGTTCCGCCCAGAGTTCCTCCAACTGGTTGGCTGCATCTTCGGGTATCAGAACCCCACCACCTTGGGGTGACCAGTTCACCCTGGCAACTGGACCCTCGCGGATGCCGAACACGTCAAGTGGGGTGTCCACTGCAGGGTCGAGGATGCGGTCGAATACCCCATTGACGAACTGGGTGGTCTTACCGGGCGTCCCGTCCCAGTGCGGCCGTTCTTCCGTTGCCGTAGAAGCCATCCCCGCCGCGATGATGCCTTTCGGCGTCTCGCCCAGCCGGACGAGGAACAGGCGGTCTCCCGGTTCTACGTTCCGCCTGTTTCCGGTACTCCACTCCATTTCGGCGGGTTCGCCTGCCGCGGTGCTAGCAGCCATTTCCGCCAAGTTTTCCCAGTTCCATCGGGTTGGGTTCCAGGTCAACAGGTATGCAGGCACGACGACCCCTCAGTCGAAACAAGATCGGCTAGGCTCTGCTCGGCGTACCGCCGAGCACTTCGGCCATTGTCTCCAACAGCGACGTCACCTGCCAGTGGTAGCAGATCTGGAGGCCGTGCACGTCGCCGATCACCGGGATAGCCGCAAGGTAGGACCGCCCCCGCACCACCAGCCGGTAGAGCCTCCCCCGGTCGATCAGTTGCTGCTTGATGGCCGGCAAGTCCTTTGCGGCGTTGAACAGCGACGACCACCGGCAGAAGCGGTCTCCGTGAAGACCGATACTAGAATGATGCCATCCTTTGGGTTCGATCGACCCTTTGGCGGGGAGTGGCGATGGCCGAGTTCGAGCAACGGATCGAAGAAATTCTGGGCGGCACCTACGCGTCCGACCACGATGCGGTCGAGGCGAGCCGGGCCTACAACGCGAGTTTCCAGGACGAAGGCGTTCGCAAGGCGCGATTCGTGATCAACCGGCTGTCCGAGCTGGACGGCTCTACCCTCGAATCATTGAAGAACTACGTCGTGCTCAGCGTGGGCGGGGCGGACGGATCGGACCTGCTCGCGCTTGTCCGGGGTACACCCGTCCGGCGAGCGATTCTGCTTGAGTATGACGATGACGCCGCGGGGATGGCGACACAACACACGAAACCGCTCATTGAAGCGGCCGGGGGTCAATTCCACGTCATGGTCGGCGATGCGACGCAGAAGCTCGAAGCGCTCGTGGGTCGCCTGCAGGCTGAGAAGGGGAACGGGGCAGTCGGCCTGCTATGCGTCTTCTTTGGCGTACTTCACGAACTTCCGCTTCGTAGCCCCGGATTCGAACTACGCCAATACTTCGCTCGGCTCACTTCGGTCTTCGACCGCAACTTCTTCTTCCTTTCGGAACCATGCCTTCCCCCTTCCGAACAGGAGGAACTCGAAGTTCGCGTTGCCACAATAAACGAAGATCGCCTTGCAGAACTGTTGGGGCACGTCAACGCCCACCTGTTCGGTGGTCGTCACGTGGTTCGGAAGCTGTCGCAGGGCTACGTTCGAACTGGGTTTCCGCTTATCGTTGAAACTCTCCACAAACTTCTGCGTTTTGACTCCATCCCGCGCTTCCGGCACGAGATGCGGGAGAGGTTAACGCAGTTCACTCCCAACCAATTCGTCGAGGCGCTGCGGATAACTCTGCCCGACGCCCACATCGAACGTCACGAGCGGGTGAGCGAGGGGTTTAGGCTCGCCTTCCAAAACGCAAAAGTCGAACTGCGCTCAATCGAGGGACAGCGAGTTGCGCTGCCGTTCAGCCATGCGCGCGTGATCGCGATATCGCTTCCCCCCGATGACCAAGCGACCACGCTTCGGCCGACGGACCCTGTGAACGGCGAACGCGACGCGGGGGAATCGGCAACCGCAGCACGCCTGGATCGGCGAATCTTGCACGGCGACAACAATCTGTTTGCGGCCATCGAGCGGGCCGTGCTCTCGAATGCACCGCGATACCTACAAGTGCTTCGCCGTGCTCGTGATCTCGCCGAGACAGCATACCGCGCGGCGGACCGAGCCGACCGACTGGCCGCCTTGGCCCGTGAAGTGGTCGCTCGCAAATGCCCTAAAGGGATGCCGTCTCTGCTGAAGTCCGCTGGCAAGAAAGAGCACGTTGTCTTCTCAGCGGAGGCAACGTTCGATGGGCAGACGTGCGAGGTTGGGTCAATTCTCTGGTTGTCGCACGATGAGTATTTCGGATGTATCGCCCACAAGCAGCCGCTCGGCAGCGGCGTCTACAAGATCTACACCCTCACAAAGGAGTTGACGGCGAACCAGATCTGTTTCTACAGGGGTGAACAGCACGGCCGCGAGTTTGGCCCCTTTGGGACCTATGAGTTCCCGAACTCGAACGTATTTGCCGGGGAATGGGTGGACGCCCACCCGCGCTACGGCATGGTGACTTACGTTACCAGCAAGCACGAGTACGACGTCTACTTCGGAAAGTTCGCGGCAGTCCCAGGCGAAGGAACGCTGGCCCGGTGGTTACCGCACGGGGATGGAGTCGGCGTCAACCTGACACGCCGGGAGGCTATTTGTGGGGAGTTTGAGGAGGGCAATCCAGTCCGTTGCACCGCCATCACGTTGGCGGATTCTTGCGGTGGCGGGCCATAACGTGTTCCACCTGCTTCTTCCGGACTCCCAGTTTGTCGGCGATCTGCCGGTAGCTCCGCCCTTGCTCCTTGAGCTTGAGGATTTGGGGGAGTAGTCTGCTGGTGGTGATCCGTGGGTCCGGGCGGGAGGCGTGCAGTGGTCGCAACACCTCCTCGCCGTAGTACCCCGCCAGGATTTTCCGGACGAAAGCTGGCCCCGGCGGATTTTCGGAAGGAAAAGGGTGGCGCCGATGGGTGGGCACGGTAGTCTACAACGTAATTTCTTTGTCAGGTCTAACGGAATCCAACATAAGCCCGTGCGGCCCACCAGAGTGCTGTGAAGCCCATCTGTTCCACTCCCACCACTTCATGTTTCGTCGCACGCTCCCTGTCTCAGATTGTTAGGATGGGCACGACACCCCACCCCCGACCGGAGCCGGCCATGCCCGACCGCCCCAAGTTCAGCACTCCCGACATACAGCTCACCGTCGGCGGGACTGCGTCCGGACCGCCGAGCGAGGAAACCCCCTTCCGGATGCTCGTGGCGGCCGACCTCGGTGGGAACACGCGTCCTGGCGAGTTGCGCCTGATCCGCGTCGATCGCGACAACTTCGACGGCCTCCCGGCCCGGCTCGGGGTGAGCGTACGGCTGCCGGGGGGGCGCCCGGACGGCGACCTCACGCTGGAGTTCGCCGAGCTGGAGGACTTCCGACCGGAGCGGCTCCGCGAGAGGGTGCGAGGGCTGGTGCCGCCGCCGGCACCCCGCAACCCGCCATCCGGCCGGACGGTGTCGCTGGACGAGGTCCTCAGCGCGACCGCCGAGCGGGTCGCCGCGACGCCGCCGGACCCCACCGGCTTGGGCGAGTTCATTCGCCGGTTGGTCGGGCCGCAGCACCTCGCCCCGGTGGAGGACCCCAAGCAGATCCAACACGCCCGCGACACGGAGGCGGCCGTCGGCGGGCTCCTGAGGGCGGTCCTGCACCACCCGCGGTTCCAGGCCGTCGAGGCCGCGTGGCGCGGCCTGGCCCTGCTCGTGAAGCGGCTCGACACCGACACCGCCGTCCACCTGTACGTGCTCGACGCCACCCGGGACGAGTTGGTCGCCGCGGACCTGGCGGCGTTGCTGGTGCGGCGCGGGGAGTCGGACGGGGTGCCGTGGGCGGTGGTGGTCGGGGCGTACACGTTCGACCCGACGGCCGACGACGCGGACGCGCTCCGCCACATCGGGCCGGTCGTCGCGCGGGCCGGGGCCGTCTTCCTCGCCGGCGCTTCGGACGCACACACTGGATGCCGGTCCCTCGCGGCCACCCCGGACCCGGGCGGGTGGGACAGCCCGCCCGACGCCGACGGGGCCGCAGCGTGGGCGGCGCTGCGCCGGGAGCCGTGGGCGGAGCATGTCGGGCTGGCCCTGCCGCGGCTGCTGCTCCGCCGGCCCTACGGGCGTGACGCCGACCCGGCGGACGGGTTCGAGTTCGAGGAGGTGACCGGCGGCGCCGGGCACGAGGCGTTCCTGTGGGGCAGCCCGGCGTTCGCCTGGGCGTGCCTGCTCGGCGAGGCGGCCGGGTGCGTCGGGTGGCGGCTCGGCGACGAACTCGGCGACCTGCCGGTGGCGGCGGTCGGCGGCGAACTCACCCCGTCGGCCGAGGTCGCCCTGAGCGACCGGGCGGCGGACCGGATCGCCGCGCTCGGGCTGGCGGTGCTTCGGACGGTGCGGGGCACCGACCGGGCGCGGTTCGCGTCGATGGGCTCGATCGCCGACCCCCCGCGGCCGCTCGCTGGCCGGTGGAGATAGTCGGCGTCCCCGAGTCTTCTTCCGGTCCACTCCCTTTGTGATGAAGGCGTACTCACTCTTGCGCGAGGTCAAAGCTGCCGCGGACGCAATCCAACCCATTCTGCTCTCCAGCTTTGGCTGAATGGGCGTTCCGCACTCCCTTACACAGAACCCATTACTCCGACGGATTAGCTGGTCGGCAGGGATTCCGAGACAAGTAGGGGAGCGGAAATACCCCGAAGTGTTCGCAGACTCGGGCGGTGATCTCGGCGGCGGTGAGGCTGCGATCTGGCTCCAGAATCGCCCGCTTCGCCGGCCCCCACTTCGTCTCGATGGTGTTCAGCCAAGGGCTTCTCACAGGCAGCCGACCAAGGGTGAGGCGAACTCCTCCGCTTCGCTTGACCCGCTTATTGTGGTTGTCCACCCAAGTGAGCACCCCACTGCCGGCATGCCACGAGGCGTCGTCCCAAATGACCACCAGACGGGTCTTCCCCTCTGCCGGCAACTGCTCGCACACCCACGCCAAAAATTCGGTCGTGGCCTCCCCGTCGGGACGCCCTTCCACGAACCGAAGCATCACACGGTCGGTGTCGGTGCGAAGGAACCCGTAGCAGCACAAGGCGACGGGGTCCGGGTCGTCCGCAGGGCGGGGTATGGCCTCCTACGTCCAGGGATTGAGTAGTGCGGGGTGTGTCTCGGTGCAGGGAGCGGACGGGCCAGATGTCCAAGTCCAGTATTACTCCACCGAGCAGGAACATTTCAAGCTGCTCAGGGCAACAGTTAACGGTCTGATCGGGGACTCACATAAGGGACTTCACGGCCCGGAGAAAGTCGTGATCCTCACCCCAGACAGGACGGCGCTTCCCAGCCAAGTCCGTGACTCCGGCGCGTTCATCCGCCCGGTGCGCGAAACTCTGGTTCCCGCTACATCCGGCGCGATCCGGCTTGGAACCGTCCACGCCTTCAAGGGCTTGGAGGCAACTTGCGTGGTGTTGACCGGGTTTCAGCGGATCGACACCACCGAGACCAAACGGCTCCTCTATGTGGGTGGTTCTCGGGCCAAGGGGTTGCTGAAAATCCTTCTGCCCCAGTCGTGTGGCCCACAGTTCCAAGCCTGCCTCAACGACATTCTGGCTTCGCTGACCGCTTCAAAGCGGGTGACGAAGGAAGCGTTCTCATTGTCATGAATTCGCTCGGAACAGTACCTACCCCCCCCCTCCGAGTGGCTGAATTTCGCCCAGAAACGCGTCACAACATATTAGGGCCGGGCTTACCACTCGGCACTCGTCCTTCGGCCCCGGTGTCCGTCACGCGCAGCCGGTTGGTGGAGTCATCCGCTACGGTGGCGAGCCGCTCTCCGCCCGGTGATTCGGAGAGGTTGTAGACGGCGCTCTCGTGGCCCTTTCAGCGTGAGCGTCACTCTGCCCGTGGCCGGATCGATCAGGGCGACCTCGCGTCCCTCGACCGCGAGGGAGCGGGCTTGAAATCACATCCGGTCAGGCCGGTCACCACGCCCAGTAGTTCGCGGCGGCCTGGTTGATTGCGATCACCCAGAGCGTCGAGCCGGCCTCGTAGGGGACGATGGCCGCGTTCCAGCTCCATTCCAGCGGCGGCAGCGGCTGCGGGTTGAGGGTGGCCCAGTTGATGTCCGACAGCGGCGATATGCCCCACTCGGCGTATTCCGTCTGGCCGATGGAATCCGACCAGTCGGTGATCGCGTAGGCGGTCGCGTCGATCTCGCCCACGGACACCACGTCGGTCAGACCGAAGGGGTTCGCGTCGGCCCCGAACGTGCCGAAGAAATCCCACAGGCCGACGATGTCGTCGGTATCGACGGCGGTGGCTTCCGCGGACAGGTCGACGGCGTCGGCGTCGTAGACCTCGAACTCGTACTCGCGGGGCGGCAGCGGCTGCGGGTTGAGGGTGGCCCAGTTGATGTCCGACAGCGGCGACACCCCCCCATCGACGAGTTGCAGTGAGCCCAGGATGTCCGACCAGTCGCCGATCACGTAGGCGCTGCCGTCCGCGTCCCCGTAGGGCACCACCTCGGTCGGCCCAAAGGCCGCGAGGATCTCGTTCACGTTGCCCATACCGGTGTCCGGTGCGGAGACGACCCACACGGTGGGTTGGTCGATGTTGAGTACCCCGCCCTGGCGCGGGGTCCGGACGATCACCTGCCGGCTGTCGGCGTCGTAGGTCACGCTGGCACCGGGGGCGGCCTGGCTGAACTCGTTCACCAGCGTAGTCAGTTCGGGCATGTCAGCGAGCGTCAAGCCCGGAACCGGGTGGTTGTTGAGTTCGGCCTTCGCATGCTCGGTGATATTCCCGAAGAAGTCCAGCACGTCGGCCACCACCCCAATGCTGCGCACCTCGACGTTGGTCATGAGGGCTTCGAAGGCCTCCACCCGGAAGCCGCCCGTCGCCGCGAGCCGCACGGTGACGACCAGGTCGAAGCTGATCCCGAACCGCGGGTCGGCCCACGAGCCCAGTGCGGAGGGCGTCGTCGAGCTGGCGACCACGTCCACGCCGGGGACGGTGAGCCGCAGGTGCACGCCCCACGCGTCCTGGGCGATCTCGGCCGTGCTCGCGTCCGGGAGGGTGAGGTCGATGTCGTAAAGGTTCTGGCCGGCCGGGTGGAAGCCGGAGATCTGGGCCATGACCCTGTCGTGAATGCCACTGGTATTCGCGCCCCAGAACCGGCCCAGGTCGAGGAGGTCCGTCGGCGGGGTGAGCCCGGTGAGGGGGTCCTTCGGCCCGGTGAGCATGCTCAGCCCGGTGGGGACGAGGTTGGTCCGGCTGACGTTGTCGTCGATGGTGAGAAAGCTCAGCGAGCCGTCGAAGGGGACGAAGCCGCTCTCCGGGTCGCCGGTCCAGGCGTTGTCCCCGGTGCCGTCGAGGTAGTCGATGCCGCCGCCGCCGACCAGGTCATCGTAACCCGCCCCCCCGTAGAGGTCGTCGTGGCCGCTGCCGCCGAAGAGTTGGTCCACCCCGTCGCCGCCGCGGAGTACGTCGTTGCCGGCACCGCCGAAGAGCCAGTCACCTACGCCCTGGCCGAAGAGTTCGTCGTTGCCCGCCCCGCCGCGGAGCGTGTCCCGGCCGGCCACCCCCCGCAGGACATCCGGCCCCACTTCGCTGACATCCCCCTGCAGGCGGTCCACGCCCGGTCCGCCGAGGAGCGTGTCGCCGCCACCCTGGCCGATCAGCATGTCGTCGCTGGCACCGCCGTCGAGGCGGTCGTCGCCGCCGCCGCCGACCAGGTAGTCCATTCCCCCGTAGCCGAACGCCGTGCTGGGGAGATCGGTCTGGTTCACGAAGCGGTCGTCGCCCGCGCCGCCGTGGAACACGATGCTCGCGACATCCCCCGCGTCCGCCTCGAAGAAGGCGTCCTTCGTGAGCACCTGGATCTTGTTCCCGTTCACCCAGACCGAGGCGTCCTCGTTGGTCTCGCCGCCGATGATGAGGAGCACGTCGCCGCTGAGCTGGACCGGGGTGAAGGCGTGGGACTGGGTGCCGACGAGGTCGTTGGGATCGACGGGGGTGACTTGCGCGGACAGGTCGAAGGCGGCGTTCAGCACCCGGCGGTCTTCAAGGGCTTCGACGCCCAGCCGCGGGGTCGCGGGACGCCGGCGCACGGCCGGGCGGTTCGGGAACAGGGACTTCAGGAAGTTGCGGATCGACATTGTGAACTCCTCGATCGTTGTGGTCGTGGGAATGGCCGTTGGAAGGAAGCCGGGGACGCGCGTCCCCGGCCGTCGGCCCCGAAGGGCCGTGGGGTTGTCTCATCGCAACTGTGTTCGGCTCGGTTACACCAGGATGCCGAACACGTCGTCGTCACTCGTGGTGGCGTCGTCCCAGCAGATGCTCGTTCGATTGGCAGTGGTCATTTCGGGTCCGGGGAGTGGGGATCGGCCCTCACCACTCAGTGCGAGCGGCGGGGCGGAGTTGCACCGGGAAAATGTCCTGGGTGTCAGTTTTTCGAGATCTGGTGGAACAGCCAGGTGTGGTCGGCGGCGCGGCGGGACAGGTCGAGCGCCTCGGCCGCCTCCAGGTGCGACCGCCCGCCGAAGAACCGTAACCTCACAAGCCGGGCCGCGCGCGTCGGGGTCGTGCCGCTCGAACGCGGCGAGTGCCTCGTCCAGGGCGAGCAGCTCCTCGGGCGGGGTGGAGGCGGTCAGGTCGTCGGGCAGTGCGACCCGTTCGAACCGTCCGCCGCCCAGGAGCCGGGCCGGTGGGGCGATTGCTCGGCGGCGTCCGATTGGTAATCGGCGTCGGTCAGCAGACGGGGCGGGAGGAACGCAGAGTCCATGACGACCTACGGCGGCCTGCCGACCAAGGAATGGCAGGTGGGCGTCCGGAATTGTGGACCCGTCCTCACCAACGTCGCGGGAGAGCCTGGATGAGATGTCTGTCATCTGGGCGGGTCGTTTCGCCGACCCGTCGATTCCGCTGTCGCGTGATCAACTCGCCGTGAGCCGCTCAACTGCCGCCAAACACCTTGCAGTCCGGGAGCGCTTTCCGGATCGCTTTGCCGCCCTCGGAAGTGATCTTGTTCCCCGTCAGGTCGAGTTCCCGAAGCTTGGAGAGGCCCTCGAGGTGGGTCAGCCCCTTGTCGGTGATGCGGTTCTCGATCAGGGTCAGCCGCTGCAGGCTGGTGAGATCTTTGAGGTGAACGAGCCCTTCGTCGCTCACCGACGTTTTGTAGAGGTGGAGTTCTCGGAGGGCCGTGAGACCCTTCAGATGGGCCAACCCTTTGTCGCCGACGTCGAGGCCGGTCAGGTTCAAGTACGTGAGCTTCTTACACCCCTTGAGGCTCGCCAACCCGTCGCCGCCGACCTTGGTCTCCCGGATCGTTAGCTCTTCGAGGTTCTCGAGCTTCTCGAGGTGGGCCATCCCCTCGTTCGACACCTTGGTGCGGGCGAGCCCGAGATCCCTCAGCTTCGTGAGGCCCTTCAGGTGAGCCAGTCCGGCGTCGGTGATCGGGTTGTTGTGGAGGTCCAGTTTCTGCAGCTGCGTCAACTCCTTGACGTGGGCCATGTCGTCATCGGTCACCTGGTTCGCCAGGAAGGTGACCGCGACAACCGGCTCGCCGTCTCGTTTGAGGTCACGGGTGACGTTCGCCCCCTTCGCCTTGATCGCCTTGACCGCGTTGGTATCGTCGGCGGCGACGTAACCGCTCAGGCCGACGGCGGCGGCGGCCATTACGAATGCGGTCACGGAACTGTAGCGAGTCATGGGTCCTCTCCCGGTCTGCGGGACACTGAAAGAGTGACCGGTCCCGGCGCGCAGACCGTGCGCTGGGGCGGCGTCGGGCCGGTGGGGCGAAGGCTTGGCGGCGTCGCCCCACCGGCCGCGTTTCGTGGTGCCGTGGCGGAGTGGTCGAAGTGCCCACCCGCCACGGGGGGTCATTTCTTCTTCTCGGCGTTGGCCTTCTGCGAGCCGACCAACTCGGCGTAAAGGATGCGGGCGGTCCGTTCCTCCTGCCAACTCTCCCAATCGGTGTCCGTCGCCGAGTCCCGATGCGGCTGATATTTCCCCGCCTTGGCCATCCACTTCTCGGCCTCGGTTCGGAAGGCGTCGGCCTTCGCCGCCTGCCCGAGGTGGTGATGGGCCAGCGCCGTGAACAGGATGTCCCACGGTCGCGGGGTGTGATGCCCGGCCTTTTTCCGGAAGCATTCCAGCGCGTCGGCCGGCTTGCCGGCCCGGACCAAGGCCGCACCACGCAAGCCGATCGTCCAGTCGGGTTCGCCCCTGGCGGCGATATCCGCCAGGGATAACACCTTCTCGGTCGCCATCGGGCCGAGGGGGCCGATGACACACGCCCCGACCACCCGACCGGCCGTGTACTCGTCCCGCGTGGCGGCGAAGTGTGCCAGCATCTCGGAACAGGTCGTGCGGTAGCCGTTCCCGTCCGCGGCCCCCAGATGTGCGGTCGCGGCGAAGTCCCAGGACGAGACGTTGTCCGGATCTAGTACGGCCGCGATGCCGTAATCCCGAGCCGCCTCCGTCCATTGCCCGAATTCCGCGTGGCACTGACCGCGCTCCGCCCACGCCTGTGCCGATCTGGGTTCGCACTTGACGGCGCGGCTGAAGTCGGCGACCGCTTTGTCCGGTTGTCCCATCTGGCGGTACGTGACCCCCCGACCGAGCAGGCAGTCGACGTCGTTCGGCCGCTGGCCGATGAGCGCCGAGAACCCGGCCAGGGCCTTGTCCCATTGCCGCAAACCGCGGTAGGCGTGGGCGATTTCGTACTGAATGTGATGGTCGGCGGGGGCGAGTTGGCTCGCCTTTGAGAAATCCGCGAGGGCCTCTTTCGTGCGGTCGAGCGCGGCCAGGGCGGTTCCCCGGTGGTACCACGCCGCCGGAAGCTTGTCGTCCAGTTCGGCCGCCTTGCTGTAGTCGGTGAGGGCCAGTTCCCAATTCTCCTGGGCGGCGTACAACTCCCCCCGCTCGAGCCGGATGAGCGGCCCGCCGAACTTCAACTCGATCGCCTTGCTCAAGTCGTCGATCGCCTTGGCCCCTTGACCCGACCCTCTGTGCGCCAGCCCGCGGGCGTGCCAGTAGGCGGCCACGGCGGGCTCGGCCGCGATCAGTTTGGTGAACTCGTTGATCGCCTTGTCCCACTCCTGCCGGCCGGCCAGTCTTTGCGCCTCGGTGAATCGCATGCTCTGGGTCGCAGGGTCCAATCGCGCGGCCGCGGCCAGGTCTGCGGCCGCCATGTCATGCTGCCCCAGTTCGGCGAGCAGTTCCGCTCGCCGCCGTAGCGCGATCACGTAGGTCGGCAACCGGTCGATGGCCTTGCCGTAGGCCGCAACGGCCTCGCCCTTCCGGCCCAGGCCGCGGAGCGCCTCGGCCAGGCCCATCCACGCGGACGCGCGGGCCGGTTCCAGTTCGACCGCCCGGGACGCGTCGGCCAGGCCGTTCGCCCAGTCGCCAAGCTGTTGGTAGGCCCCGCTCCGCCCCGACAGACCTTCCGCACTCTTCGGGTTGTACTCAAGCCCCTTCGAGTACGCAGCCACCGCGGCCGGGTAGTCCTTCAACGGGAAAATGTACAGGCGAGCCCGGGCGAAGTACCCGTGCGTGAAATCCGGCCGCAGCCGCACGGCTTCGTTCAGGCAGGCGAACGCCTCGGACGTCATCCCCTTCCGGCCGAGCATGATGCCGAGCCAGTAGTGTGCGAGCGGGCTTTGCGGGCGGAGGGCGGCCGCGACCGTCTGGAACCGGATCGCTTCGTCGGTGTTGGAAGATTTCCCCCGCGCCAGGTAGGTCGACAGGTTCTGATTCACCCAGAAATCGGCAGGGTAGGTTTGCTGGGCCTTGCGGAGCAACCGCGCCGCGGCATCCGTCTCGTCCAGGCGGTGCAGGTAGGTGGCCAGCAGGGTCAGTGCGGCCGGAGCCAGTTTGTCGGTCTCGGTGCGGTCCGCGAGCCTCGTCAGCGACCGGAGGTCGTGTTTGGCCGCCGCCCGTACCTCACGACGCCAGGGGTCGTCGTCGGCCGCGGTCGCGACGGCAAGCAGGCTCGCTCTGCTCGACTCGGAGACGGTGAGCAGGGTGGCCCAGTGGTCGAGTGTGGTAATCAGGTCCTCGCGGAGGTAGGAGTGCCGAACGCGGTCCCCCGCCGTCGCCGCGTCGCCCGACTCGACGGGGATTCCGAGCTCCTCGAACACGGCCTGGTAGGCACCTGCGGTCGCCGCATGGTCGTACTTCGCATCCTCGGTGATCGACGCCCCGAGGAGCCGGGCCTCGTCCAGGCGGGTGGCGAAATCCAGGGCACGGACCCGATCGTCGATTCGCCGCCGCAACTCGGGCGGATCGCCTGGGAGCAGATACCCCTGGGCGGAGTGGGCCACCACGACGGCCTCCGGTAGTCGCCGCTGTTGGAACAGGTCATCCGACGTGGAGAGGGCCCATTCCACTCGTGCCACCGTGGCGGCACGCCGGTTGGATCGCTCGCTGAGCTCCCACCCGAGCGCACCCGCCACCGCCAACACCGTCACCGCCAGCACC
>CAYMHO010000012.1:1295-56674 GCA_964390195.1 uncultured Fimbriiglobus sp. | reverse complement strand
TGGCAGAAGAACTCGATCTCCATCTGCTCGAACTCGCGCGAGCGGAAGGTGAAGTTCCGCGGGTTGATCTCGTTGCGGAACGCCTTCCCGACTTGCGCGATACCGAACGGCAGCTTCAGCCGCGTGCTGTTCAGCACGTTCCGGTAGTTGGCGAAGATGCCTTGCGCCGTCTCGGGGCGGAGGTAGACCTTGTTTTCGTCCGACGCGATCGGCCCCGCGTGCGACTCGAACATCAGGTTGAAGGCCCGCGGCTCAGTGAGATGCCCGGCCTTACCTGTGTAGGGCGAAGGAACGTGCTCGGGGGCTTTCTCAAGCGCCATCTTCTCTTGATGAACGATTGCCTTTTCCGGACCCTTCCCGAAATCGACTTCGATCTCAATTCCGATAACAAACCCCGTCACAAGTCCGATCCGTTTCACCGACTTGATTTCGAGGGACTTGCGAAGCGATTTATCTTCCTCTAGCAACCTCACGGCTTCATCGGGGGAGGAGGCGATCACTGTGCGGTCAGGCACTTCTAGTTTGAGCTCCATCCCCACGATTTGCGTACTCTGGACGACTCCCGCCGGCTCGGACTTCCAGCCTGTTGTCACTGATTTTGGAGATGTTTGGGAATAGATCCCTTGTAAGTGGTCTGCCCGGAACCGTTGCTTCGTTTCTTTGTCATCCACCATTGGATCGCTGAACCCGCCTACGTGCCCGCTGGCCACCCACACGTTCGGGTTCATGATGATCGAGCAGTCCAGCCCGACCATGCGGATCTCCTGACCGTCCGGGCCGGGCGGCGGGTTCCGCACCATGTCCGTCCACCAGGCGTCCTTGATGTTCTTCTTCAACTCGACGCCGAGCGGGCCGTAGTCCCAGAACCCGTTGATCCCGCCGTAGATCTCGCTAGACTGGAAGATGAACCCGGTGTCCTTGCAGAACTTGGCGAACTTCGCCATGTCGATCTTGGCCGGCATGTCGGTCTCCTGCGGCACCGCCCTTGGCCTGGGTGGTGCGATTGAATGGCGGACCCGCCGGACAGACGCCGGCGGTGGCCCGCGAGGTTCGGCAATTCTACGACCTCAGCACGTCGCCGGTTCCTCCTCCGGCGGCTCGGCTTCGGCCATCTCGTCCACCCTCAGCCAGCGGATGATCAGCGGGAGGGTGATCCCTTGGCCGACGAGCGTGCCGAAGATGGCCCAGAAGGTGAGGAACAGGATCAGGTCGCGGTGGGGGAACTTCTCGGGCAACGCGAGCGCCACCGCCAGGCTGACCACCCCCCGCATGCCCGTCCACCCGACCACCGCCACCGCCTGCCAGGGCGGGTACGGGTCGGTCTTGTTGCGGAAGGTGCGGTCGAACCACCGCGGCAGGTACGCGCCGGGGAACACCCACAGCAGCCGGGCGAGGATCACCACCACCGTGACGACGGCGGCCATCCCGACGAGCGACTCCATCGTGTGCCCGTCGCTGTTCGCCGACAGGCCTTCAAGGATGAGCGGCAACTGGAAGCCGATCAGGATGAAGATGACCCCGTTCAGCACGAACTCGACCATCTCCCACACCGCCTTCGCCTCGACGTACACCTCGTGCGTCATCACCCGCTCGCACCGGCTGCCCACCCACAGCCCCGCCGCCACCACCGCCAGCACCCCGCTCACCCCCAGGTGTTCGGCCGGCAAGTACACCGCGTACGGCGTCAGCAGGGTGATGACGATGTTCAGCTTGGCGTCGGCCAGGTTGAAGCGGTTGAGCAACTGGTGCAGCAGGATGACCAGCACCGCCCCGGCGATGCCGATGGCCAGCCCGCCGACGCTCACCTTCACGAACTCGAACGCACACTCCCACCAGACGAACACCCCGGTGCCGACCGCCGCCACCGCCAACCGGTAGGCGACGAGGGCCGTGGCGTCGTTCACCAGGCTCTCGCCTTCGAGGATGGTGACGACCATCCGCGGCACCTTGATGCGGCTGGTGATGGCGGTGGCGGCGACGGCGTCCGGCGGGGAGACGATCGCCCCGAGGACGAACCCGATCACCCACGGCAGGCCGAACACGAAGTGGCACACCGCCGCCACCCCGACGGCGGTGAACAGCACCAGCCCCACCGCCAGCAGCGAGATGGCCCGCAGTTGGTTGCGGAACGCCCGCCACTCGGTGTTGAACGCGGCCGCGTACAAGAGGGGCGGGAGGAACGCGAGCAGGGCGACTTCGGGCGGCAGTTGGTACTGTTTCAGCAGGTCTTCCGGCAGCCACGGCTGGAAACTGAGCACCAGCCCGCCGACCACCAGCAGGATGGGGTACGGCAGCTTCAGCCAGCGGGCGAGGACGCCGAACGCCGTCACCACCGCCATCAGGATGATGAACGTCTCGCTGGCGGTCAGGTGGAACTCGGACGCGGCGAACACGGCGACTCCTTCCCCGGCGGCAGATCTGTCGCCGGGGTCTGTGACCCCGGACCGGCCTCACACAGGCCGGCTACAAATGCGGTGCGGCGGCTACAGTATCGGCACGACCTCTTGATACGACCCCCTTCCCGAACGCGGAGGTGCGACGTGCGGACCCTTCTGACGCTGGTGGCGGCGGTGCTGTGCGGCGGCGTGGCGACGGCCGACAAGGTGGTGCTGGTGGCCGGCGGTGGCGACGGGGCGGACGGCACCGACGCAGCCAAAGCGAAGGTGGTGCAGCCGTTCGCGGTGGACTTCGCCGCCGACGGCACGGTGTACTTCGTGGAGATGGTCGGCGGCGAGCGGTTTCGCACCATCGACAAAGACGGCAAGGTTCACACCCTGGCCGGGAACGGCAAGAAGGGGAACGCCACCGGCGACGGCGACCCGCTGAAGGCCGAGTTCAACGGCATGCACAACCTGGCGGTGAGCGGCGACACCGTGTACCTGGCCGACACATTTAATGGCACCGTCCGCACGTTCGACCTGAAGGCGAAGAAGCTGGCCGCGTTCGCCGGCACCGGCACCAAAGGTTACACCGACGGCCCGGCGCTCAAGGCCGAGTTCAAGGAGACGATCTGCATCGCCTTGACACCCGACGGCAAGACTCTCTACATCGCCGACATCGGCAACAAGCGGGTACGGGCGATCGACACCAAGAGCGGGACGGTGACGAGCATCGCCGGCACCGGCACCGCGGGCACTCCGAAGGATGGCGAGTTGGCGAAGTCTCAACCGCTGGTGGACCCGCGGGCGGTGGCGACCGACGACAAGGGGAACGTGTACGTGCTGGAGCGCGGCGGGCACGCCTTGCGGGTGATCGACAAGGACGGGAAGATTCGCACCGTCGCCGGCACCGGCAAGAAGGGCAGCGGCGGCAACGGCGGGCCGGCTCTGAAGGCCGAGATGAACGGGCCGAAGTATGTCAGCATCGACCGCGACGGGAGCGTACTGATCGCCGACACCGAGAACCACCAGATCCGTCGGTACGTCCCGGGCAAAGAAACCGTGGAACTGGTGATGGGCACGGGCAAAGCCGGCAAGGGGTTCGACGCCGACCCGCTGAAGTGCGAGCTGGCCCGCCCGCACGGGGTGAGCGTCCACCCGAAGAGCGGCGACCTGTACGTCGCCGACAGCGACAACGGCCGCATCCTGAAGATCGAGCGCACAAAGTAGCCGCGAGCCGCAGGCGAGCGTGTCAGAGGAACCGGCCGTGCGGGTGATCGACACCTTCCGAACGGTGCTGTCGCTGGCGTACTCGCCGTGCGGCCGGTTCCTCTATTCCGCCGGGTGGGAACACGTCTCCCGGTGGGACGTGTTCAGCGGGGAGGAGGCCCGCCTCTTCCACAAGAAGGGGAGCATGTACCAGCAGTGGGTGAGCGTTTCGCCCGCCGGCTCTCGCGTCGGGTGGGTCGCTCTCGGACGGCAGCAACTGCACTCGGTGAACGTGACCGGCGGGAAGACCACCACCATCACCCTGAGTCGCCGACAGACGCCGGACGACCAGCGGGGCTGGGGGTTCCTCCACACCGGAGAGGCCATCCAGCACACCCGGCCGTTGGCTGTCGATCCGAGCGGTCGGACCGTCGCGTTCGTGCAGGGCAACGATCTCTACCTGCGCCCCGTGCCGGCTGACAAGAGGGTGGGTCGCCGGGAGGTGGCGAACATCGCGGACCTGGCCGACCCGCTCAGGCACGTCCGGGCGACCGACCGGGGGCTGTTCGGGTTCGCGGGCGAACACTTGTTTTGGTGGCACGACGGGGACGACGTGGTGCTGCATGACCTGGCCGCCGTCACCACCCAACGGCTCTCCAAGCCGAAACCGCTGCCGACCGCCGTCACCCCGGACGGACGGACCGGGATTGCCGCCCACAACCGTGAGGTGTTGCTGATCGACTTGTCGTCCGGCCTCGTCCGCGAGCGGTTCAACTGGGACGTGGGTACGGTGGAAGCGATTGCCGTCGCCCCGGACGGGATGACCGTTGCTGTCGCAGGCTGGGCCGGCGGGATCGCCATCTTCGATCTGGACGGGTGAACGTCATCCGCCAGTGGGCAGCGTGGCGAGGTCGTCCAGGAACTGCTTTCCCCGTTTCGGGTCAGTCATGAAGATGTACGCGGCGTACCCTTGCAACCGGGCCAGGGTCTCGCCTTCGGGGAGCGGCTTCCCGGCCTTCAGGTTGTGAATCGCGGCACGGATTTGACGACGCAATGTCCGCGGGGCACGTGGGGCCAGTTCACGGTTCACCACCAGCCCCGTCACCGTTTGGCGTCGGCCGTAGCGGGCGAGGCGCGTCTTCTCTGGCTTTATCTTCAGCCCTTCCCCCTCGGCAATCTTCGTTACCAGTTTGATGAGCGGGTCGGGCGAGGTGTCGGGGGCGTCCTTCGGCAAGCTGAAGGTCAGGTCGTCGGCGTAGCGGGTGTACCGCCAGCCCATCTTCGCGGCCAACCCGGTCAGCCGGCGGTCAAGTCGCAGGCAGAGCGCGTTCGTAAGCGCCGGGCTGGTGGGCGCCCCTTGCGGCAAGCACCGCGGGCCGAGCGAGACAAAATACTTCTTCCCCTCCAGCTCAACAATCTCGCGCGGCGACTCGGTGCAGAGCAGCGCCAGCAGGGTGCTGATTTGCTCACGGTAGCCCGCCCGACGGAACACCCCCTTCACCCGCCGCCAGGTGATGGTCGGGAAGAACTGTTCGATGTCCATCTTCAGCACGATGCGGCTGTCGGTGTGAACGGCCGCGTTGGTCGCGGTGCTTCGCCAGACGATAAACCCGTGGGCCGCCCCGTTGACCGGCAGCCGCTCGACGATGTTGTGCAGCACCCACCGCTGGGCCGCCTTCAGCCGCTTCATGGGCGCCCAGATGGGCCGCTGGGTGCCGTCACGTTTCGGGATGGTGAATCGGGTGTAGTGAATCTTCGTGGCCGCGTCGCGGTGGTAGCACAGCCCGCGGAGTTGCAGAATGGACACGCCGAGTGCTGCGGCCAACTGCTTCGGCGAATCCAGGTTCGGCAGTTCAATCTCGGCCGCCCGCTCCTCGCTGTTCGGCGTGTCCCACTTGTCCTCCGTCTTCTCGTCCGTCCACCACACGCCGTCGCCGAGACTGACAACGTGAGCCGTCTTGTACGCCGCCCACGCCTCCTTGTTCAGCTTCTTCCGCTCGGCCGATTCTTGCTTCAACTCCTTTTTGTAGCGGTCCTTTTCGCGGTCGCTCATCTCGTCCACGTCCCGCCGCTCGACCAGATAGCCGCGCTCCTTCAGTTGGCCGTCGATGTACGCACGCACCCCGCCCGCCTGGGTGATCTGCTGCCACAACGCGGCCGGGCTGGAAAGAGTGGACATGGGCACGATCCGGGAGAGTTTCGCGGGTGATTATTCGGGGATGGCGTCCAGGTAGCCTTGTGCGTCGAGTTCGGCGAGGCGGGTGAAGTACGTCTTGCGGGCGTCGGCCTCGCTGTTGAACTTGAGCGTCTGCAACCGCATCGGCTGGCCGGCGGTGCCCCAACGAACTTTCAGTTTCGACCGCTCCAGGCTGAGTTGCACCACGTTCTCGGTGTCCCCGTCGCGGCGGGTGAAGGCCCGCGTCTCGAAGACCACCGCGTCGTCGTGCTTCGCCTTCTGCGCTTCCTTCTCGGCGTAGGCCAACCGCAGGGCGATCAGGTGCACGCACGGCCCGCCCTTGATGCCCTCCTTGCGGAACTGTGTGCAGGTACACCCGACCCGTTTCACGGTGCCCTCGTCGGCGAGCAGCATCTGCGAGCGGTAGTCGCGTTTGTCTTCCGTCACCGTGACCTGACCGACCAGTTCCAGCCCCTCACGGGCGATGCGATTCTCGCTCACGATCTTCACCGCCCCGCGGCGAGTGAGGAGATCATTGGCGACTTTCTCGCGTGTGTTGCGGAATTGAAGTCTCGGCAGGTCGATCTTGGCTTCCACCACCGGCCGCAGCCGGTACACCCCGTGGGCGATGTCGTGCATGAGTTGCCCGTGCTGACACCCCAACTGCAACGCCTCGGTGAGCGCCGACCCCTTCAGCCCGGTCTGTTTGCCGATCTCGTCCCGCGTGGCGGTGAACACGTCTCCGGCCAGGTACTTCACCACCTTCGCCATTTCGGACGTGTCTTGTGTCTTGCGGGGCAGCAGCAGGTCGAACCCGAGCGCCGACGACCAGTTGGACGCGGTGAACCCGGTCATGCCCACTGTCAGCGTCATGTCACCGGCGCGGAGCACCCAGAACGACGGCAACCCGCTACCGAGCAGGTACACGTCCACGCTCTCGACGAACGGCAGCATCCGCTTGATGGTCATCAGCCGCCGCCGCCCCCAAACCCGTACCACACTCGCCCGCCGCCCCTTGAACACCTCGCCGGTGGTGTCGAACACGGTCTCCCACGGCTCCAGCACGATCTTCGGCGGCTGGGCGGGCGTCAGTTCGAACCGCAGCCCGCGGCGCTTGCCCTTGCGGTCGCCGTGCATCCGCAGGTGCCGCAGCGTGTTGTACAGGTCCATCGGGGCGAGCCGCACGTGGTCGAACGGTAGTGTGGCGGCGGATTGCACTTGCAGGAACCCGCGGAGCCACGAGTCGGGGATGCGGATCAACTTCTCCAGCACCTCCTTCCCCTGCTCCGTCGCCACGCTCACGCTTTCGGTGCCGACCTTCAGGTTCGTCTTGCGGTAGCCCCGCATCTGCTGCACGCCGGCGTACAGGGCGTCGCTGAAGTCGATGTTCGTCGTTCCGCACTTGGTGTCGCCGACCTCGTCGAAGGCGCTCCGGCCGAACGACAGACAGGCGTAAGTCGATTCGTCCTTGGCGAACACTTCGAACAGCACGCGGTCTGGGTGGACGGTGACAACGGGGTCGAGGATGCAGAACATGAGCGGGTCGTTGCGGAGCATCCACCCGAAGTACGCCTGCTGGGCCTGCCAGATGCTCGCGCTCGCCGTCTCCTTTTTCAGCCGCAGGTACGCCAGGTACTGGGTGCGGTCCTTCGGCTGGTAGCGGTAGTCCGACCCGACGACGCCGTACATCGCCGACAGCGCCTCGCGGAAGCGGAGCGGCTTCTTGACGTGGGCCTCGAACTTCACCACCGGGCGGTCGAGGTTACCGTACAGTTCCAACGTGGACTCGCCCCCGCGAGTGGCGAGGCGACTGCTCCCGCCGTAGCTCAGGTGTGCGGGCGTGGCCGGGGCGTCGGGTGTCGGTTCAGTGTCAGCCATGTGTCACCGCAGTGGGAGTGTTCGGCTCACGCCGCGTCGGTCGCCGTTGCCGCCAGCTTCGTCCGCCGCCTCTTCGACCGCCGCAGGGCACGCCACGCCGCCTTCCGCACGTCCTCGTCGTCGCCGTCGGCGGTGCCGATCTCCACCAGCACCCTCTCGGCGGCCTCATCGGCCATAAACCCCAGCCCCTCGATCGCCCCGAGGCGGGCCGGTTCGGTCGCCTTCTTGTCCTTCGCCACCGCCGAGAGTGTCGGCACGTCCTTCGCGGCCACGAGCGGTTGCAGGGCCACCGACTGCTGGTGCGGCTGCGCCGCGGCCGGCTTCACCACCGCCTCGGGCTTCACCCCACCGCCCACGACTCGCGCGAACGTCGGCTTGTCGGTGAGCATCCCGCCGAGCAGCCCCGCCGCCTTCTTCGGGTCGAACCGGGCGAGCAGGCCGGCGGCCAGGGTGCGGACGTCGGCGTCGGTGTCGGACGCCAGCTTCTCCAGCGTCGAAAGGGTGGTGCCGGTCGGCTTGTCCACCCCGCCGAGGGTGCGGAGGGCGTCCAGCCGCACGCCCTTCGCCAGCGGGTCGTTCGCCCGTGCGGTGACGACCTCGTTCACCTCGTCGCCGAGCGCCCCGAGTTGACGGGCTGCCCAGAAGAGGGTTTGCAGGCAGTGCCCGGCCTTCTCCACGTCGGCGAGCGGGATCAGCCGGCGGTCGTACTTCGCCCGCCGGGTCTGCCACTCCTTCCACCACCGGCCGACCGCCCCGCCCGCCGCCTTCTTCATGTCCGGTGTCGGCTTCGTGGCCTTCGCGAGCAGACGGGCGGCCAGCCGCACGGTGGCGTCGTCGGCGTGACTCAGCGCCGCCGCCGCCTCTTTCGCCGGCACCTCCTTGCGGGTGGTCAGGCTGGCTTCGAGCTTCTGCTGAATGGCCGGAGAACACTTCGGGAACAGGTCGAGCACCCGCAGCGGGTCGCCCTTCTCCGTCACCTTTTCAATGGGGTTCAGCTTCTGCTTACCGAGCTGGTAGTCGGCGAACCGGTGGTTCACCAGCGCCGCGTAGTACGGCTCCATCGAGTCGGCCCCGAACAGCTTCAACGCCGACTCGAGGGCCGCCCCGGTGGCGTCGTTGTCGTTGTCCACGCGCAGGCGTTCGAGCAACAGGTCCTTCGTCGTCGGGTCCGTGTCGTGCCCCAGTTGCTGGTTCGCCACCTGCCGCGTCTTCCAGCTCGGGTCCTTCGCCTTCGCGCGGATGATCTGCCACCCGCTCGCCGAGTCGAACCACCGCAGCCCGACGAGCGCCCGCTGCATCACCCCGCTCATCGGCGACTTGGCCAGCCGCTCCAGGGTTTTGCCGATCTCCTCCGCCTTCGCCGACCGTCGCAGGTGGCCGATGGCCTCGGCCGCGGATTCTTGCAGCGCGTGCCCGTTCTCGTTGGCCAGCTTCAGCAGCACGTCCACCGCCCGCGGGTCGGACACCTCGCCGAGCGCCAGCACCGCCCGCTGGCGGTAGATCACATTCTCCAGGTACTCGATGCCGCCGAGCAGCACCTGCAACCCGTCGACGCGGCCGGCCTTCGCCAGCCCCTCGGCGGCGAGGAACTGGGCGTCCGGGTCTTTGTGCTTGAGCGCCTTCAGTAGCGGCTCGACCGGCCCGCCCCGCTTCTTCGCCCGCCACCCGATCGCCTCCACCGCCGCCTTCCGGACGTCTTCGTCCGTGTTCGCGGCCAGGGTGGCGAGGGCCGGATCGACGCTGTTCCCACGACTGACCCGCGCGTGGTAGATCAGGTCCAGGTCGTTCGCCACTTCCCCGCGGCGGATTTGTAGGTCGAGCATCCGTGCCACCACGTCCGGGCGGAACGGCTTGCCCTCCTTCTCCGCCTTGGCGAACGCCGCTTCGTCGTCGGCATCGGGCAGGGTCTGGTCGAACCCGCTGACCTTGTACAGCGCCTTGTACGCCGGTTCCGCCCACTCGGTTTTGACGTTCGCCATCCGGATCAGGCGGTCGGCCGACGCCGCCGTCCGGAACGAGCCGGCCGCCTCGAACAGGTCGTCAACCTGAGCAGTGCCGGTCGGGTCGGTCTCGATACGGTCGAGCAACACGTCCACCGCCCGCGGGTCGCCCAACTCACGAAACGCGGTGATGAGCGGGACTTGCCGCGCCACGCCCGCGGAAGAGTCGGTCAACAGTGCCGCCAGCGTGTCGAACGCGGCCGTATCCTTCTTCGTCGCCAGGTTGAAGGCGGCTACCTCTCGCACCATTCGGTACCGCGAGTTGACCGCCCCGCGGAGGGCCTTCTGGGCGTCGGCACTGTCGTCGTACTCACCGGCCAGCCAGTTCACCGCCTGAATGCGGAGCGGTTCGAACACGGCGTCGAGTGCCACCTTCGCCACCGGCACCGTCTTGCGGGACTTGATGAGCAGCTTCGCCGCCTCGGTGGCGAGGTCGTCGGTCCGCGTGAGCAGCACCCGCTCCAGCACCGCCTCGCCGTCCTTGCTGCTGGTGCCGTCGGTTAGCAGTTCCAGCCCCTTCACGCCGAGGTCGGTGTACCCGGCTTCTAACGCCTCCGCCCCCAGTACCGCCTTGCTCACCCCGATCGCCTGCAGGTGTTCGAACGCCTGCACCCGCACCGGCTGGTTCGGGTCGCTCAGCGCCTGACTGAACACCGGCTGGGCGGCGCGGGCGTACTGCTTGTCGACTTGGGCGATGGCGAGAATACGGGAGAGGGCGGTTTGGCGAACTTTGCCCACCGCCGGGGCGCTGGCCGTGCCCTGTTCGCGGGCCAGCCCCACATACGCCCCGAACGCCAGTTCTCGTAACTCGGCCTGGGTGAGCTTCGACTTCACAGGCTTGAGTTGTGCCTTCGCCCCGGCCACTTCCTGGGCGAACCGCCTGACGAACACGCCCCACGCTTGGTTCCATGCCGACTGTTCTTTCACCGCGAAGTTGCCCGTCAGGCTGCTCGCCCGCGCCCGCAACACTGGGTCAGCGAAGGCCAGCACCACGGCCAGTTCGTCCACCACCTCGGGGGTGATCTTCCAGGCCGTTTCGTCCCCGCGGTCGTTCACGCTCTTGGTCACGAACTCGCGGAAGACGTTGTGGTCGTGGAACGCCTCCAACCCCTGCGCCGCGGCGAGCCGGGTGCGGGGAGCCTTCGCCGACAGGGCCTGCAACAACAGGTCGGGATGACCATCACTGCCGGCCAGTTCGAGCAACAGGTGAAGCAGCAGACTCCGCTGGCGAACCGCGTCGTCGGCGGAGTCGAGAAAGCTGCCGAGCTTCGCCGCTCCCGCCGGGCCGAGTGCGGCGACGGCGTTCAACTGCCCCGCGACCGACAACAACTTCTCCGCCTCGGGGGTGAACAGCAGCGGGTGAACGGTGGCGTCGCCGCGAACCGCGAGTGCCTGGGCCGCGTAGATCCGCACGGACTGGTCGGCGTGCCCCATCGCCGTGCGGAGGGCGTCGAGGCCGTCGGGCGGGGTGCAGTAGATGAGAGCGATGGCGGCCGGTTGGCGGACGTCGGCGTGCGGGCTGTCGAGCAGTTTCAGCAGGTCGGGGAAGACGGAGGTGTCGCCGAGACTGGTCAACCCGACGAGCGCGTCCTCCACCAACTTCTTCCATGCCGACACCCGCAACTTGTCGTCCGGCTCCGGGGCGAAGGCCAAGTCACGCAGCACCGTCAACGCGGCCGGGTCGCCGAACCGGGCGAGGGCCGCCGCCGCCCGCACCCGCACGTCCGGTTGCTCGGCGGAGAGGGCTTTCGTGAGCGCGTCCTTCGCGTCGTCTTCGACGAGCGCCGCCACCGCCGCCTGCCGCACTTCGGGCGTGATATCAGTTAGCGCCGTCAGGATGACCGCCTGCGCCGCCTTGGTGTGCTTCTTCAACAGCCCGTCGATGGCCAGCAGGCGGGCGTCGGGGTAACGGGACTTCAGCGCCGCTTCGAGCGGCGGCAACTCCTTGTTCCTCTTGACGGCGAACTCGAACGCCTCCTTCCGTACACCGGGGTCGGCGTCGTTGAAGAACTCGTACAGCAGGGGCGTGGCCCACGCCTCGCCGATCTGAGCCTGCACCTCGGTGAGCACTTCGCGGCGGACGTCGGCGTGGATCGACCGGAGGGCGAACCGCAACGTGTTCTCGCCCCCGCCGCCGATGTTCTGGTTCAACACCGCCTTGAACGCCTCGCGGCGGACGGCCGCCGTCGGATCGTTCAGCGCCCGGAAGAACAGCCCCCAGGCCGGGTCGCTTTCGCTCTTCGGTTTCGCCTTCTTGGTGGCGCCGAGGAGGGTTTGCACGCCCCGCTGCCGCACGTCGTCGTGACCCGCGGCCAGCCCCGCGTCGGCCGCTGACAGCGGGGTGTCAGTGTAAAGCTTGGCCACCGCCGTGTACGCCGCGTCCCGCACGCTCGGCTGCGGGTCGAGCAGCAGTGACCGCAATCGGTTCACGGCCCGGTCGTCGCCCAGAGCCGCCAGCGCCCGGCACACCTCCACCCGCGCGTACTCCTGCTCCTCGCGGCTGAGCTGCAACAGCAGCGGAAAAGCCCGAGGGTCGCCGAGTACCGCCAACCCCTTCGCCCCCCGCAGGCAGGTGTCGAGCGCCCGCCCGGCGGTCGCTTGCAGGAGCGTGTCGTAGTCGGCGTCGTCGAGTCTGTCCTTCGCCCTGTCGGATGCGGCGGGCTGCTTCTTGTCGCTCTTCTCGAGCTCGTTGAGTTGCCGGTGCAGGTCTTCGTCGCGGCTGCGGAGGAACGCGGCGAGCTGCGGGCGGGCTTCGACCGACGACAGGAAGGCCACCTTCCGTACGGCCGGGTCGTCGTCCTCCAACTTCCGACGGACGGCCGACAGCACCTCGGGGCGGTCGAGCATCTTCCGCTCGAACAGACGGGTGAGGGCGAGCGCCCGCAGGTCGCCGTGGGTGCTGTTCAGGGCGACGAGCGAGGCCCGCGGGGAGTCCGACTCGAACACGCCCTCCAGCGTGGCGAGCGCCTGCTTCCGCACGTCCCAGGTCGCCGCGTCCAGGGCCGACGTCAGCCGGGCGAGACCCTGGTCGTCGGCCTTCGCCAGCGGCTCGAGCGCCTTCACCGCCAGCACGCCGACCTCGGACTTGCCCGTCTTCAGGGCGGCGTCGATCGGCCGGTAGTCGTTCGGCCCGAGCCGGTTCTGCAAACCCTTGAACGCCTCCACCCGCACCTTGTCGTCGTTGAAGGCGACGAACGGTTCGAGCAGCGTGACCGCCCGCGGGTTGCTGCTCTGCCCGAGCGCCTTCGCCGCGAACACCCTCACCGACTGGTCCTTCTCGGCAGTCAGTTGCTTGGCGATCCGCTCCAGGCTGGCGGCGTCGTTCCACGCGGCCAACTGCTTGACCGCGTTCTCCCGCTGCTTGCTGTCGTACTCGTCGGCCAGTTCGTTCTCCACCCAGGCCGCCGCCCCGTGGGCCACGTCGATGTCGTCCAGATAGTTCTCGTCGAACCGGCCGTCCGCTTCGTTCACCACCAGAATGCGGATGGTGCTGTCGTCGCAGCAGACCGCCACCCGCGGCTCGTCGTACATGGTCACCGTCGCCAGCGCCACCACCTTCGCCACCTTGTCCGTCAGGGTGGCCGGCTTCACCGCCCCGGCCCGCGGCCAGTTCTTTACGGTGCTGTCGCGGCTGCCGGTGATGAGCCGGTCGCCGGCGGGCAGGTGGATCAGCGCCGTCACCGCGTCGGTGTGGTTGTTCGCCCGGCCCTTGTCTTCGGGTTCCAACTTCCCGCGGGCGTGCGTGCTCAGCAGCTTTTGGTCGGTGCCGGTGCTGAAGAACCGCAACTCTTCCGGCTCGAACAGGATGGACGTGACCGACCCGTCGTGAAGTTTCTCCGCCTCGGCCGGCTCGAACTCGGCCTTCTCCTGCCCGTCGAACACCGCGACGAACCCCTTGTCGCACCCGACGGCCAGACACGACCCGGTTTTGTCGGTGCCGATGCAGGTGCCGGTTTCTGGCAGGTCGAGCGTTTGTAGGGTCTTGCCGTCGGTCTTCGACACGAGGTGAAGTTGCTTGCCACTGACCACCGCGAGGCGATCTTGGGAAGCGGATGCGAGGGCGGCGAGCGGGGACGCGAACGCCTCGGTGAGCGGCTTCGGGGCCTTCTTGCCGACGGCGGTGTACACCCGCTGGTCGGTGCCCGCGACGTACACCCCGGCCGCATCCGCCCACACCGCCACCCCGCCGCACGGCAACGCCTGCTCCGTCACCTCGTCGTCTTCGGGGACGTACTTGTACAGGGCGGTCGGGTGCCCTTCCGGGTGGACGGTGACGAACACGACGGCGGTCTCGACGCCGACCGCCGCCCGGATGTCACCGCGGTACGTGAAGTAGTAGTCCATGCCTACACCGAAGAGTTAACCACAGAGGCACAGAGGCACAGAGAAGACAAGAGCGACTGAACTCAGAACTCAACTGCATCAGTCCACTCTGTGTCTCTTTGCCTCTGTGGTTAGTGCTTGGTTTTCAACTCGGGGTACTTGTGCCGCACCCGCGTCACGGCGACCAGGCAGGCCGCCCGCTCGCTCACGCCATTGCTCAGCAGGAACTCGTCGAGCAGCGGCAGAATCCCTTCCGCGAACTGCCGGTCCTCGATCGCCATGTCCCGCATCGTCTCGACGGCGTCGAGTTTCGCCCGCCGGGCCGGGATCGGCTTGAGCGACACCTGCCGCTCGACTTTGCCGGCCGGCAGGTCGTCGTCATCGTCGTCGTCCGTTTCCGCTGACACCGGGCTGTCACTGTCGCCCATCGCCACCCGAGACTTTTCCGGTGGGCCGGGGGGCAGTTCGAACAGCACCCGCCGCAGGAACTCGGCCAGCGTCGGCCGCTCGGCCGGCGGCTTGCTCGGCTTGGCTGGCACCCCACTCCCCTGCTCCGCTTCCCGCTTGGCCGCGTCCTTCTTCGCCTTCGCGCCGACGGTCGGCTTCGGCGGGATCGGCGGCTTCCACAGTTCGGTCAGCCCGCGGTCGCGGTACACCTGCCAAAGTGAACGGATGACGAACGCCCGCACCTTACGGTCCGGCGACTCGGTCAGGCGGAACAGTTCCTCCGGCACCCGCAGTTTCGGCAACCGGCGGATCAGTTCCATCCCCAGCCCGCGGGTCTCCTCGTCGCCCGACTCGCAGAAGCGGTAGACGGCCTCGGGAGCCAGCTTCGCCGGGTCGAGGCGATAGCCGGCGGTCTCCTTGCCGGTCTCCGCGAGCAGCGCCTTCGCCACGAACCGCCGCACGTCCACGAACGGGATCTCGCTCATCGCCAGCAGGTCGTCGGCGTTCGGGGTCCAGCGGGCGAAGTTGTGTTCGGCGAACTCCAAGGCGAAGTCGCGGAGCGGCTTGCGGGTCTCGCTCAGCAGCGGGAAAAACCGTTGCCACGTCAGGAAGGCGTCGGGCACTTCGGTGCCGGGGTCGGGGCCTTTGCCCGTCTCTTCTGTCGCGATCGGCTTGTGGTGCCGGCGGATGTATTCCCGAGCGAACGCAGCGAGCGGGGCGTCGCTCGCACCGGGGGCCGTGGCCATCACCCACAGGCGTTCGCAACCCGCGGTGGTGGCGTCGGAATCGGCCGCCTCCACTTTGACACCGCTCACCATCTGAAGGAAAGCCGTCTCCGAGATGATGGCGATGTTCGCCCCGGCCGCGTTCAGCCCCTCCGCCTTCACCTGCTTGTCGCCCTTCTTCCCCTGCCCGTACAGCGGCGAGCCGTCATCCCCCACCACCAGGTAATGCAGGGTCTTCGACACGCTCCCGGCCGCCACCCCGTTCGCCGCCTTCACCTTCGCCTCCGCCTCGTCCCGCTTCATGCTCTTCAGTTTGCCCGTGAAGAGAAAACTCTTCCGTCCCAAGTCGGCTGTGCCAGCGGACGGCTGAGAGCTTTGGGAAGTGATCTTTTTCGCGGCGAAATCGGCGGGGGAGAGCGTCCGTACCATCCGCTCGGTGGCGAACTCGTGGTACTTCTCCTCCGGTCGGCCGGCGAGCGTCAGCATCCAGTCGAGGCCCAGGTCGGCGGTTGTGAACGCCCGCACGTCGGTGAACAGGTCGAGCCAGGTGTCGGCGGTGTCCTCGTCGAATGCCAGTTGCTTCGCCCACTCGCCGTTCTTCGCCCGGAAGTCGGTCAGCCACGCGGAGGCGTCCCAGTCCGGCTGGTAGGCCAACATCTTCAGGAAGTCCATGCCGAGGGCGTGCGGCTTCAGCTTCTTCTTGGCGATGAGGGCGTGGGCGGGTTCGTTCACCGGCGGGTACAGGTACAGCCACCGCAGGTCGTCCACCGGCACCCCGTCCACGTCCAACTTCGCCAACTCGCCCACCGCCCACTCGGCGGCCTTCTGGTGGTGGCCGTTCGCCGGGTCGGTGCGTTTGACGAGATTGACGTAGAACGCCGTCCCGAGGTCTTTGGGCGAATGCACTTTCGGCAGGTGCTTCTGGGCGAACTCGCGGGCCTCCTTCGATGGCGCGAGCAACCGCTCGGTGAACCACTCCGGCGTCAACTCCTTCGCCCCGAAGTGCTTGGTCAGCACCTCCACGGCGAACTCGTGCCCGTGTTTCATCTCCAGCAGCCGACCCCACGCCTCCAGGCCCACGTCCTTCCGCGGGTCCTTTTCTCCCAACAGGTCGCGGGCCAGCTTCCGCACGGCGTCGTTGTCGTTGCCGAACAGCGGCACCAGCTCATCGACTTTCAAATCGCGGGCGTGGGTGCGGGCGTAGGCGGCGGCGTACTTGCGGGCGTCCTGCGACGGCGAATCGAACAGCCGCAGCACCGGCTCGTGCAGCTTCAACTTGCGGAACTCGCCCTGCTCGAACTTCGGCACGTTCTGCAAAATCCACACGACGAAGTCGTGAACCGCCCCGCTCGGCACCGTCACCAGGCGGATCACCCAATCGGGTTCCACATCGCGGAGCACCGTCTTGAAGTCGGCCTTCAGCCCGGCGGCGGCGAACTCCCGCACCCAGTCGGCCTGGGCGCGTTCGAGGAGCGTGAACAGCGGTCGCGGGCTGCGTTTCCACAGGTCGCCGAAGGCTCTGTGTTTGATGTCGCTCGCACTCGGCCGCTCGCGGTAGCCGAACCGGAACCCGCTGCGGCCGTAGTTCTTCTTGTCGTGGTAGAAGATGTGGTTCAGCACCCAGGTGCCGGCGAAGTTGGTGTCTTCCGTGTACCGCATCAGGAAATCGACGGCCACGTCGGCGTAGGTCGCCGGCAGTTGCTGTCCGACCCTCCGCAGGTATCGCCACGCCCGGCGGCTCAGGTACGCGAGTGTCGCCCCGCTCACGTTCTTCCGCCCGCCCTTGCCGCTGAGCGCCGCATCGAACCGGGCCGCGAGCGCACCGTACACCTCGGTGTCATTCTTCGCCTCGGCCTCCTTGAAGATGGCTTTCAACGCCCGCCACGGGCCGTACACCAGCGGGCATTCGGCGATCACCCGCAACAAACAGTCACGAGCCAGCGGGTCGGGCGACCGCCAGAGGGCGTCAATGATCTGGTGTGATTTCAGTCGATCCGGGAGCGGGACCTCGGCGGTCGGCGCTTCGACCGCCTTCAGCTTCTCGACCCGTGCCGCCCGCTGTTCGTCCTTCGACTTCCGCCGGAACTCCCAGCTCCGAAGGTATTGCAGCCAGCGGTCGAACGTCGGTGCCCCGTCGCGGATGGGCGTCTCGGGCTTCGGGTCGGTCTGGGTGGCGAGCTGCGACAGGAGTTGAACGAACTGCGGGTCGCGGGAATCCCACGACTGCTGAACGTCCGCGAGGGAGAGGGCGGAAGCCATCAGTTCACCCGGTCACTGCGTTCCCGGTTCTGGGTTGTGTTTCCCACACGCCGACCGCCGGCACGTCCACCTCTCCACCTGGGACACCGGAGGCTCACGGGTCCGCCGAGCTGGGGGTGGTCCCCCGACCGGTGGAACCGCGATCCGCGAGGTTGTTCCAGACCACCGGTCGGGGGACCACCCCCAGCTCGATAGCGGACCTGGAACAGCCTTCGCTGGGGAGCATGGCAAGCCATGCGCTCGGCCGACGCAACATCGGCCATTCGTCTTGCGACGAAGAATCTGAACGCTCTCCGGTGGCCGGCGGGTGGGAAACGTGGGGAGGGTTGTAACCCGGCGCCAATGTGCAGGCAAGCGCGGTGGTGAAAAAATGTGCGGTTCGTCAGTAACCCTTCGCGGAGTGAAGGTTCCGGCTCGCACCGCGAAGGGGGGTGTGGGAGATCCTTTTGCGCCCCTTGATCTTCTTGATCCGCTTAGAACGTCTGGCCGCTCACACCCAGATCTTCATCTTCGACTTCAGTTCGGGCGGCAGTTTGGCGTCCATCGCCCGGCGGATTTCGTCCGTGTGGTATCGGGTGCTGAAGTGGGCGGCGACGATCAGTTCGTTCCGGAACCGGTCCTTCCGCTCGATGAAGTCGTCCAGGTGCATGTGCCCGAACTTGTGGATCTTGTCGCGGCGGTGCTTCGCCCGGAAGAAGCTCATCTCGGTGATGAGGATCTTCGCGTCGAAGGCAGCCGGGCAGGCATCCAGCCCGTCCGGGGCGGTGTCCCCGGTGTACGCCAGCAGCGGCGTTCTCACCTCGTGGGTGATCGCTACGCCACTGAACTTCAGGTCGCGGATTTTGTCCCCCGGCAGGCCGAGGTACTCCTCCTTCAGCTTGTTCCGCCGCTCCCACACCACGAACCCGCGGCTGGGGATGGTGTGGACGGTGTCCCACGCCGTGACGACGTGCTCGCGGGACAGCTCGATTTCCGAACCGGCTTCCAGGCCGACCAGCTCGCACACCTGCCGCCCGCGGTCGAGCCGCTGCATCACCTGGAGTAGCCGCTGAACGTCGTCCACGTTCTCGGCGGGGAGGTAGATCGTCGGCGGTTCCATCTTCATCATCCGCCGACGGGCGACGTACACCGGTAGTGCCGCGACGTGGTCGAGGTGGGTGTGCGAGATGAACAGGTTGGGCGTGCCCATGAAGTCCCACGGGCTGGCGCCGACGTCGAACGCCACCTTCAGCTCGGGCACCCGCCAGCAGCTCTGCACCGCCGCCCGACTCCACCCTTCGATCGTCAGCCCGCCGTGCGAGACGGACAGGTAAGGGGCGTTTTCCACCGGGCGGTCGGTCGTCGGCATCCGGGCAGTCTCCACGGTCAAATCCTCCCCGTTGGCTTACAACAACCCGGACACCCGGAACACCCCGAGGGTTCTGCCATGTCCCTTCGCACCTACACCGAATCCGACATCCCGGCCAAGTTCGTCGAGCACGGGCTGACCGAGTGGTACCTGGAGAACGGCTGGATCCGCCGCAAGTACACCACCGCCGGGTGGGCGACCACGCTCATGGCGGTGAACGCGGTGGCGTACCTGTGCGAGGCGGCCGACCACCACGCCGACCTGGCCGTCAGTTGGGGCAAGTTCTGGGTGAAGCTGCAGACGCACAGCGCCGGCGGCATCACCGACAAGGATTTCGAGATGGCCAAGAAGATCGAAGAGGTGATCCTGTACAAACCCACTGCCGGCGCGCTCGCCCCCGGCAACACCGACAAGTTCGTGAAGTAACCCCCCCACGGAAACTCTCCCATGCTCCGACACGCGCTCCCCCTGCTCCTGCTCCCGGCCGTCGCCCTCGCCCAGTCCGTGACCGTCACCGGCGGCAAGCACGACGCCACCAACGTGGTGGTGAAGCTGGACTCGCCCCCGCCCGGCAACCTGGCCACGGGGAAGGACGTGAGCGCCTTCCTCCAGACCGGCAAAGCAGGGGCGGTGTTCGTCCTGCCGACACTGAAGAGCGGCCAGTCGCTCGACCTGAAATTCGCCGCCGTGAAGCGGACCCCGCCGACCGAGTTCAAGTTCGCGGAGAAGGCCGGCGAACACACCGACGTGCTGTTCGGCGACCGCCCGGTGCTGCGGTACGTCAACAAGCCGCACGACCCGAAGGCCCACTACCTCACCTTCAAGCCGTTCCACCAGGTGTTCGACCCGAAGGAGGGGAAGGTGATGCTCAGCAGCGGGGCGTACAACGACCCGAAAGACGGTCTCTTCCCGCACCACCGCGGGCTGTTCTTCGGGTTCAACAAGATCAGCTACGAGCAGGACGGCAAGAAGGTGGACGCCGATATCTGGCACGGCACCAAGGACGTGTTCAGCACGCACGTCAAGATGGCGAGCACCGAGGCGGGCGAGGTGTACGCCACACACACCTCGAACATCTCCTGGCACGGGCCGGACGGGAAGGCGTTCGCCGACGAACTGCGGACCGTGACGGTGTACAACGTGCCGGGCGGGACGATGCTCGACTGGGGCAGCGAGCTGACCACGAAACTGGACAAGGTGCGGCTCGACGGCGACCCGCAACACGCCGGCTTCCACTTCCGCGCCACCCAAGAGGTGTCGAAGGAGACAGCGAAGAAGACTTACTACCTCCGGCCCGATGGCAAGGGCAAAGAGGGCGAGACACGCAACTGGGACGCCAAGGGGAAGGACGCCAAGACGGTCAACCTGCCGTGGAACGCGATGAGCTTCGTGACCGGTGGGACGCGGTACACCGCCCTGCGGATCAACCACCCGGACAACCCGAAGGAGACCCGCGGGAGTGAACGCGACTACGGCCGGTTCGGCGACTACTTCGAGTGGGACCTGACGCCGAAGACGCCGCTGAAGCTGAAGTACCGCGTGTGGGTGCAAGTGGGCGAGATGACCGGCGGGCAGTGCGAGGCGATGGCCCACGGGTTCGCGGACGCGGTGACGGTGAAGGTGTCGAAATGAGCGTCCTCCTCATCGGCACACTCGACACGAAGGCGACGGAGGTCGCCTTCGTGCGGGATTTACTCCGCGAGGCCGGCGTGCCGGTGCTGCTCGCCGACGCAGGCACGTTCGACCCGCCCTTCCCCGCAGACATCCCCAACGCCGACCTGTTCGCCACCGCCGGTGCGAAGCTCGACAACGTGCGGAAGTCGAACGACCGCGGCAAGGCCGTCGAACTGGCCGCTCGCGGGGCGGCAGAAGTGGCGAAACAACTTCACGCCGCTGGCAAGTTGTCGGGCGTGCTCGGGTTGGGGGGATCGGCGGGCACGACCATCGCCACCGCCGCCATGCGAGCCGTGCCAGTCGGCGTGCCGAAGCTGATGGTGTCCACGCTGGCGAGCGGCGACGTGCGGCCGTACGTCGGCACCCGCGACGTGTGCATGATGTACAGCGTGGTGGACGTGGCCGGGCTGAATCGCGTCAGTCGGCTGGTGTTGGCGAACGCGGCCGCGGGGATGGCCGGCATGGTGGGTTCGGTTCGCCGCGAGCCATCGGCGATCGCGACGAAGGTCATCGCAACGACCATGTTCGGGGTGACGACGCCATGCGTTCAAGCGGCCCGGAGTCAGTTGGAGTCGTCGGGGTTCGAGGTGCTGACGTTCCACGCGACCGGTACCGGCGGGCGGACGATGGAAGGGCTGATCCGCGACGGGCTGGTGAGTGGGGTACTCGACATCACCACCACCGAACTGGCGGACGAGTTGTGCGGCGGGGTGATGGCCGCGGGGGATGATCGGCTGACTGCCGCCGGGTTGAAGGGCGTCCCGCAGGTCATTTCGGTTGGTGCCCTCGACATGGTCAACTTCGGTACGCCGGAGACGGTGCCGGAGAAGTACAAAGGTCGCCGATTCTACCAGCACAACCCGACCGTCACCTTGATGCGAACCACGCCCGAGGAGAACGACCTTCTGGGGAAGCAACTCGCCGAGCGGGCGTGTGCGGCGAGCGGGCCGACGGCGATCCTGCTGCCGTTGCGTGGGGTGTCGGCACTCGACGCGGAGGGCAAGGCGTTCTGGTGGCCGGAGGCGGACGAGGCGTTGTTTCAGAGCATCCGCAACTGGGTGTACGGCGTGGAACTGATCGAACTCGACTGCCACATCAACGACCCGCAGTTCGCCAAAGCAGCCACCGTGACGCTGTTGCGGCTGATGAACCAGACGCCGGACGGTCTGACGTAGTTTCTTCCGGTCGAATGGAAATGGTTCCGGCGGGGGGGTGGGTCCCGGCCGGAACCAAAGTCCGGCGGTCTACTCCACCGTGATGGTGCTCTCGCGGATCTTGCCGTCCCGCACGAAGATCACCCGCACCGGGTTGAACGTGGCCAGGTCCTTGTGGGTGAGCACGAAGGTGATGTGGTCCGGGCTGAGTGTCTCCCACTGGTGCAGCCCGAGTAGGATGTCGCCCGCCTTCAGCCCGGCCTTGCCGAACAGCCCGCCGGCCGACACCTCCGTCAGCCACAGGCCGCCCCGCAGTTGCTTGTCCACCCCCTGCACCACACCCGCCCCGACCACGCTCGACTTGATACCCAGTTTCCCGCCGACACCGCTCTCGCTCGGCGGGGCGATAGACACGCTGCGGTCGGCGGTGAACACCGCCCCGGCCCCGAACTCCAGGTCGAGCGACTCGCCCGCCCGCTTCACCCGCACCTTCGTCTTGCCGGTGCGGTCGAGGAACCCCCGCTCGAAGTCGATCGCCGATGTCACCGCGACGTCGCCCACCAGTTCGATCTCGTCGTTCGCCTTCACCCCCGCGTCGGCCGCCACCGACCCCGCCTCCACCCGCTGCACCGCCACCCACCGCCGCAGCGGGGCCTCCTCGCCCGACCGGTCGTGCTTGCTCACCAGGGTGAGGCCGAACCGCCCGCCGGCCCCCTTCCGCCCGGCCAGCATGTCGGCCGACTTGGTGATCATCGTGTCCACAGGGATGGCGAAGGCGATGTTCTGCGCCCCCGCGCGGATGGCCACGTTCACCCCCACCACCTCGCCCATCTTGTTGAACAGCGGGCCGCCGCTGTTCCCGGGGTTGATCGGCGTCTGCGTCTGGATGAGCGACTTGTACGACACCTCTTTGTTCAGCGTCACGTCCCGCTTGAGGGCGCTCACGCTGCCGGTGGTGACGGTGTGCTCGTACCCGAAGGCGTTGCCGATGGCGATCACCTTCTCGGCCAGCATCAGGTCTTGAGCCGTCCCGAGCGGCACCAGGGGGAGCGGCTTGGGCGGGTCGATCTTGATGAGGGCGAGGTCGGACTCCTTATCCAGGGCGATCACCTTGGCCGTCAGGTTCGTCCCGTCGGCCAGCCGGCACCGCAGCGACTGCACGTCGTCCACCACGTGGTAGTTGGTGACGATGTACCCCCGCGGGTCGAGCACGATGCCGGTGCCCATGCCGTTCACCCGCTGCGGCTGCACCAGGTTCGGGCGGAACGGGTCGTCCGACACCCCGGACACGGTCCGCTCACTGTGGATGTTCACCACCGCCGCCTTCACCCGCTCCACCAACTCGACCGTCTCGTCCCGCCGCTTGCTCGCGCCGGTGGCCGCGGTCACGGCCGGCGGGACGCCCACCGCCGGGGCGGCGGTGGGCATGCGGGTGGGCACCGGCGGCAGGGTCGGCACCGGGTCGGCGGCCAGCCCGACGCCGGTGGCGAACAGTGAGGCGAGCAACGACAAGCGAGCGGGGCGACGGCCCCGGAGGTGCGCCAACTGGCCCATTGCAAACCCCGCGTCCGTGAGGGGGCGGCGTGCCGCCGAGGAGTGCGTCCGTGTCCCGACGCGTGCTGTTTTCGACTACCGCCGCAACCGCCCTGGAATTCGAGGGAAGCGGACGGCGGAGAAGTGGGCGGTGGGGGGCGGGTGGTGCCGGGCGGTGCGGGTGGTGGTGGTGCGCCGGGGGAGTCGGTTGTGACGGGTGTATCGGGCGGAACGGTCGCGGTGGCGTGGTCGGTGCCGGTCGTAACGGTTAGGCTGAGTGGGTATCCTCCATCCCAGGACGAGACACCCATGACCCGCACCCCGCGGATGCAGCAGATCGAAACCCTGTTGGCCGACGACCCGGACGACGCCTTCTTGCGGTACGGGCTGGCGATGGAGTATTCCAGCCAGGGGGACGACGCGACGGCGGTCAAACTCCTCCGCGAGTTGATCGACCTCGACCCGCACCAGCCGTACATCCCCGCCTTCCTCATGTGCGGGCAGGCGCTCGCCCGGCTGGGCAAAGAGACGGAAGCGGCGAAAGTCCTCAAGCAGGGCATTGCCGCCGCCACCCGGACCGGCACCCCCGAAGCCCTTCACTCCCGCGGCGAGATGCAAGGCCTGCTCGCTACAGTCGAGTGACAGCGACCCCGGCACCACCCGGGTGTCGCTCTCAACATGGTCAAGATGGTCATCATCGCGCCTCATCCCCCTCGGCGGGGTGCTGACCGTTCCCGCCCGCACCGCCTCCGGACACCCACATGCCTCGTCCCGTCGCCTTCGCCCTGCTGTGGTTCGCCCTCCCGCTGTCCGCGGCTGACATCGACAAAGAACGCCTCGCCCGGATCGACGAGGCCGTCGATGCCGCCATCAAGCGCGGCGACTGCCCGGGGGCCGTCGTCCTGGTCGTCCACAAGGACGCGGTGGTGTACCGCAAGGCGTTCGGCAAGCGGGACGCGGAAGCGGCGATGACGGCGGACACCGTGTTCGACATGGCCTCGGTGACTAAGCCCGTGGCGACGGCCACCAGCGTGATGGTCCTGATCGAGCAGGGGAAGTTGCGACTGTCCGACAAGGTGGCCAAGCACTGGCCGGAATTCGCGGCCAACGACAAGGGCGACGTCACCGTCGAGCAGTGCCTGCTGCACACGACCGGGTTGACCGCCGACAACGCGATCGGCGACTACGCGAACGGCCGCGCGAAGGCGTTCGAGAACATCGCCAACCTGAAACTCGAAGTGCCGGCGGGGACGCGGTTCAAGTACAGCGACGTCGGCTTCCTGGTTCTGGGCGAACTGGTCCAGCGACTCGGGCAAATGCCGCTCGACGAGTTCGCCAGGAAGCACGTGTTCGAGCCGTTGAAAATGGCCGATTCCGGCTACACCCCCGGCGATGAGCTGAAGAAGCGGGCCGCCCCGACGGGCAAACGGGATGGCAAGACCATTTCGGGTGAAGTGCACGACCCGCGGGCGTTCGCGGTCGGCGGGGTGGCCGGGCATGCCGGGCTGTTCGGCACCGCCGACGACCTGGCACGCTACTGCCGGATGCTGCTCCGCGACGGTGAACTCGACGGCAAACGGGTTCTCTCGCCGCTCACGGTGAAAATGTTCACCGAAGGCCGATCTGTACCCCCGAGCGGGCAGCGGTCGCCGGGGTGGGACGTGGACACCGGGTTCACCGCCCAGCGGGGCGAACTGTTCCCGGCCGGCGACGGGTTCGGCCACACGGGCTTCACGGGCACCAGCGTGTGGATCGACCCGCCCAGCCGAACGGCGATCATCATCCTGACCAACCGCACGTTCATCGGCGAGAAGGTGTCGGTGACGGAGTTGCGGCGACAGGTGGGGACGATTGTGGCATCGGCAGTCCCCCTCTCCCCTGAGGGAGAGGGGATAGTGGTGAGGGGGAAGGCCCGCCCAACCCCCCTCACCACACTCCCCTCTCCCCCAGGGGAGAGGGGAACCCGCGCCGTTTCCACCGGCCTCGACGTCCTCGTCCGCGACAAGTTCGCTTCGCTGAAGGGCCGCAACGTCGCCCTCGTGACGAACCACACCGGCCGCACGGCGACGGGCGAGAGCGTCATCGACCTTCTCCACAAGGCCGAGGGCGTGAAGCTGGTCGCCCTCTTCAGCCCGGAACACGGCATCCGCGGGGAACTCGATGAGAAGGTGGCCGACGGCAAGGACGAGAAGACCGGCCTGCCGGTGTTCAGCCTCTACGGGGAGCGCCGCAAGCCGACCGCCGAGCAACTGAAGGGCGTGGACACCATCGTCTACGACATCCAGGACATCGGCTGCCGGTTCTACACCTACATCAGCACCCTCGGACTGGTGATGGAGGCGGCGAAGGAGAACAACCTGAAGGTGGTGGTGCTGGACCGCCCGAACCCGATCGGCGGGGTGCTGGTGGAAGGGCCGGTGCGGGACGATGGGCGGGAGTCGTTCGTGGCGTACCACGACATCCCGGTGCGTCACGGTCTGACCGTCGGCGAGTTGGCCACCCTGTTCAACGCCGAGCGGAAGCTTGGTGTCGATCTGACGGTGGTGAAGTGCGAGGGATGGAGGCGGGGCGACACGTTCGACCGCACCGGCCTGCCCTGGCGAAACCCGTCGCCGAACATGCGGCACCTGACCGCCGCGATGCTCTACCCCGGCATCGGCCTGCTAGAGACGACGAACGTGAGTGTCGGCCGCGGCACCGAACGGCCGTTCGAGTGGGTCGGGGCGCCGTGGATCGACGGGAAGAAGCTGGCAGCCGAGTTGAACAAACTGAACCTCGCCGGGGTGCGGTTCGTGCCGACGGATCGCACGCCGACGGGATCAGTGCATAAGGACAAGCCGTGCGGCGGTGTGGACATCATCATCGACGAGTGGGTGAAGGTGCGGCCGGTGACGGTGGGCATGAACTTCGCCGCGACCTTGCGGAAGCTCTACCCGAACGACTGGCAGACGAAGCGGTACGACACTCTGCTCGTGAACAAGGCGACGTTCGACGGGGTGGACGCGGGCAAGCCGGCGGACGAGTTGATGAAGGCGTGGGAACCGGGGCTGACGAAGTTCGCCGAACGAAGGAAGACGTGTTTGATGTACGAGTAGAAACGAGCCGCGACCGGGGCGGAGTGGATCACCCTCACCCGGGAGAGGCGTCGCGGTACGTCCGGCACGTCCGCTCGGGGATCGCCTGCTGATAGTGGTACACCGCCCGCTTGGTCAGCACCTCGTCCGACTGGCCGGGAGCGAGGTCCAGTTCCTGCCGCACCGAACCGAGTGCCGCACCGGGCGAACAGCCCACCTTGCGGGCCACCGCGTTCGCCAGCCGCTCCTCGCGCTCGTTCTCGAACGCCGCGACGGGTTGGGGCGTCCGCCGACGGGTGTACAGGAACACGCCGACGCCGACGACCAGGATCACACCCACCGCGATCAGTGCCGGAGCCATCTCGACACCTCCCAACACGGGTGAACGGGACGGCATGACTGTACCCGTTCGTAACCCTGCTGTCAAAATGGCGGGTGGCGGATTAGTCTCAGTCCCACCACTTCCCCCACATACACACACCCGGCCCGCAGTCACCACCGGGCCACCTGCACCGCCGCCCGCAACTCCTCCACCGAACACGTTGCCGTGCCGACCTTTCCGACGACAACCGCGGCGGCGAGGCTCGCCAGTCGGCAGGCGTCGTCCAGTTTTCCGCCCACCGCGAGACACAAACCGAGGGTGCCGGCCACCGTGTCGCCGGCCCCGGTCACGTCGTACACCTCCCGCGCCTGGGCGGGCACATGCACCACCCCGCGGCCGTGCTCGAACAGGCTCATCCCGGCCGGCCCGCGGGTGACAAGGACCGCCGACTTCGGCCCGAGCAGCGTCAGCAAATCCACCCCCGCCCGGTCCACATCGTCACCGCTGTGCAAAGTGCGATTGAGCACCTGCCCGGCTTCGAGTTGGTTCGGCTTCACCAGCGTGGCCCCGCGGTACTTGGCGTAGTCGGTCCCCTTCGGGTCGATCACCACCGGCACCCCGGCCGCGTTCGCCGCCTCGATCACCCGCCCGACCAACCCCGGCGTCACCACGCCCTTGCCGTAGTCCGACACCACGCACCCGCGGACCGCCTGCAACTGTTCGGCAATCGCCGCGAACAACCGGTCTTCGACTTCACCGGGTACCGCACCCGGCAGTTCTTGGTCGATTCGCACCACCTGCTGACTGTGTGCCACCACCCGCGTTTTCGTCGTCGTCGGGCGGGTCGAGTCCGCCACCACCGCGGCGGTGTTCACCCCCTGCCCGTCCAGAATCTCCCTCGTGCGCCGGCCACCGCCGTCGTCGCCCAGCACGCCGGCCACGCTCACCGACCCGCCGAGTGTCCTCACGTTGGCGGCGGTATTCGCCGCCCCGCCGGCCGTGTACGTCCGTTCGCGGACCTGCACCACCGGCACCGGGGCCTCAGGCGAGATGCGGGACACACTCCCCCAGATGAACTCGTCGAGCATCAGGTCGCCGACGACGAGAACAGGGCAGCCGGCGAAACGGGCGAGCAGATCAGTCATGAGGAACCTTGGATACGCTTTAAGAGATCTGTCGTACTCACCCCCGGTACGAGCGGCAGGTATTCGATCCGCCCGCCGTACCCCTCCACCACCGCCCGCTCGGGCACCAGTCGGCCGTGCGGAGGAGCGTACTCGGCACCCTTGCAGTGGATGTCGGGCTTCAGCCGCGCCAGCGATTCGGCCGGCGTGTCCTCGTCGAACAGGACGACAAAATCGACACACTCCAACGCCGCCAGCATCGCCGAGCGTTCCTGTTCATTCAAGATGGGTCGGGTCGGCCCCTTGTACGCCTTCACCGAGCGGTCCGAGTTCACCCCAACCACCAGCACGTCCCCGAGCGCACGGGCCTGTTGCAGGCTGCTCACGTGGCCAGGATGGAGCAGGTCGAACGTGCCGTTCGTCCACACCACCACCCGCCCGGCGGCGCGGTGCGATTCCCGAACCGCGAGCAAGTCGAGCCAGGGGAGCAACTTGTTTCGGGGGAGCCACATGGTCAGCCGAGTTCCTCCACCACCGCTTGGGCCAGCAGCGGGAGCATGATCTCGTGCCGCCCGATCAGCGAGTACCCCGCCCCGCCGACGGTCGGCGGTCGGCGGACCACGTTCTCCCCGCTGCGGTAGTGGGCGATCATGTCCATGTTCACGGTGGTGAACCCGGCCAGGTTCGCCCCCAGGTTCTGCGCCACCGTGAACGCTTTCAAGAACACCTCCGGCAACACCACCGCTGACCCGACGTTCAGGTACACCCCGCCGCTCAGCTCCTTCACCACCCCGCACAGCAGCTTGAAGTCGTTGAAGCTCGCCCGGCCGAGGGCGGCGCCGTCGGCGGTCGGGTGCATGTGAATGATGTCGGTTCCGACGGCGACGTGCACGCAGAACGGCAGCCCCAACCGGCGGGCGGCGGCCGCGATGCTCAGCTCGCGGTTCGGGGCGGCGATCAGGTCGAGTTGCTCACCGAACAGTTCGCCCAGGCCGGCGGCGGGGCGATCCAGCGCGCGATTGATGGCCGTGTGCATCAACTCGCCGGTCTCCTTCACCATACCGAACGTGCCGTCCTTCAACCCAGCCGCAACGTCTTCGGACGTCTCGCCGATCAGGGCCAGTTCGAAGTCGTGGATCGCCCCGGAACCGTTCGTCGCCACGGCGGTGATGATCCCCCGTTCCATCAGGTCGATGACCACCGGCGACAGCCCGCACTTCAACACGTGCGCCCCGAATCCGAACACCACCGGCCGGCCGTTCCGCCGGGCGTTCACCACCGCCCTCACCACGTGGCGGAAGTCGGCCCCGGCCAGGATGTGCGGCAGCCCGGCAAGGAACTCGGCGGCCGACTGCCCCTTCCGCGGCGGGCGGGCGAAGTTCGCCTGCGACACCTTGTTCGGACGCAGTTGGAGCGGGACAGTACGAACGCGGGACAGGTCAACCGGCTCGGGTGCCACGGGTTCCTCCGCTGGCGGGTGCGATTCCGTTCCGCTGTGACCATATTTCTGCGGGCACGAGCTTCAAGAAGGCGGTGCGGAATCGGAAACGGGCGGCGGGTGCGGTGCGTCCAATCCGTTCCCCCCACTGACACCCCGTTCGCACTCGGACACATCCGCGGGCAATTTTTCGGCCGCCCGATGCGTATGCTAGAGTGACGGAAACTCCGACAGCCGAAATCGACGCCCGCCTTAGTCCCATGCACGCCGCCTCCACCCCCCCGTATCAAAAGCAGATTCGCGCTGCCGTCGCTTTCGGCACCCGCCCGGAGGTGATCAAGCTCGCCCCGGTCATATCCGCACTCGCGGAGTCGCCAGCCTTCCGCCCGCTGGTGGTGTCGTCTGGGCAACACACGGATTTGCTCGCCCCGTTCGTCGCCCGGTTCGGGGTCCACGTCGATCACGAACTGAAGGTGATGGAGCCGGGCCAGCACCTGAACCGCCTGTTCGCGCGGGTGCTGACCGAGTTCGACGCCGTCTTGGCGAAGGAATCGCCGGACGTGGTGATCGTGCAAGGCGACACCACCACCGCCACAGCGGCGGCGCTCGCCGCGTTCCAGCGGCGGATTCCGGTCGCCCACGTCGAGGCCGGCCTGCGGACCGACGACCCCGTCAACCCGTTCCCCGAAGAGATGAACCGCCGGCTGGTGTCGCGGCTGACCCGCTGGCACTTCGCCGCCACCCAGCGGCACGCCGACAACCTGCTGGCCGAAGGCGTTCCGCCCGAGAGCGTGATCGTCACCGGCAACCCCGTGGTGGATGCCCTGCACGGGATGCTCGCCCGACAGGAGCGGTCGCCGAAGCTGACCCAACTGCTGACCGCCACCGCCGGGCTGAAGCGGGTGACGGTCACCACCCACCGCCGCGAGAGCTTCGGCGAGCGGATGGGGGCGAACCTGCGGGCGCTCCGCCGGTTCGTCGAGCGGCACCCGGACACGGCCGTCATCTTCCCCATGCACCCGAACCCGGCGGTGCGGGCGGCGGCAGCCATTCTCGGCGGCGTAGACCGTGTGTGGCTGATCGACCCACTCGATTACCCCGACTTCATCGGGCTACTCTCCGAGTCGTGGGTGATCGCCTCCGACTCCGGCGGGGTGCAAGAAGAAGCCCCGAGCCTGGGCGTACCGCTGCTCATCCTGCGGGAGAACACCGAGCGGCCGGAAGTGCTCGACACCGGCCTGGCGAAACTGTGCCCGACGGGCGACGACCTGGCGCTCATGCTGGACGAGATGTACCGCACCGACGCCACCGCCAGGCCGACCGACAACCCGTTCGGAGACGGGCACGCCGGCGAGCGGATCGTGGGGGAGCTGGCGGCCGCGTTCGGTCTTACTGTAGCCGGCCTCTGTGAGGCCGGACCGGGGTCACAGACCCCGGCTACAGTCGGAGGGCCGTCATGACAGCCCCCGCCCGCCACGTCCTGACCGTCAACCTGGAAGACTACTTCCAGGTGGGGGCGTTCAACACGTTCATCCAGAAGCAGCGGTGGGGGCGGTTCGAGTCGCGGGTGGAGGTGATGACCGACCGCACCCTGCAACTGCTGGCGAAGCACGACACGAAGGCGACGTTCTTCGTCCTCGGGTGGATCGCCGACCAGTTCCCGCGGGTGGTGCGGCGGGTGGCCGACGCCGGGCACGAGGTGGCCGTGCGGGGGTACTACCACCGCAGCGTGCGGGACATGACCCCGGACGAGTTCAAAGCGGACTTGATCCGCGCCCGGCAGGCGGTGGAAGACGCCAGCGGGCGGCGGGTGTACGGCTACCGGCTGGCCGACGGGTGGCTCGGGCCGGACGACCTGTGGGCACTCGACGCCCTGGCCGAGTCGGGGTTCATGTACGACTCCAGTCTCGCCCCCATGCGGGGCAGCTTCGGCGACGACCCGCGGCGGTTCACCCCGCACGAGCACCGCAACGGCGGGCGGTCGCTCCTGGAGTTGCCGATCTCGACCGGGAACATCCTGGGCGTGCGGGTGCCGGTGGCCGGGGGGAACTACCTCCGGCAGTTGCCGCACGGCCTCACCCGCCGAGCCGCCGACAAGTGGGTGAAGACACACCCGCACCCGCTCGTCGCCTACTTCCACACCTGGGAACTCGACCCGGACCAGCCGGAGTTGAGCGGCATCGGCTTCTTCCGCCGGATGCGGCACTACCGCAACCTGCACAAGATGCCGGCCCGCATCGGCGAACTGCTGTCGCGGTATCGGTTCGGCACCGCCGCCGAGTTCCTCAAGCTGACGCCCGAGCCGGCCCCGCCGCGGACGGTGTTCGCCGCGCCCACCCCCACCGAATCCGACACCCAGCGGCTCGCCCGCACCCCCGCCGGCCCGGCGCAACCGGTGTCCGTCGTGGTGCCGTGCTTCAACGAAGAGCTGCTGGTGCCGCACCTGCGGAACACCCTGGACGAGGTGGGCGAGAAGCTGAGCGGCCGGTACGACGTCGAGTTCGTGATCGTGGACGACGGCAGCACGGACAACACCTGGAACCGATTGACGGCCACCTTCGCCAACAGCCCGCACGTGCAACTGGTGCGGCACGACGCGAACCAGGGGGTGGCCGCCGCCATCACCACCGGCCTGCGGGCGGCCCACTCGGAAGTCGTCTGCTCGATGGACAGCGACTGCAGCTACGACCCGCTCAAGCTGGCCGAAATGATCCCGCTGCTGGTGCCTGGGGTCGATCTGGTGACGGCCTCCCCGTACCACCCCGGCGGCGGGGTAAAGAACGTGCCCGGCTGGCGGCTGAGCCTGAGCAAGGGGTGCGCCTGGCTGTACCGGCGGATCCTGAACACCAAGCTGCACACGTACACCAGTTGCTTCCGCGTGTACCGCCGCAGCACGGTCGCCGCCATCCCGCTGAAGAACGGCCGCTTCCTCGGCGTCGCCGAGTTGATCGGCCGCCTCGACCTGGCCGGGAAAACCGTCGTAGAGTTCCCGGCCGTGCTGGAAACGCGGCTGATCGGTCGGTCGAAACTGAAGACGGTGCGAACCGTCCTCGGGCACCTGAAACTGATGCTCGGGCTGACCCTCGACCGCTGGCGGCAGGACTCGGCCGCCGACCGCGACCAGGTGATCCGCGGCCAACTGAAACACCTGAACGCGACCATCGTCCCGCCGAATCCCGAAACGCCGGTGCCCCTCACCCCGGCCTGACATCCCGATTTCTTTCACGATGAACATCCCGCTCAGCACCACCCCGCCGATTCAACTGCCGTCCGACCAGGACGCCACCGGCCGCACCCTCGGGGACGAGGAGATCGCCCTGCTGGCGGAGGCGATTCGCAGCGGCACCCTCACCGCCACGAAAGGGAAGTTCACCAAACGGCTGGAGACCGATTTCGCCGCGAGCGTGGGGGCGAAGCACGCCTCCGCCTGCTCGTCCGGCTCGGCGGCGGTGCATTGTGCCGTCGCCGCGATTGACCCCGAACCGGGCGACGAGGTCGTCACCACCAGCATCACCGACATGGGGGCGCTGACCCCCATCCTGTTTCACGGGGCGATCCCTGTGTTCGCCGACGTGGACCCGCGGACCGGGAACGTGACGGCGGAGAGCGTGGCCGCCCGCATCACCCCACGAACGAAGGCGGTCATCGTCACGCACCTGTTCGGCAACCCGTGCGACATGACCGGCATCCTGGCGGTGGCGAACAAGCACGGCGTGCCGGTGATCGAAGACGCGGCCCAGGCGTTCGGGGCGACGCACGCCGGCAAGCCGGTCGGCACCCTCGGGGCGATCGGCTGCTTCAGCCTGCAACAGGGCAAGCACGTGACGACCGGCGAGGGCGGGCTGGTGGTGTCGAACGACGCGGCCCTCGCCCGCCGCATGTACCTGTTCATCAACAAGGCGTGGGGGTACGGCGACCCGCAGCCGGACCACTACTTCATCGCTCTGAACTACCGGCTGAGCGAATTGCAATCGGCGTGTGCCGTCGGCCAGTTGCCGAAGTTGCCCGGCGTGGTCGAAGCCCGTGTGGCCGCCGCCGCCCGGATGGATCAACTGCTCGCCGGCACGCCCGGCGTGAGCGTGCCAGTTCGTACACCCGACAGCACGCACACCTTCTGGAAATACAGCGTGCTGGTCGATCCGGCCGTCATCCCCGGCGGCCCGCCCGCACTCGCCAAAGAACTGAAGCTGGCGAACATCCTGTCAGCCCCGCGGTACATCCAGAAGCCGGCGTTCCGGTGCGAGGTGTTTCGCGACCAAAGAACCTTCGGCAAGAGCCGGTGGCCGTTCACCCTGGCGACTCCGGAGGCAGTCGATTACTCCGCCGACCGCTTCCCCGGTACGTTCGAGTACCTCGACCGCGTGCTGGTGCTGCCGTGGAACGAAAAGTACACCGCCGACCACCTGAACTACCTGGCGAGCAGCATCTACCAGGCGGCCACGAAGCTGGCGAAAGGGGGTGCGGCGTGAATCCCGTCACGTTCGCCGTCGTCGGCACCGGCGGCATCGCCCACAGCTACGCGGCCGCTTTCGCCAACAACCCTCACGCCAAGCTGGTCGCCGTCGCCGACGTGCGGAAAGAAGCCGCCGAGGCGTTCGGCGCGAAGTACGGCGTACCGGCGCTCGGTTCGCACACCGCACTGCCCGACGCCGAAGTCGTCATCGTCTGCACCCCGCCGGACACACACACCGCGATCACCACCGACCTGCTCCGCGGCGGCCGGCACGTCCTCTGTGAAAAGCCGTTCACCCTGACCGCGGCCGACGCCCGCAAGATGCAGTACGAGGCGGTGAAGGCCGGCCGGCTGCTGACGATGGGGTCGAAGTTCCGGTACGTGTCGGACGTGGTGAAGGCGAAGCAACTGGTGGCCGCCGGCGAGATCGGCGAAGTCATCCTGTTCGAGAACGCGTTCACCAGCCGGGTGGACATGACGGCCCGGTGGAACAGCCGGCCGTCCGTGAGCGGCGGCGGGGTACTCATCGACAACGGCACCCACTCGGTGGACGTCATCCGGTACTTCCTCGGCCCGCTCGCCCAGGTTCACGCCGTCGAGGGGTTGCGGGTGCAGGCGATCCCGGTGGAGGACACCGCCCGCCTGTTCGTGCGGAGTGCCACCGGGGTGATGGGCAGCATCGACCTGAGTTGGAGCATCAACAAGGAACTCGACTGGTACGTGAACATCTACGGCAGCGGCGGCACCATCCAGGTGGGGTGGAAGCAGTCGCGGGTGAAGCGGACCGGCGGCGACTGGACCGTGTTCGGATCCGGATACGACAAGGTGCAGGCGTTCACCGCGCAGGTGACGAACGTGGCGAAGGCGGTGAGGGGAGAGGAAGCGCTCCTCATCACCGCCGACGACGCCATCGCCAGCGTGGAGGTGATCGAGGCGGCGTATCGGTCCATGGAGTCGGCCGCGTGGACCGGGGTGGACGCCGGCGCCCCACTCACCCAGACCCCGCCGTCGGTGCGGATGACGGACGTCGTCCGTGAGGTGGCCCGTGTCTGACGGCGTGCGAATCCACCCGACGGCGATCGTCGAGCGGGGCGTCTCGCTCGGCCGTGGGACGAGTGTGTGGGACAACGTCCACATCCGGCACGACGCCGCCACCGGCGACGAGTGCATCGTCGGCGAGAAGACGTACATCGCCTACGGGGTGCGGATCGGCCACCGCTGCAAGCTGAACAGCTTCGTGTACGTGTGCGCCGGTGTGACGCTTGAAGACGGGGTGATGATCGCCGCCGGCACCGTCTTCACCAACGACAAGTTCCCGCGGGCGACCACCCCGGACCTGTCGCACCTCCGCCCGAGCGAGCCGGACGACCACACGCAGAACACCACCGTGAAGGCCGGCGCCACCATCGGGGCGAACTGCACCGTCGGCGGCGGGATCACCATCGGGCGGTGGGCGATGATAGGCATGGGCAGCGTCGTCACGAAGAGCGTGCCCGACTTCGCGCTCGCCCTCGGCTCGCCCGCCGTGCCGGTCGGTGTGGTGTGTCGGTGCGGGCAACTGCTCCTGCGCCACCCGCCGGGCAGCCCGCCGGCCGACCGCGAGCTACACTGCCAGGAGTGCGGCCGGCGGTACCAGTTCGCCGCCGGCGTCACCACCGAGCACGACTGAGCCGATGCCCGCGACGACTGTTTCCCCCTGGAACGGCTACTGGGACAGCCTCCCCGACGGCCAACTCTTCTTCCCCGCCGAGGGCGAGGAGGCGGTGCGAAACCTCGCCGCCGCGGTGCCACTGATTCCGTCCACCGCCGCCCTCGACTTCGGCTGCGGTTACGGTCAGGCGGCACGTCCGCTGGCGGGCAAAGTCGGTCGGCTGTGGGTGTGGGACCACTCCGAGCCGATGCGCACCTTCGCCCGCCGGCACCTGGCCGCCCACGCCAACGTGTGCGAGTGGAACCCCGCCGACACCGCCACCACCTTCGACCTGATCTGGGTGAACAGCGTGGTGCAGTACATGGGTGAATCCGCGCTGGCCGACCGGCTGGGTCAGTTCGCCCCGCTTCTCCGCCCAGGCGGGTGCGTAGTGCTGTCCGACCTCATCCCGCCCGCCCACCCGTTCCGCAAAGACGCCTTGTCGCTCCTCTGGTTCAGCCTGCGGCGTGGGTACTTCCTTCGGGCCTACCTCCGCACGCGGGCGCTCGCCCGGAAGTACGAAGCGCAGAAGAAGGACGCGCCGCTGTTCCAGCCGACTCGGGAGTGCGTGGAACGGCTCGCGTCGGACGCCGGCTTGTCCGTGCGGTGGCTCGACCGCAACCTGACGCACTTCAGCCACCGCCGGACCGCCATCCTGACGAGGGCCGGGTCGTGAGCGAACACGTCGGCATCGTCGGCGGCGGGCTGCTCGGGCTGTCGCTCGCCGACCGCCTGCGGGGACAGGGGAATCGTGTGACCGTGCTGGAGGCGGCCCCGGAGGTGGGCGGGTTGGCCGCGGCGTGGGACGTGGGCGGCGTGCGGTGGGACAGGTTCTACCACGTCATCCTGCTCAGCGACGCGCACACGCACGCCCTGCTGAAGCGTCTGAACCTGCAAGGCGAGTTCGTCGGGAGCGAGACGAAGACCGGCTTCTACACCGACGGCAAGCTGCACTCGATGTCGAACTCCCTGGAGTTCCTGCGGTTCCCGCCGCTCGGCTTGTGGGGCAAGTTCTGGCTCGGGATGACCATCCTGCGGGCCAGCCGGACGACCGACTGGAAGCGGCTGGAGCAGATCCCGGTCGTCGAGTGGCTGACGAAGCTGAGCGGAAAGCGGACCGTCGAGAAAATCTGGCTGCCCCTGCTGAAGGCGAAACTCGGCGACAGCTACAAGGACGCGAGCGCGGCGTTCATCTGGGCGACCATCCAGCGGATGTACGCGGCCCGGAAGAGTGGCATGAAGAAGGAGCTGTTCGGCTACGTGAATGGCGGGTATGGGCGGATCATCGACCGCTTCGCCGAGGTGCTGACCGCCGACGGGGTCGAGATTCGAACCCGTGCCGCGGTGGAACGGATCGACTCGCCGACCGGCATCGGCCCGCGGGTGGAACTGGCCTCCGGCGAGGTGTTGACCTTCGACCGCGTCGTTTGCACCGCCGCCCCGCCGCTCGCCGTGCGGCTGCTGCCGGAGTTGAACGCCGACGAACGCGACCGACTCGCGGCCGTGAAATATCAGGGCATCGTGTGCGCCTCGGTGCTCCTGAAGAAGCCGCTCGACCACTTCTATGTGACGAACCTGACCGACCCGTGGGTGCCGTTCACCGGCGTGATCGAGATGTCGGCGTTGGTCGATCGCAGCGAGTTCGGCGGACGGAGTCTGGTCTACCTGCCGAAGTACGTCGCACCCGACGACCCGGTGATGAGCGAACCGGATGACAGCATCCGCGAGCGGTTCACCGCCGCCCTGGAGCGGATATACCCGCACTTCAGCAGGGCCGATGTGCTCGCCTTCCAGGTCGCCCGCGTGAGGCACGTGTTCCCCATCCCGACTCTCGGCTACTCCGACCGCGTGCCAGCGATGCGGACCAGCCTGCCGGGGGTGTTCCTGGTGAACTCGTCGCAGATCGTGAACGGCACACTGAACGTGAACGAGACGCTGCAACTGGCCGAACGAGGATTCGCCGAGGTCACGAGAACCGAGAATGCGCCGACCCCTGTGTAGCCTGTCCCTCGACCTGGACAACCTGTGGAGCTACCTGAAGACCCACGGCGACGCCGGGTGGGACCAGTACCCGTCGTACCTGGATGTGGTCGTGCCGCGGGTGCTGAAATTCCTGGCCGACCGCGGGCTGACGATCACTTGGTTCATCGTCGGCAAGGATGCAGATGCCCCCGAGCATCACGCGGTTCTGCGGTCGATCGTGGACGCCGGACACGAGGTGGGCAACCACTCGTTCCACCACGAGCCGTGGCTGCACCTGTACTCCGAAGCCGAGATCGAGGCCGAACTCGCCCGCACCGAAGACGCGATTGAAACGGCCACCGGCGTGCGGCCAGACATGTTCCGTGGGCCGGGGTTCAGCCACTCGCCGACGCTGCTCGCCGTCCTCGCCCGCCGCGGGTACCGGTTCGACGCCAGCACCTTCCCCACCTTCCTCGGCCCGCTCGCCCGGCTGTACTACTTCGCCACCGCCAAGGGGCTGTCGGCCGAGGAGAAGGCGAAGCGGAAGAAGCTGTTCGGCAAGCTGCGGGACGGGTTCCAACCGCTGCGGCCGTACCACTGGAAGACGCCGACCGGCCCGCTGCTCGAAATCCCCGTCACCACCATGCCGCTGTTCAAGGTGCCCATCCACCTGAGCTACCTGCTGTACCTGCACGGGTTCTCGCCGTGGCTCGCCCGCACCTACTGGCGGTTCGCCCTCGGGATGTGCCGGCTGTTCCGCGTCGAGCCGTCGATCCTGTTGCACCCCCTGGATTTCATGGGCAGCGACGACACCGACCGGCTCAGATTCTTCCCCGCCATGCGCCGCCCGAGCGCGGAGAAACTGCAAGCGGCAGGGGAGTTCTTCGACATTTTGGTGAAGCACTTCCGGTGCGTGCCGATGGGCGAACACGCGGCCGCCCACGCCCGCAAGCCCGTCGCCCAACTGGTGACGTCGTGAAGTGGTACCGGGGGCCCGCGGTCCACGTTCTCGGCCTGCTAGCGGTGCTGCTGTTCGCCCACTTGTTCACCGCCCGCGACTCCGAACCGTTCTTCAACAACGACGAGATCAAGCACACCCTCACCGGCGTGTTCGTCGCCGATGCCGTCCGCGATCTGCCCGCGAGCGCAGCCGACCCGAAGGACTACGCCGTCCGCTACTACTGCCAGTACCCGGCGCTCGGCCTCGTCACCTGGCCGCCGCTGTTCTACGTGGTCGAAGGGCTGGCGATGCTCGCCCTCGGCCCGCACTTCTGGGTCGGGCGGCTGTGCGTCGCGGCATTCGCGGCGATGGCCGTGGTGTACAGCTATCGATTCGCCCGGCTGATGCTCGATCACCCGTGGGCACTGGTCGCGGCGGGTGTCACCGCCCTCACGCCGACGGTGTTCGGCTTCACCCAGCGGGTCATGCTGGAGTTGCCGACGTTCGCGCTCGTGCTGGCGAGTGTGGTCCACTTCGAGAAGTCTCTGGCTGGGACCCGCGGGCGGGATGCCATCTTCGCCTGCCTGCTGGCGGCCGCTGCCGTGCTGACGAGATTCGACGGTGTGCTGCTGCTGCCGTACTTCGTCATCCGACTTCTCCGGACGTGGAACATGAAGTTGCTTCTTCGTCGGCCGGTGTGGGTCGGTGTGGGCCTCGCAGCTCTGCTGACCGTGCCGTACTACGCCTTCGTCCTCACGGTGAACGGCTCGGCCATCGGCACCGCCGCCGGCAGCGGCACCAGACCCGAAGACGGCTTCACCGCCTGGAACCTCGTGTACTACGTCGCCACCCTGCCCGAGCAAGCCGGCTGGGGGGTGACCGTCGCGGCGGCGGTCGGGTTCGTACTGACAGTGGTGTGTCACCGGCGGGAGTCGGGGCCGGCGTTCGGGTTGCTGCTGGCGACGTACCTGACTTTCACCCCGCTCGCCGAGCTGGAGACCCGCCACGCCATCTACTGGCTGCCGGCGGTGGCCGTGTGCGCCGTGCGGCCGCTGCAGTGGCTGTGGGCGAAGTGCCGGCGGGGGTGGGTGGTGACGGCGCTGGTCGGCCTCTTCGCCACGGTCGTCTGGCACGTCCAGGGTCAGCAGTTCAGATATGTGTTCGGCTACTCGGACGCGGCGAAGTGGGTCGTCGAACACCGCACTACCGACCGCCCCATTTTGGTAGACGGCGAATTCGCCGGATCGCTGGTGTACCACACGCGGCTGCACGACCCGGCACGGTGGGTGTGGGTGCTGCGGGCGGACAAGGTGGTGTACAACCAGTTCAGCGACCCGAGCAGCGGGTACCGCCAGTACGCCCACACCGAGGCCGAGGTGCTGGAACTGCTAGAGAAGTGGGATCCGGAGTACGTCGTGATCGAAGACCCGCAGCCGGACTTCCACGAGGTGGCGGGGGCGAAGCTGTTGCAACAGACGCTGAGGCACAACAGTGGGGACGGGAAGCCGTTCGAGGAGGCCGGACGCTTACCCCTCCGCTCGAACTACGACAGGTTCACCGAACCTGGTGCGGCGCTGGTGGTGTACCGCAAGAAGCACCGCAACCCGAACGCGACGACCGACGTGCAACTCGAACTCGTCGGCCTCGGCCGCACCGTGGGTGCGACCAAGCCGTAGTTACCTACTTCATATCGGCTGGCTGGCCACCGTTCGGCGGTGGGTTGAGGTGCGCCTGCCGCCCGCCGTTGCCGCGACCCGGCGGTTGTTGCGGCTGGCCCGCGGGAGCGGCCGGCTCCTCCTTCTTCCCTTCCAGTTTGAGCGTGGTCGCCTTCTCCCGCTCGGCGTCCAGGCCAGGGCGGATGGCCTTCTCGTACAGCACATAGAACCCGCCGGCCGCGACCAGGAACAGCACCGCCAGCACCGCCTTCCCCTTCACCCCGTACATGTTGAACAGGCTGAGCACGATCTGCAGCATCAGCCCGAGGCCGACGACCCCGCCGGTGAGCATGATGCACTGGGCGAACATCGGGCCGTAGGGCAAGTCCAGCCGGGCCAGCCACCAACAGCTCACGTCCGCCACCTGGGCGACCAGCACGATCGGCCCGAGGACGCCGCGGAACAGGCCGTGGTGCGAGGTGAAGGCGTACACGAACCCGGTGAGCGCGAAGAGCATGGCGAAGCTGAGCAGGTGGGCGTGGGTGGATTGCGTCAGGCAGTCAAGGGTCATCGTCTTCGGGCTTCGCACCCACTCCTTCCCGCCACTCTCGAACTTCTCGGGCATGGGGGCGGTGATGAGCGGCTCCAGGTCTTCGAACTTGGCGAAGTTTGGCTTCTGCTGGTTGTCGTGACACCGCCCGCACCGCTCGCCGAGAAGTGCCTGCACCTTCACCTTGCCGCCGTCCACAAAATCCTCGGTGATCGGCTTGCCCTTGATCGCCTCCGGGAGGTCCATCGCGTCGGCGTCGTAGATCGCCTTCCGCTTGTCAGCCGGGGTGTTGATGAACGCGAGCACCGCGTCCCGTTCGGCCGTCCGCTCGGCGTCCACCTTCTTCCGCTTCGGGTCGTCCTTCGGCAGGTCTTTCACCTTCTTGTAGTCCTTGTCCGACTCGCCGAAGAACGCCGGGGTCATGTTGGTGGCGTTGAACCCGCCGTGCGGGTCGCCGGTAATGATCGCCTCGATCTTGCTCGGCGGGTACTTGCCGTCGAACACCGTGTAGCGGCTGAACCGCTCGACCACGTCGTCGGGCGACGGCAGCGGGTTGCCCTCCATGTCCGAGTGCTTCATGTGCAACTGCACCATCGCCGAGCAGTAGCCCAGGCCGACGGAGAGCAGGAAGGCGCTCACCACCAACTTCGCGGGCAAGGGCAGATCGCGGAGGGTGTACCGCGGGCGCGGCGGGGTGGCGGACATCGGGAAGGCTCCGTGTGATGCGAGACGCGAACGTGTCAACCGGCAGACTGGTGATTGTAACACACCGGCCGGCTAGCGGGCTAGCGCTTCTTCCACTGCAGCGATGACGGCCTCTCGCACCGTCGGCAAGTCCCGCGGGTCGCGGGCGCCGCTGGCCAGCTTGTGCCCGCCCCCGTTAAACTTCTCGGCCACCTTCGACACGTCCACCCGAGACCGCGCCCGGAAGCTGACTTTCGTGCCCCCCTCGGGTTGTTCGATGAACACCAGCGCCACCTCCACGCCGTCCACGCTCCGCGGGTAGTTGATCAGGTCTTCGGTGTCACCCGGTACGGCCCCTGTCTCGGCGTAGTCGGATACGACGATCTCGGTGAAGCAGATTTGCCCGGCGGCCCGGGTTTGCAACCGCTCCAGAGCCACGCCGAGCAGCCGCAGGCGGGCGACCGGGGCGCACTCGAACAGTTGCTCGTACAGCGGCGGCGGGTTGGCCCCGGCCTTCACCAACTCGTGGGCCAGGGCGAAAGTGGCGGCGGTGGTGTTCGGGTGGCGGAACCAGCCGGTGTCGAGGGCCAACGCCATGAACAGGTGGTGGGCGGCGGCCTTCGAGAGCGGTGCATGGAGCGCCCGGATGATCTCGTACGACAGCCGGCCGGTCGCCTCGGCCGAGACGTCCACCAGTTGCAACCCGCCGAGGTCGTCTTGCGTCCGGTGGTGATCGACCACGGCTTTCGGCACCGTCAGCGTCTTCATGAACGGGCCGAACTCGCCGAGTTGGCCCCAGGTGCCGGTGTCCATCACCACCACCGCCCCTACGTTGCGGAACTTGTCGGCGGTGGCCTCGGTGAACTGCTCGATGGTGGAGTGATCGGGATCGAGAAACTGGTACCGCGGGGGGAGCTTGCTGGCGATCACCACCCGGCTGCGCTTGCCAATCGCGGTGAGTGCGTCGTGCAGGGCGAGTTGCGAACCCAAGCCGTCGGCGTCCGGGCGGATGTGCGTCATCAGCAGGATGTCGTCGGTCGAACGCAACAAGGAAACGAGGGGGGACCAGTCGAGCGGCATCACGGGTACTCAGGCGGTGTCCTCCCAATTATAGGTGGTGGCCCCTCAATACTCCTCCACCAACCGCTCGCCGGTGCCGCTGAACCACCCGCGGCCGTCGATCTGATACACCCCGCCGGTTCGTCCGGCGAGGACCCGCACCAGTATCTCACACGCCGTTTCCACCACCCCCTCGTCCGGGTAGTCGAGCGGCTTCCGGATCGTCACCATCTGTTGGGTGCGGATGACCGTTTCCATCAGCGGCACGGCGTTCGGGCTGTACGTCATCGTCTCCAACTCGGCCGCGTGGCTGTTCAGGTCGTCCCGGAGGTCGTCCTCTTTGGTCAGATAGCGGGCGAGCAGCAACGGGGTGCCGCCCTTCGGCAGGTGCAACTCGCCCGTCGTCCAGCCCAGGTCGTCGCCTTTGAAATGGGGAACGACCGGCACCCCCGCCGCGGCTAGCGCGTCGGCGAGGGCGGCCGGGGGCACTTCGGCGGTTGTCGGGGCGAACACGCGGAGCCACATGGGATTCACCCCCTCTCCCCTTTGCGGGAGAGGGGTTGGGGGTGAGGGGACAAGTTCACTTCGTCGGCGAGTAGTCGGTCGCCTTCAGGAAGACCGACTTCACCCCGTCCTTCTCGGTCAGCGACCCGCCGGCCTTCTTCTCCGACGCGTCCTTCGCCGCCACCCAGTCCTTGTCCGCCCGGAAGCTGTCGAACGACTTCTTGGCGGCCTCCTCGCTCTTGTGGGCGAGGAGGTAGATCAGGGTCACGTCGTCGTTCTTCTGCTTCAGGTCTTTCGTCAAGTGGAAGTACGGCAGGTTGGTCATCCCGTGCTTCTCGAACAGCTTCAGCGTGTGGTCCCGGAAGCGGGCGTCGAGGGCGGTCAGGTTGCCCTTGGTGCAGGTGTACGTCCGCAGTTCGAACACCCGGTCTTCCTTCGCCTTCTCCACCTTCACCGGCGGGGAGTAGTCGGTGGCGGTGAGGAGGTAGGATTCGATCCCGCCGCGGGTGGTGAGCGAGCCGTCCTTCTGCGACTCGGCGAACGCCTTCTGCCAGTCCGGGTCGGCCCCGAACGCCTTGAACGAGGCGTCGCGGGCGGCCTTATCCTTGTGGGCGATGATGTAGTACAGCTTGTTCTCGTCGTTCTTGATCGGCACCCAGTAGCCGATGTTGGTCATGCCGTGCTTCTCGAACAGTTTCAAGGTGTGGTCCTTGAAGCGGGCGTTCAGGGCGTCGAGCTTGCCCTTCTCGGCGGTGTAGACGCGGAGTTCGTACAGCATCGGGTCCTTCGGCTTGTCGTCGGCGAGGGCGACGGACGCGGAGAGGAGAGCGGCGAGGCAGAGCAGCCGGCGCATGGCGGCCTCCGTGGGAGGGGGGTCGCAGGGAAGTGTATCGCTCACCGCTGGAAGCGGCTCACCTTCGTCGCCCCGTCTTGCAGCTCGAAGCGGTAGCCGTCGGCGAAGGCGTCGGCGAACTCCTCCTGGTGGCTGACCAGCAGGATGCAGTGCAGGTGCCCGCGGAGGTTCTGCAACTCCTGGATCATCACCTGTCGGCCCTGGCGGTCGAGGCAGCCGAACCCCTCGTCAATAATCACGCTCTCGATCGGCCGGTGCTGCTTACTGGCGTACTGGCCGATGGCGAGGGCGAGGCTCACCGCCACCCGGAACTTCTGGCTGCCGCTCAGGAACGCCACGTTGATCGGCGCCCCGCCGGTGTGCCGGTTGAAGCACTCCAGGTCCAGTGCCTTGTTCCCGTCACCGTCGTCGGTGCCCACCAGCTTGAGAAACAGTTGCCCGCCGCTCAGGCGGTCGAGGACCGCGTTCCCGTAATCGACGATCATCCGCTCGGCCTGCCGCACCAGGTGCCGCTGCAGGCGGTCGCGGCCGAGCAGTTCGGACAAGACTTTGTGCCGGGTGTGCTCGCGGTCGATCTGCTTGTACTGCTCGCCGAGTTTGGCCCGCTGCTGGCGGAAGCCGTCGAGTTTGTCGCGGTGCTTTTCGGCGTCCCGCAGCTCCTTCTCCCGCGTGTCGAACTCCTGCTTCGCCAGCAGCACCTGGGCCTTCACCTCGTCGGCCGGCTTGCGGACCTCGGGCGGGAAAGCCGCGGCCTCGGTTTCGAGTTCGGCGATCTCGTCACGCATCGCCCCCAGCCCGATGCGGGCCTGCTCCAACTGGCGGAACTTGGCCTCGGTGCCCTTCTCGGTCAGTTCATCAAACTCGGACTTCCACAAGCCGTACTCCTTCAGCCCGGCCTCCTCGGCACTCTTCCGCCACTCGGGCGACAGTTGGGCGAGCGCCCGCTCCAACGCCTTGCGGTGGATCTCCTGCTTCTCGCTCTCACTCAGGAGCTTGCTCGAGATGTCGGCCAGGGCGGTGACGGCGGCGTGCGCCTCGCGGCCGGCCTTGTCGATCTCGCGGTCGAGCGTTTCGAGCGCCAGCCGCGCCTCCTTGACCGTCGCCAGCGTCGTTTTCTCCTGCGACTGCAGGACGGCATGCCGGGTGCGGATGGCGACCGGATCGTCGGTCAGTTGCCCGCGGAGCCGCTTCAGGTTCTCCTCCGCCGCCTGCGACCGCGACCGCAGGTCGTTCCACTTCTTGACGTCCGCCTCGGCCGATCGCACCTTCCGCCGAACCGCGTCGAGCGTTTCCACCTCGCGGCGGAGGACGGCCAGTTCGTCCCGCTCGGGGTACTTGGTAGCGGTCCACTCGGTCGGCCGGGCGGGGGAAATCTTCTTTTGGAACGCGGGCGGCAACTCGGCGTACCGCAGGTGCAACGAGTCGGTCAGCCGCTTGGTGTCGCCCTGAGCCTGCTTGAGCGCTGACTCGTGGTCCTTGTACAGTTCGCGGAGGTCGGTCAACTTCTTCGCCTGCTCGGCCTCCTGGTCGGTCAACTTCCGCTCCCGCTCGGCGGCGTCCTTCGCCCCGGTCGTCGCCTTCTTCAGCTTCACGTCCGCCTGCTTCAGCTCGTCCTCTCGCTTCGCCTTCTCCTCCTTGAAGTGAGCGGCGGTGAGCGGCTGGCCGCACGCCCGGCAGCTCTTCGCTCCGCTCAGGGTGGCGAACTCGGCCACCGCCGCCGTCGCCCGATCCACCTCCGCCTTCGCCACCGCCGCGTCCGCTTCCGACTGCGTGCGGGCCGCCCGGCACTTCTCCAGATCGGCCTTCAGTGCGTCCGCGGCGGTTCTCGCCTCCTTCCCCTTCTGCCCGGCCTCGTCGCGAAGCTTCTTCGACTCGGCCTCCTGCCCCACCGCCTGCCCGAGCTCGTGCCGCTCGGTGTTCACCCGCTCCAGGATCGGCAGCACCCGGCTCAGGTCGTGGACCTTCGACTCTTCCTCGCGGGCGGCGGTCAATTCGGCTTCGGGGTCGGCGGGCAGAGCTTTCGCCTCATTTTTCAGGCGATCCAGCTTCGCCGCTTCGTCGTCCACCAGACGCACCGTTTGCAGTTGGCCTTCCAGTTCGCGCAACTGCTTCACGCACTCGGCGAGCATCTCCTCGTCTTCCCGCAACCGCTTCACGTCCAGCTCCCGCTGCCGCTGGAGCTTCCCCTTGCCGCTCTCGGCCTTCGACTTCCGCTCGGTCTCTTCAACCCGCCGCTTGTCGTAGTTGGCCCGCCGGTCGTCCGAGTTCTTCAGTTCGGTCCGCACCGTCACCACCGTCTGCACGGTCGGCAGCACGGCCTTCAGTTCGGTCAGCCGGGCGTGGTCCTTCTCGATGCGGACGGCGTCGCCGAGCAACACCTCGGCAGACTGCAACTTTCCGCGGGCAGCAGCGGCACGGGACTCGGCGTCGGCCCACCGGCCGGCCTGCACCACGCGCTCCTGCGTTTCTTCCACCCTATTTCGGGCGTCGTCGCGGGCCTGCTCGGCGGTGTGGATGGCGATGATGGCGGCGGCGAACTGCTCGTCGGTCACGTCCGGTACGCCCTCGGTCTGTGCCGAGATGGTGTCCAGCTTCGACTTCAACTCGTTCTTCTTCGTGTTCGCCTTCTCGTGGAGCCGCTGGTAGCGGTCCAGGTCCACGATGCCGGCGAGCACCTCGAACCGCCCGCTCGGCTTGCTGTCGAGCAGTTTCTCCGCCTTCCCCTGAAGCAGCAGCACGGACGAGGTGAAGATGTCGTAGCTGAGGCCGATGTTGTCGCTCACCCAGCGGTCGAAGTCCACCTTCTTGGTGGTGTCGGGCACGGCCGCCCACTCGCCGTCCGCCTGGTGGGCGAACACCTGCTGGGTGGACGACTGCGCCCCCTTCACACTCTTCCGCAGCGTCCGCTTGATGCGGAACAGCTTGCCGTCCAGGTGGAAGTCGAACTCGACGGTCAGCCCGCTCGACTCCTTATTGATCAGTTCGGAGGCGTTCTGGCTCCCCCCGCGGTGGTGGCCGAACAGCGAGTACGTGACGGCGTCGAAGATGCTGGATTTGCCGGACCCGTTGGTGCCGGCCAGCATCCAAACCGGTGCGCCGTCGAACCGGATGTCCTGCTCGCCCTTGTAGGAGAGGAACCCGGACAGCTTGATGCGGTGGGGGATCATGGGGTTTCGGCGAGCGGCCCGCGTGAGCGGGCTGGTGGTGGTGGCAAGAACCAGGGGGCTAACGCCCCCCGCTCGCCGAGACGGAATCGATCAACTCGTCCGCCAACTTCAGCAGCTCGGCTTTCTCGTCGTCCGGGTGGTTCATCAACTCGGTACTCAAGTAGTCCCGCACCGTTTCGCCGAAGCTCTTGCTGCGGTCGGCCTCGCCGGTCACCAGGGTCGGCCCGACCTTGCTCGTCTCCTGCCAGTCGCGGGCGTACCAGCGGGGGACGATCGCTTCCAACTCCCGCAGCACCTCTTCCAGGTTGTGCTCACCTGCGGTGTACCGGATGTGCAGGTTCACCAGGTCTCGCTCGGCCCCGGCGTACTCCTCCTTCAGCTTCGGCAGGTCGGCCGTCGGGTCGATGATGCTCAGCTCGTACACCGGAGTGGATGGCATCGGCAGAAGGGTGATGTCGCGGGCTTTCCCGGCCTGCGGCAGGTCGAACACCGTCACCGATTTCACATCCCGACTCTCGCCCAGGTCCATCTTCTCGATGCTGCCGGAGTAGCGGATGTGCTCGTGCCCGAGGAACTGCTCCTTGTGAATGTGCCCGAGGGCGACGTAGTCGAACTGGTCCGCAAACCTCTCCCCGCTCACCACCACGTCCTCTTGTGGTGTGATGCGGAACAGACTTTCGCCGACCACCGCCCCGAACACGTTCGCGTGTGCGACCAGCACGTTCGGCCCGCCGGCCCGGTACTTGGCGTGCCCCCGCAACTCCTGGATGGTGTTCTCGAAGGCGGTCACGAGCAGCCTGGTCTTCTCGTCCGGGTTGGCGTACTTCTGCCCGCCTTCGCCGCGAAGGTAGCGGGTCGGGGTCGGGTAGGGCATGAGCACGAACTGCACGTCCCCGCCAGCCGGGTCGGGCAGTCGAAGGAAGGTCGGTTCGGCCGCGAGGTACAACCGGCCCGGCGGTACCAGTTCGCCGAGCCGATCGACCGTCGGGGCGGCCAGGGCCATCGCGCTGCGGAGGGTCTGGCAGAAGTTCTCGTTGTCGTGGTTGCCGGTGCAGGTGAGGATCGTCCCGCCGCGTTCGAGGAAGTCGGCGAACACCTCCTGCCAGTGGCGGATCGATTCCCGCAGGGCGTCCGGGCGGGCCAACTCGCTGAACAGGTCGCCGGCGACGACCAGGGTATCGACCTTCTGCTCGCGGCAGTGGGCGGCCACCCGCTCGACCGCCGCCCTCAGGTCGTCGGACCGATCAATCCGCCCGAGGCGGTCGTTCAGGTGCCAGTCGGCGGTGTGCAGGATTCGCATGGCGGTATTGTTCGCGGGCGGCGGGCGGGTGCAAAGTCGGTAGCCGGCCGCTTCTTCCGATCATTCCGCCCGACGATGTCGAGTTCGACGGTTACGGGAGCAGGTCGGCAATTTTGACGGCGCGGTCCGGGGCGGCGAGTGGGGAGACGGTGTCTTCCGGGCCGAGGGTGCGGTGGTCGCGGTAGGCGGTGCCGTTGGCGGCCAGCGGGCCGGGGTCGCGGAGGACGTGGAGGATGCGGGCGTTCAGGTCGAGGATCCAGTACTCAGGGATGCCGGCGACGGCGTACAGTTCGGCCTTATCAGTCATGTCGGTGTCGAGCGTCGTATCAGCCACCTCGACCAACAACCCCGTCTCCGCCGGCGTGGGGTGTGCGGCGAGATAAAAATCGTCGCGAAAGGGAACGACCAGAAGGTCGGGAAATGGCATTGTGTCACGACTCACGTCGAGCGGGAGTTGAACCCGAACATCCCACACCGTACCGAAAACCGCCGCGAGTTGGTGACGGGACTTCGAAACGCACGCGGCGTGAGGAGTGTTCATCGGTCCCAGGTCCACAATATCACCGCGGATGAGTTCCACACGGCGGCCGACGCAGGTGAGTTGCCCGTGAATCCGCATGAAATCATCGCGCGTCCACTTCAGCCGACGCGAAGGTACACCTGAAGCGAGTGGCCCTGGTGATACGAGCACAGTCATGGCAATCCCTCCTTCGGCGGGGGAGCGTACCGCGGCGGGCGGGGCGGCACCAGACGGGTTACTTCGGCTTCTTCTCGTCCACCTTGCGCCGCTCCAGCTTGTCCACCAGCGTGGCCATGAAGGCCGGGCTGTCGAACCCCTGGCGGGTCAGGTCCACCACCTCGCCGGCCACCGCGGCGGAGGCCGGGGCAACGTCGTCCGGGGTATAGCCGAGGGCCGTTTGCGTGCGAACGAGGGCGACGGCGTGGGCGAACAGGTGGTCGGGCGATTCGAACACGCCGTCGCGGACGGCCTCGGCCACGAACGCGACCAGGTCGTCCGGGAGCGACACAACGAACGGGGCGGTGGACATGGGACGGGTCCGGATGAGTTACCGCAGCTCGCTCGGCAGTTCGCCGCTATAGCTCGCCCACAGGGCGTCCACCGGGTGGGCCACCCAGAGCGGGTGCCCGGCCTTCGCCAGGTGTCGTTGCACCTGCATCAGGCAGCCGACGTTCCCGGTGAACACCGCCTTCGCCCCGGTGGCGACGATGTTCGCCGCCTTCCGGTCGCCGAGCTTCGTCGCCATCTCGGGTTGGGTCAGGTTGTAACTGCCGGCCGCCCCGCAGCAGAGTTCGGTCTCGTTCAGCGGCACCAGTTCCATCCCCGGAATCATCTCCAGCAGTGCCCGCGGTGGCTTCTGAATCTGCTGGGCGTGCCGCAGGTGGCAGGCGTCGTGGTAGGTCGCCTTGATGTGCAGCGGGTGGGTCGGCCTGATCGGCCCGAGGGCGTACAGGAACTCGTGGATGTCCTTCACCTTCGCCGCCACCGCCGCAGCCTCCTCGTGCCCCGGCCGGCCGTGGGTGATGTGCCCGTAGTCCTTGAGCATCGCCCCGCACCCGGCGGCGTTGGTGATGATCGCATCGAGCTCCTCCCACTTCGGGCCGTTCACCCCGAACGCCTTGCCGTTCTCGGCGGCCAGTTCGCGGGCCTTATCCTCCTGGGCGGTGTGGTAGTGCAGTGCCCCACAGCACTGCTGGGCCTTCGGAATCCACACCTCGCACCCGTTCGCTTGCAGCACCTTCGCGGTGGCGTAGGTGGTTTGCGGGTACACCCCGTCGGCCACGCACCCGAGGAACAGGCCCACCCGCGCCCGCTTCGGCCCGATCGCCGGCAGCACCTCCGGCAGCCGCCCGTAGTGCCGCTTCAACGGGGGGAGCATGCCGTGCATCGTCCGCAGCGACTTCGGTAGCAGGTTCAACACCCCCGACTTCCGCATCAGCCAGTCGAACCCGAGCCATTGGGACAAGCGGGCGGGCATCAGGGCAAGTCGGGTCCGGATGCGGCTCGGGAAGATGCTGTTCATCATCCACTTCTGGATGCCGCTCAATTGGGCGACCGACCGGCCGGGTTCGTTGTGTTCCATGTGCTCGCGGAACGGCTCGATCAGTTTGCCGTACTGCACCCCGCTCGGGCAGGCGGTCTCGCACGCCCGGCAGTTCAGGCACAAGTCGAGGTGCCCCTTCACCGTCCCGTCCAGTTCCAACTTGCCGTCGATCACCTGCCGCATCAGGTAAATCCGCCCGCGGGGCGAGTCGGCCTCGTTGCCCGTCTCGACGTACGTCGGGCAGGCGGCGGTGCACAGCCCGCAGTGGACGCAATCGAGGACCAGCTCGTAGTCGATGGCGGGACCGTTCGACACCACCGGCAGGCTGGTGCGGGCGGTGGGGGCGGCGGCGGACATACTCGGGGCAAACTCCGGGGCGGGGGACTTCCGGACAGTCGGGGCGGAAAATCGGCGGACGGCGGAATTGTACGGGGAACTTTCCGCCCACCCCCACGACAGACCGGGTATTCGCCCCGGCGTGTCGATCGGCCGGCCGGGTCGGACCCATTTCGCCGATTTTCCGCTTGACGTGACCGTCCGCGTGGCGTTCTTTGTAACAGTCCCGATGAAACGCGAGTTGCTGCTCGGTCCGCCCGTGCGTGCCGACGGTCCCCTATCGTCCCCGTGGTCCGTACCTCCCAGGACTCCCAATGCTGCGTCTCCTCCGTGGGTCGTCTCCCGCCGCCCGCTGGGCGATGTGCCTGGTGGCGGCACTCCTGCTGGTCCTCCTCTTCCAATCCACCGCGTTCGCCCAGGAGGCGGCCAAGCCCGAAGGCGGCAAACCGGCCGGCGAGGGCATCAGCTTCGGTAAGAAGTTGGTCCACATCCTTCAGTCGGTCGGCTGCTTCTGGTGCATCCTGGTGCCCACCTCGCTCATGCTCCTCGGGCTGGTGGTGTGGCTGCTGTTGGACCTCCGCGGGTCGGCCGCCATCCCGGCCGGGTTCGTGGACGACTTCACCGACACGGTGAACAAGCGGAAGTTCAAAGAGGCCTTCGACATGGCCAAGGAGGACAACTCGTACCTCGGACGGGTGCTCACCTCCGGCATGGGGCGGCTGCAGTACGGGTTGGAGGACGCCCGCGAGGCGGCCGCCAACACCCTCGACGCCATCAAGGGGAGCAAGGACCGCTGGAACAACTACATCGCCGTCATCGGCACCCTCGGCCCGCTCCTCGGGCTGGTGGGCACCGTGTACGGGATGATCGGGGCGTTCCTCGGGCTGGGGGTGAACGGCAGCAAGGAGGTGCTGACGGAAGGCATCTCCGAGGCCCTGTGCGTGACCCTCATCGGGGTCATGATCGCCGTCCCGGCCATCGCCCTGAACACCTTCTTCCGCAACCGCATCACCCAACTGACGATGGACGTCGGGCACGTGGCCGACGACCTGCTGACGCAGATGTACCACAACTCGAAGAAGACCGGGCCGACGCCGTCCACCGCCGCCGCCCCCGCCCCGCCCGAACGGCGGTGACAGACCGGTGAACCGCGGGTGTGAGCCCGCGGGTGCTTCGCCCCCCGGCGGCTCACGCCGCCGGTTCACCTGACAACATCGCCCGACCTCCCCCCCCGAGCCTCCCCCGATGTCCGCCGGACACGAAGAGCCGGAAGAACCAGACCTGACCGCCCTGCTCGACCTGGTCCTGCAGTTGGTCATGTTCTTCCTGGCCGTCGCCCGAATCGACAACGAGCAGCGGGAGCAACAGGTGGAGCTGCCGCAGGCGGCCATCGCCCGCTCCCTCACCCGCGATTACAACCGGATCGTCATCCTCAACCTGTTCCGCTCCCCGCCCGACGAAGGCAAGCCGGCCCCGGACCCGAACTCGCCGATCAGCAAGGTGCGGTACTCCCTGTTCGAGGGGTACGCCACCCGCGAGTACGAGGACCTGATCGAGATCAAGAACGCCCTGAAGAGCAAATTCGAATCGGACCAGAAGGCCACCCCGCCGGCCGAGTGGGCGGAGGGCAAAGGGCGGTCGCTGATCGTCATCCGGGCGCACAAGAACTGTTCGTTCCGCCAGGTGCACGCCGTCATGATGGCCGCCCGCGAGGTCGGTTTCGCGGACGTCCAACTCCGCGCCTACAAGGCCGGGGAACAGCCCCGCTGACCGACCGCCTCTCACACGGGAAGTACGACATGTCTCGCACCGGTCGCGTCCGCCGCCACCACGACGACAACCCGCCCCTCCCGCGGGTGCCCGTCATCCCCATGCTGGACATGGCGTTCCAGTTGCTCTCCTTCGGCCTGTACTGCTTTGACCTGAACGAGGACAAGGTGGAGGGGCAGATGACCATGTCGCTCCCCAAGTCCGGGGCCGACTCGCCGGCGCCGTCGAACGTGGAGATCACCGAGCCGGAGGAGGAGTTCACCATCCGGGTGAAGTCCGACGGCACCGGGCGGGTCGGAGACATCGAACTGACCTCCACCAAGATGACCGACGCGGTCGCCCTGCCGAAGGACGCCGAGAGGTTGGCGGCCGACCTGAAGGGGCGGGTGGAGAAGAAGCTGGAGGCGAAGGAGCCGGCCCCCAAGTTGGACATGCAGTTCGACCCGGAGTTGAACTATCAGGTGGTGTTCGAACTGCTCTCCGCCGCCGACACGGCCAAGTTCAAGAAGATCTCACCCAACCTGCTCTCCGCCCCGAAGCCGAAGGACCCGCCGAAGTAGAACAGGCCCCGGCGGGGCGGCGACAATCTCGGCATGCGTGTGTGGTAAAATGCCCCGGCAACACCGCAGCGGGCCAAAAGTGTCGTCGGATTCGGGAACGTCGGACGACGGACGCCGTCCGACTCGCACGGGAAGGGCCTCTCCGTGAACTCGCACCGCCCCCCAATCCGAACCATCGCAGGCCGCCTCGGGCGGCTGTTCGCCGTTGTCGGGCTGCTTGTCGCACTGACGCCGGTCCGGGCCGACGACGGACCGCGAGACTTCGCTTTCGACAAGGACCGCCTTTACGTCAGGAACATCAAGGACTTGCGGCCACTCAGCCTGGAAGGGGGCGACGACCGCGAGCCGTACGAAGACGTTCTGCTCCACGCCCACAAGTTCAACAAAGACGAACTCGCCGCCGCCGCCCGTCGCGATGTCTCTTACTACGACATGATGGACGACAAGGGCCGCCGCGACGAGGTGCGGTTCGAACTGGTCCACCTGGACGGGCGGCTCAAGCGACTCAAGAAGATCACCTCGCTCGGCCGGCTGAAGTCGGCCGGCATGACGGACCTGTACGAGGCGTGGATCTATCCGAGTGGCGGCCGCGGGCACGACCCGATCTGTGTCATCCTGAGCGACCCGCCGGCCGGCCTCGAACCGGCCGACGACTACACCCCCGGCGTGCCGGTCAGCACCTCCGGCTACTTCTTCAAGGTGATCGAGTACCCGTCCAACCAGCCGAACCCGAAGGACCCGGAACGCACCATGTTCCGCCGCGCCCCGCTGCTCCTCGGCCGCGGGCTGACCACCGGCAAGGACCCCGACGGGCTGACCGCCAGCGTCACCGACCTGGTGACCGTCTCGCTGGTGTTCGGCGGGGCGGTGCTGCTCGGCCTGCTCGGCCTGGCCATCTGGTTCCGCCGCACGGATGCCGGCAGCCGGCGGGCCTACGTCAACCGCCTGCGGAACCCGTACACGCCCCCGCCGCCCCCGGCGGACGGTCCCCCGCCCGACGCAACCCCGCCGGGCACCCCGACCACCTGACCCCGAACCAGTCCGACACGCAACCTTCGATCCGCCGCACGCACGCGGCAGGAGGGCGAGATGAGCCGAGAAGACCGCGACGACCGTGATCTCGACCGGGACGACCGCCCGGCCAAGAAGGCCGAGAAGAAGCCGCCGGTCATCGAACTGCACCACGACCACGGGCTGACCGCCGGCGAGGCGTTCATCAAGCGGTTGCTGCCGGCGGCGGTGGTGAGCGCCGGCATCCACCTGTTCATCGCCGTCGCCGCCTTCCTGCTCAGCTTCCTGGTGCCGAACGCCGAGGCCGCCCCGCCGCCGCCGAAGACGGACGTGGCCGTCGCCGACGCGAGCGAGGACAAGAGCGACGCCAACCTGACCGAAACCACCCCCACCATCGACGACAACGTGGGAGCGCTGGCCGTTCAGGACGCCCGGATCGAGGACGTGGTGGTGCAGTCGGAGACGAACACGTCCGAGCCGGCCGGCACCGCCGACGGGAACGTCACCAGCAAGCTGGACAGCCTTCAGGTGTTCGGCTCGCCGAACGACACGATGATCGACGCGGGGGCCAAACTGGAGGGTCTCGGAGCCGGCACCCCCGGCTCGGGGGCGGCCGGGCTGGGGATCATTAACAAGTCGATGATCGGCCGGTCGTCGGCCACGCGGGACGCCCTGCTGAAGACCGGCGGGGGGAACAGGGAGTCGGAGTTGGCGGTGGCGAAGGGGCTGGCGTGGCTGGCCCGCGTGCAGAAGAAGGACGGCACCTGGGCGTTCGACGGGGGCGGCGACCGGGCGGCCGCCACCGGCATCGGGCTGCTGCCGTTCCTGGCCGCCGGCCAGACGCACAAGGGGACGGGCAAGGACAACAAGTACAGGGACAACGTGACCGCCGCCATCGCCTCCCTGCTGAAGATGCAGAAGTCGGACGGCACCTTCTCGACGAACACGTACGCCAACGCCATCGCCGCCGTCGCCCTGTGCGAGGCGTTCGGCATGACCGGGGACAAAGCCCTGCTGCTCAAGCCGTGCCAGAACGCCATCGACCACATCCAGAAGGGGCAAGGCGGGAACGGCAGTTGGGGCTACCGGTACGGGGACGAAGGCGACACCTCGATCGTCGGGTGGCAGGTGCAGGCCCTGCACAGCGCGAAGATGTGCAAGGAGCTGAAGGTGGACCAGAAGGTGCTGGAGAAGGCGATGAAGTTCCTGGACAGCGTGGCCAGCAAGCCGCGGAACAGCAGCGTGGCGTGCACCTTCGGGTACCGCCAGCCGGGCGCCCGCCCGTCGCTCACCGCCGTCGGCCTGCTCTGCCGGTACTACCTGAACGGGTGGGGGCCGAACAGCCCCGGCCTGCGGGACGGGGTGGACTACCTGATCAAGGAGCACCCGCCGGAGGAGAAGCAGCCGTTCGACATGTACTACTACTATTACGCCACCCAGGTGGCCCACTTCCGCGAGGGCGAGGAGTGGGCGAAGCAGTGGAACCCGAAGATGCGGGACATGCTCGTCAAGAAGCAGGTGAACGACGTGAACAAGCCGCAGGTGGACGGCAGTTGGGACAAGGACGACACCTGGATCGGCGACTCGTGCGGGCGGATGGGCACCACCGCCATGGCCGTGCTGACCCTCGAGGTGTACTACCGCCACCTGCCGCTGTACAACCGCGGCACCGGCGGGAAGAACGAACTGGACGGGAAGTGAGCGGTCGCGAATGCGAACCGGCGGCGGGGTCCCCCCCGGGGGGTTTGCCCCCCACCCGC
>CAYMHO010000012.1:0-1285 GCA_964390195.1 uncultured Fimbriiglobus sp. | reverse complement strand
GGGGCACGACCCAAGGGGCCGGTTTGTGAGGGGGCGCGACGGCCCCCGGGGGGGGGGCGCCGCGGGGGTGTTTGGCCCCCCTGGGGCCCCCCGCCGCCGGTTCGCATTCACGTGTACCGCTTTCCGACGTACTCGGGGTCGAAGAACGCGGGCAGGTGGCGGTCGATTTGCATCAGGCCGGCCGGGGTGGTTTCGACACGGTCGCCGTTCACCGTCAACCACCCGCCGGCTTGCAGCTTGTCGAACGCCTCACGGAACTGCTCGCTGATCTCCACCCCGTATTTCTGACGGAAGTACCCGGCGTCGAGTTGGCCCGTCTTGAGTTGCAGCACCACCTCGCGGATCAGGCGGTCGCGCTCGGTCGTGAGGAACGCCCGGCCGAGCGGGATTTCACCCGCCTCCAGCTTGCCGATGTACTGCTCCCAGGTGTCCACGTTCTGCACGTGCACCCCGTTGACGTGCCCGAAACTGGCCACCCCTGTGCCGAACATGTCCGCCCCGCTCCACAAGGCTTCGCGGTAGATGAACCGCGTCTTCGTGCGGTCCTTCATCACGGTGGTGGCGCTGGTGACCTCGTACCCCGCCTTCTCGAACTCGTCGAAAGCGTACTGCACCCACGCCCGCTTGGTCGGCCAGTCGGCGATGCTGCCGGGCGGCGGTTCGTCGGCGTCGTGCATGGCCAGACTCTTCGAGAACCGCGTGTTGTACGGCAGTTCCATCTGGTAGACGGTGACGCACTCCGGGTCGAGCTTGATCGTCTTCGCAATGCACTCCTTCCAGTTGTCCCAGTCCTCGCCCACCATGCCGGCGATCAGGTCAATGTTGATCTGGTCGAACCCGACTTCGCGTGCCCAGCCGTAGGCCCGGTACACCTCTTCTTCCAGGTGGGCGCGGCCGTTGTACTGCAGGATCTCCGGCTTGAAGTTCTCGACGCCCAGTGACAGCCGGGTGACGCCCATTTCCTTCAGCACTTCCAGTTTGTGCTTCTGGAGCGTGCCCGGCTCGCACTCGAACGCCACCTCGCGGGCGTGGCCCCACGGCATGATCGCCTTCAGCCGGACCATCAGGTCTCGCAGTTGGTCCGCGCTCAGGTAGCTCGGCGTGCCGCCGCCGAAGTAGACGAAGTCGAGCGGTCGGCCGCCGACGCACGGGGTGGCGGCGAGCAGTTCTACCTCTTTCAAGATGGCGTCGGTGTACGTCGCCACGTCCTTCGCGTTCTTATCGGTGTACACGCGGAAGTAGCAGAACTTGCACCGCTTGCGGCAGAACGGGATGTGCAGGTACA
>CAYMHO010000011.1:0-60033 GCA_964390195.1 uncultured Fimbriiglobus sp. | reverse complement strand
TGACCGTGCTCCTCCGCGGGGAGAGCGGCACCGGCAAGGAACTGGTGGCGCGGGCGATCTATCAGCACGGCCGGCGGAAAGACCTGCCGTTCCTAGCGATCAACTGTGCGGCGATTCCGGAACACCTGCTGGAGAGCGAGCTGTTCGGGCACGAGAAGGGGGCGTTCACCGGGGCCGACCGCAAGCGGATCGGCAAGTTCGAGCAGTGCCACGGCGGCACCCTGTTTCTAGATGAGGTGGGGGAGATGACCCCGCTGACGCAGGCGAAGATCCTGCGGGTGATGCAGGAGCAGAAGTTCGAGCGGGTGGGCGGCAGTGAGACGGTGACCACCGACGTACGACTGATCGCCGCCACCAACGCCGACTTGGAGGGGATGACCGCCGACGGCCGATTCCGAAGGGACCTGTTCTTCCGACTCAACGTGTTCGCCATCACCCTTCCGCCTCTGCGGGAGCGTGGCGACGACGTGGTGACTCTGGCCGAGCACTACGTCCGCCGGTACGCCCGGGAGCTGAACAAGCCGGTGACGGACGTGGCCCCGGAGGTGTGGGCGGCGGTGCGGGCGCACCCGTGGCCGGGAAACGTGCGGGAGCTTCAGAGCGTGCTCAAGCAGGCGATCCTGCGGATGAGCGGGAGCGTGCTGCTGCCCGACTTCTTACCTCCGGTGCTGATCGGCGGAACCGCCCCGGTAATCGATCCCATTCCCGGCGGGGCGTTCGACTGGGACGAGTTCGTCGGCGACCGCATTGCCGCCAGCACCGCCGCCCTGTACGCCGAGACGCTCGAGCGAATGGAGCGGGAATTACTGATGCGGGTCCTCAAGCACACCGGCGGCAACCAACTGCAAGCGGCGAAGATCCTCGGCATCACCCGCGGCAGCCTGCGGACGAAGATCCGGGCACTGAGCATCCGCATCGGACAGGCGGTGTGGTCGGACGACGACCACGGTGACTGACTGACGCTCACCTCTGCCCGTCTCCGGCGAGCACCACAACAGCAATTTCAGCGACTTCTCGTCGGCACGGCGGTTGACTCGGCCCACAGCGACGTCCACCGGCGTGTGGTTGTCTGTGGGCATGACGGATCACTGATTACCCCCCTGTCCGCCCTCTTCCATTCCGCTCAGGGATATCATGACCGCCTCACTTTTGCCCGACCGCCAGGCGCTGTTCGGCCAACTGGGTTTGCTCGGCGTTGCACTCGCGACAGTCCTCCTCCGCTTCTTGGCGTCAGCGTGCGCTTTGGCGGGTTCGCCCGACCCAGGCGACCACACTCCGCCGACGGCCGTACAAACCCACAACACCCGCCTGACTGAGACCGTCATTACCCAACCCGCACCCTGATTCCTGTCGGTTGCGTGAGCCGCGGCGGGCTTGCACTGGGGCTGCTTGCAGGGGCCGGAACGCCGGCCCGTGCGTCTGGACACAACTCGCGCCGTCCGTTGGAGACCAGTTGTGGTGAGGCGAAATTGCAGTCGCCGGTCGTGGTAAAGGGCGGTGCCCGACAGTGGGGGAGGGAACGCGACGAGGGAGGCCATCAGCGTGGTGGCACTTGGGTCGGGTGCCACATAGCGATTGGTACCTCGGAAGGCGTGTCGCAAACAACGTCCGTCTTCGACCTCGACTGCTCCCCGTGGGGGGATGAACCGAACCCCGCCGGAAGGACCCGCAATGACAGAAGGCCGACATCTCCGGCAGTCTGCCCCGCTTTCACAGGTCGATTCCGGGTTGCGTCGGCTTGTGTCGGCCGTCGGCACGACACCCACGGCTGCGCTCACTCGGCCTTCTTCTTCCGCTCGTAGCCGGGCGGCAGGTCGTCGCCGAGTCCTTTAGGCTCGGCGGTCGGGATCGGGGCGGCGGTGTTCACCAGTGCCATCACGGCCGCCTTAATGTGGTCGGGCAGGGCGGGCCAGTTCTGCACCAGCCGGGCGAGGTCGGAGAGGTGGTCGGCCGGGTTTGTACAACCGGGTGTGCAACGCGGGTCAGCGGACGAAGGAATTGCCTGGGAATTCAGGGCGTTCGGCGGGGTGGTGGACGGACTGTCGATCCGGAGGTTGCGGGTTCGAGTCCCGTCGCCCTCGCTGACACGAAGACCTGTCGCCGGAACACTTTAAGTTCACCTTCCGATGGTCGGAAGTGCGGCGCGAATCCCGATCCCCTGCGGAACTCTTCCGCAGAACGGAGTTCGCCGCATGGCACGCCGAAAGTCGGTCCCGAGTTATCGGCTCCACAAACAATCCGGGCAAGCCGTCGTTACGCTGGTCGATCCGACCGGCCGACGGAAGGACGTTCTACTCGGGCGGTACGGCACCACCGAGAGCCGGGCGGAGTACGCGCGGGTGATCGCCGAGTGGGAGGTGAACGCCCGCCGGCTGGTCGAGGCCGAATACGGTGGCACCGACCTGACGGTGAACGAGGTGCTGCTCCGCTTCTGGCAACACGTCGAACAACACTACCGACACGCGGACGGGACGCCGACGACCGAGGTGGAGAACTACCGCTACAGCCTGCGGCCGGTGCGGGAACTCTACGGGTACACCCTCGCCGGCAAGTTTGGCCCACTGGCCCTCAAAGCGGTGCGGCAGATGCTGATCGACGCCAAACTCTCCCGCAACCTCATCAACCAGCGGATCGGCCGCGTCAAGCGGGCATTCAAGTGGGCGGTGGGCGAAGAACTCGTTCCGCCGGCGGTGTACCACGGCCTCCAGGCGGTCAGCGGGTTGGCCAAGGGGCGGAGCGCGGCGAAGGAACGGCCGCCCGTCGTCCCGGTTCCGGACGAGCATGTGGACGGGGTGTTGCGGGTGGTGAACCGGCACGTCGGCGGGATGATCCGGGTGCAACGGCTCACCGGCATGCGGCCGTCTGAAGTGTGCCAGATGCGGCAATGCGACCTCGACACCTCGGGAACCGTCTGGCTGTACCGCCCAACGCGACACAAGACGGCGTGGCGGGGCAAGCCGCGGGTGATCGCCATCGGGCCGGCCGCCCAAACCGTGTTGGGGGAGTTCATGACGCCGGCGGCGGAAGCCTACCTGTTCTCCCCGGCCCGGGCGGTCGGAGAACTGCGAGCACGACAGCGGGCGGAGCGGAAGTCGAAGGTGCCGCCGTCTCAGGCTTCGCGTAAGAAGAAACTCCCGAAGAAGCGGCCCGGCGAGCGGTACACCCACCGCAGTTACGACCAAGCGATCCGCAAGGCCTGCAAGAAAGCCGGCGTCCCCCACTGGCACCCGAACCAACTGCGGCACACCTTCGCCACCGACGTGCGGAAGCGGTTCGGCCTGGAAGCCGCCCAAGTCGGCTTGGGGCACGCCCGAGCAGACGTCACCCAGGTGTACGCTGAAGCCAACATCGAACTGGCCACGACAGTGGCGAAGGAAATCGGGTAGCACAGGGGAAGCATCCAAACGCATCTACCACCCATTATTCGGAGTCTCGGATGAAACCAAACTCACGCCATGAGATCGTGTCGTCAACTCTATCCGAGGAGTATCGGAAGCTTTTCGAGGTTGCGGGACTCGTCTACTCTCACCTGGGCACGCTGTCGAAAGTAGAGGCTCTCAAACTGATGTTCCCCGTGGATGTCCGTGAGTCAGCGACGCCACAGGACCCCGACGCGATCATCGAGAGGGTCAAAGAGCGTGCTCATGTCGAGGCGATTGCGGTCAAAGACGCTGTCCTCCAAGAGTTGCGTCACCAGCGAGCGAAACGCAATCGCGGCCCCAGCGAAAAGACGACTCAACTGGCCAAGATCATCCGAAACTTGCGGCTACACCACCGCGAGCATGGCCGTCAAATGACCTGGAGTCGGGTCACGCGCGTGATACGCGAGAGCTATGCGAAGCTGCTAACACCTGAACAGATCGCCGATTTTCATTACGCAAAGAAATCCTTCGAGCGAATTCACCGAGAGGACAATAGGAGACGGGACGCGAACCTGCCACAGGTCACGCGTCGGAAGCCCGCAGCACCGACTTCAGGCTAATACTGTTCACACGTCCACCTGCAGTTTTAGTCGCATCCCGACCGCCCTTTTGCTGTCGGTTGCAAACCCTATTCTCCAGGGACAAATCCCTGGAGGACGGTACACGTGCAGGCCACGACCAACATTTCCCGCGCTTCGCTACTTAGCGAAACGCTCATCTCCTTCGGCCAAGCCGCGAGACGGCTTCCCCCGTGTCGGGAGGGGAAGCCGGTCAGCCCCTCCACCCCGTTCCGATGGGCGAAGAATGGTATCCGCCGAGCGGATGGGGTGCTGGTGCGGCTCGAAGCTATCCGGGCGGGCGGACGCTGGCTGACTTCTGCCGAAGCGCTGGCGAGGTTTTGCGAACGCCTCACGGCTCCGCACAGTGGGAGAGACTTAGACACTCAATCTGCCCTACCGGCCGACACCCGTACCCCCGGCCAGCGTCAACGGGCCAGCGAACTGGCCGCCAGCGACCTGGAGCGGAAGGGACTGTAATCCGGAAACAACCGCAGCTCCTCTGGGCTCCCGCTTCGAGCGTTTATCTCGGTACGGTACGGGTGATCCGCAGGCTTTGACGTCGGCGGGGGGGGAAAGGTTCACTGCTTGAAGACGCCTCTTGAGATGGGCTCTACGCGCTCTGTGGAGTAAGGACTTTTCAGGTCAACAATTTGACCTTGAACTTGAGGCCGTACCAGTGGCATGTTGGTCCGGTCGAATCGTGAGGGGAGTCTATGGCCGCTTCCCCACGTGACGGTTGGGTGACAGCCCCACGTCCGAAATAGCCCCCTTCTGGGCAGTGCCGTCGGTCAACGCCACATACCGATTCCCCGCGGGCAAACTCCCGGCGACCGGGGAGAGTTGTGGGCAAGTGGACGAGTGGTGGACGTGACCTCCCTCACCGGAGAACACGGACCGGGGATCAACACCCCAGGGGTGAACAGACACCCTTCGTCGGACGCAGTCCGAGTCGGGAGGGGGTGAAAGCCTTCCCGACGCTCGCACCAGCCCGGCCCGGACTCACCCGGCCGGTGGACGCCTGCCAGCGTCCTTGCGGAACTACCACCTCACCGGCTCGATCGATTCGAGTCCGTGGGCGGGCGGCCCGCATCACCAAAGCCGCGTTGAGGGTGGGGTGTACACCCTCACGGCCCGAGGAGCCGACGGTCGATGTCGGTCGGGCGAGTTGGAAAAATGCCAACGCGCACATGCGGGGTCGATAGCTCGGATTGAGTGAACAGCGGGGGGATTTGGGGTCACTGCGTTTTTGAAGTGATTCGCCGGGTTTTCAGGCTTGTGGGTTGTTCGGGTGTTTGGAGGAAGGACGCCGGCGGGTGAGGAACTCATCGCATACCGGCCGAGTAACAGCTCCGGTGGTGCAACAGAGTACTGCGGCGGACATCAATGCACCCCCGAAAGGGTTGCCAGCACATGTGGTCCTACAGGACGGACATTCAGTTGGTATGCGATCCTTTTCACCCCCGCCGGCGTCCCCACCTACGTGAATCGGTCCGAATCGGACTTGCTCACCGGCATTGCCCCTGGGGCTTCAGTCGAACAAGCGAGCTGCGAGGGGTCAGGTAGTCGGATCGTCGCGGAGCGAGAGCGAAGTCCGAGTGTCCGCGGCACTCAGCCCACCCAACAAACCCCTGTGCAGCACCTGACATCCCTTCCAGACAAGGTCTCAGCATACTGGGAATACACTGACGCATCCGACTGAGGTAACACCGATGACTCGGGCGGCAAAGGTGGCGGCGAACAAGCGGAACGCCCTGCGATCGACCGGGCCGAAGACGCCGGCGGGGAAGGCGATCACCCGGCTGAACGCGTACTCCCACGGGTTCCGGGCGGCTTCCCCGGTGGTGCCTGGGGAAGACCCGGCGGAGTGGGATAGGTTCCGGGGTGAAGTCGTCGCCGACCTCGCCCCGGTCGGGAGTGTGGAGGAAGCGCTGGCCGAACGGGTGGCACTGCTGTTGTGGCGGCTGCGGCGGGTAAGCGCGTTCGAGACGGCGGTGGTGACGCAGCAGTCGGACGAGGCGGCCCGACGGGTGCGGGGGGAAGACGAGTCGGACCACCTCTTTCTGCTGTACCCCGCCGCGACCCCGCCGACCCCCGTCCGGCTTCGCCGCCAGGCGGAGGAGTTGGAGCGGTTCCTGTCCGCTGGCGAGCGGCTGACAGTGCTGCTGGCACAATTGGCCGGCACCCCCGCCGCCCCGTGGTCCGGGGCGGATGCCGTCTTCCTGGTCGAACAAGTCTGCCGGTACCTGCCCGCCGACGAAGACGACCTCGACGACGACGAACCGCCGGTCGACCCGATGGAGCGGAGGTTTCTGGCCGCAGTGGGTGTGCCGGCCGAAACTCACGAGCGGCCGGCGGTGTGGGGCGGGTGGACGGTCGGCGCGGTCCGCCGGTGGGTCGAACTGGTTGCCCGCTCCGTCGGGTGTGCGGCCGGCTCGCTGCTCGCCCACGCGACCGCCGCCTGCGCCGCCGACTTGGAACGGCACCAGACCGAGTTGCTCGTCCTCGGGCGGGAGTTGAAGGCGGCCGAGCGACGTGCGAAGGTGGAGGAAGCCGCGGCCCGTCGGCGGGCGCTGGTGGCGGCGGATGCGGTCGATGTGGTGGTCAAGTACGAAGGCCACTTCCAGCGGCAACTCGCACAGGTGCTGCACGAGTTGGAGCGACGACAGGCCCTCCGTTCGGACCGCCCGCCGCACCCGCCGGTGGTGGTCGATGTGACCATACACGAGGCCGAGGAGGGTGGTACGACGCCGCTCCCGCTCGGCGACTGACGCCGGCGGTGGGTTCGTTCGGACAGACCGGCTTCGACTCCCGTGAACAAGGGCGACAGCCTCAGGCCCTCGGCCCGTAGAGGGTCAAAAAGTTGACCCAGATCAATTGCTGAGCGACGGGGACAAGCGAGATGGAATATCAGGCCGCAGGCAGCCCCACCGGACGAATATGGCTCTTGGCGGAGCCGGTATGAATGGCCTCGCGTCCACCGCCCCGTCGTCACTGTGGATTCCCCCACCACCCCGGCATCACTTACCCCGCTTGCGTTCGGCCGTCGGGGATCGCTCACCGTTCCGTCGCACCTCTACGTCACGCCAACGGGCGATGAACACTCTCCTCTCACCGGCGTCGGGTTATGATGGCCGGATCGCCTGAGCTTTCCGCAAATGAACAGCCCACCACGCCCGGCTATCAGCGTCACCGACCTCGGCGAATACGTCCGCCACCAGTCCTGTGACCGCCGGTTCTACCTAAAGGTGCGTTACGACCGCGAGGTGTGGGTGGCCGTTGATAGGAAGATCACGGAAGATGCTTGCGTCGCAGATTCCCGGCTGGACTCATGACAATCGAATACCGCCCCGAAGCACCCACCCCCTCAGCGCTCGTCTTCTTCCTCGGCGGGTACGACCTCGAAACGGTAGCCATCCGGGAGTTGCTCGAACGCCATGCGCCGGCACAGTTCGTGGATCATCATCTGCGATGGGGGGCGAAGGCGTCCGACTACCGCACCGAGATCGCGGCCGCTCTTGACACTGGGCGAACGCCGGTGCTGGTAGAGTTGGCCGAAGACCTCGCCTTGTTGCCCGGCATCACCATTCTTGTTGATCACCACGGCCCGTGGGCCGGGCGAGACGCCCCCACCGCACTGCACCAAGTGTTCCGCTTGCTCCGCCGGCCGGCGTCGGAGTGGACTCGCTGGCACGAGTTGGTGGCCGCCAACGACCGCGGGCACATCCGCGGGCTTCGCCGCGTGAACGCCACCGCCGAGGAGATCGCTCAGGTTCGTGCCGCGGATCGCCGTGCCCAGGGAATCACTACCGAAGAAGAAGCCAGCGGCCGTGCCGCCGTCCGAACGGCCGAAGTGCTGCTCGATGGCAGGCTCACCGTCGTTCGCCTGCCACATGCCCGCACTGCCACCGTCATCGATACTCTCGCTCCGGCACTCGGCGGCCCCGGTTTCCACAACCTGCTCGTGCTGTCGCCGGACGCGGCGCACTTCTTCGGAATCGGGGCGGGAGTCGTCACCCTGGATGCCGTCTTCCCCGGCGGATATTCCGGCGGGGAACTTCCCGACGCCGGCTTCTGGGGGTATTCTGCCGCCCTACCGTTCGACGCACTGCTCGCCGCCCTCGCCCGGAGCCTGCCCCCGTGACGCCTTGGCCATCCAAGAACCTGCCCGTTCGCGTCTACCACAACATCCTCATCTGGCCTTTACTGCTGAGGGGGAGCTTCCAGGCCGACGGAGAGGACAGGTCGGACATCCAACGCTGGGTACAAGAGTTCGCTCGCATTGGATGGGCTGATGAGACGACGGCGGACGGGTCGGTTTCGGCCGCGTTCACCTACGAAGAGACCGTGTACTTCCACCCGTTCGTCCGCGACTTCCTCTTCGGCGACGGCCGGACCAGCGCCCAGGACCGCATCGCCCGCCGCATGACACGAGCCGATGTCCGCTCTGTCACCGTCGATGCCGGCTGGTATCCCTACGGAACGGATGGCGTCTCTCCCGCTGCACTCACCCTGCGGGTCGAGCGGGTGGAGTTGTACGTCTGCAAGCCGAACATCGCCCTGCTGTGTGTCGAAGTGAGCACCCGCAAACCCGAGGCGAAGGCGTTCGCTGCGGCTGACTACACGCCCGTGAACTTGGCCGACCTGCTCAACTTTCAGGACCGCTTCCGCCGCATCTACCCGCCGTTCTGGTGGGACACCGACGCGAACGGTGACGAGGCCAAATCTCCCGGCTTCTGCCCGCTCAAAGTGGTGTGGAACGCCCCTGCCGACAAGCCACCGTCACCGCCTGCGAGCGGTGGCGAGTACGCGACGACCGCTCACACCCCCACCACCCGCCGCGGCAACTTCGCCACCTTCACCCGCACCGGGGCCGAGCCGCCGGTGTTCGACCACTGGCACCACTTCTTCGGCCACATCCAGCCACTCGCCCGCACCTACGACGACCGCCACGCCCAACCCGGCGAGTTGTACTACCAGCAAATCCTCGACGAGCGTATCCCGGCCATGTCGTTCTTCGCCGTGGACAGCCCGCGGGACGTTTCCGAGGGCGACTTCGACCGCATCACCTTCTTCGACGCCCCCGGCGACGACTCGCACCCGTACAACCCCGAGTTCCTCAAGCGGGACCGCGCCAAGTACACCTACGACCGCTTCTCCCACTACGGCACCACCTACGTGTGCAGCGGGTACGGTTTTGCCGCCGTCGGCGGATACGACCTACACGAGGAGCGCCCGTTCTACTGCAAGGTGATCCGCGGACACTTCCAGCGGCATTACTTCCGCATGGGGTTGCTCGCCCACTACCAGCGGGCGGCCCTGCTGCTGTTCGCCGACGACCTGGCCGCCGCCATCAAGCGGCTCGAAGGGAAGGGACCGTCCGAGGAACTGAAAGACCGTGACTTCCGCGAACACATCGAGGCGCTCCAGATGCGGTTCCTTAAGTTCCGCAGCCGTTCGTACTTCCCGGAGGTGACGAACCAGCTCCAGGGGCAGGAACTGTACCGCTTCTGGTGGGGGCACCTGGGCATCGAGTGGCTGTTCAAGATCGTAGACGAGACCAGCCAGCGGCTGTACGAGGCGCTGGCCGAGAACGAATCCCGCACCCTCACCCGCGTGGCCACCTACGGCGTGCCCGCCTCGGTCGTCCTGAGCCTGCTCTCCGCTTGCCTGTCGATCATGCAGGTGGTCGAATCCCATTCGCAGGGGTGGGTGATCGCGCTGTCGATTCTCACGGTCGTGTTGACGGTCCTGCTCATCATGTGGGTACGGCTCGGAGGATTTCGCACGAAGCGAGGGCCGCTCGCCCGTGAAATCGACCGCTACCGAAACGGCGAGTGATTGGGTGTAAGCCGGCGAGGGGAGGCTGCGTATACCCCGGCGGATGTCGTCTCTCAGTCGGATGAGCGGGGCGTGCGGGGCCGTAACTTTTCAGTAGCGGTCCGCGAGGTGTCACGTCAGCCGTAGCCGGCGGGAAGGGGAGTGAGCGTCGGTGACAGGTCGGGTGGGGACCGAGAGCGAGGTCTTCCCCGGCCGGCGTTCTGAAGCCGCCGGCGGGTACGGGGACGCCACGTGGGTTTCCGGGCGGCCCGGAAACCCCGACGGGTAGGCTGGCTTTCAGGTAGGAGTCGGAATTGTCCTCGGCGTGGCGGAAGCCGGGCACGTCATTGGGGATGTTCTGGTTCAGCCACAGGAGTATGTCCCGCGCCATGTCCGGGTCGGCGTTCTCTTAGATGGTGACTGCCGCCGTGGTGTGTGGGCAGAACACCACGCATAGCCCGGACACCACCCCGGAGCGGCGGACCGCCTCCGTCACCTCGGGAGTGACCTCAACAAACTCGGTGCAACTGCGGGTGCGGATGGTGAAGATGCGCATGGCGGAGACCGGATGAGGGCACGGAAGGAAAGGAGGTGGTCAGTGAATGACCAGTGAGGCAAGCCGTTTCCCGCTGGAGGCAGGCGCGGTGTCAAATAGTCTCGGCTCATGAGGCGTCAGGGGTGGATGGGTGTAATCCGCCGGTGTGTCGGGAGTTACGCGGGGTGCCGTTTCGGGCACGCTTCCGAAGGACTTTCTCCTCTTGGAGGGCAATCCGACAGGCACCCAGACCCAATGCCCCGCCCACCCCTTACGCCTAATAAGCCATAGTCTCTTCCGACCTTGTGGCCATCGGGAGGTGGGGACACTATCCGTACTCCCGGCTGAAGTTTAGACCCGGCGAGAAATTCTAATTCTGGTGTCCGGTTGGCGTTAAAGGCCGGATCGAGTTGTCCGGAGGTTCGGGTCGGATCGCATGAGTGGTGTGAGCGGTTGTGCCGAAAATCCCGATTTCTCTTGACGCGCTCGCCCGGCACGGTAGTGTATGCAAACTTGCATCCTGATTGACCTGGGCCGAAGAATGTAAACCGCGGGGTTGCGGCCCTGCGGTTTCGTGCGTAGCCGGTGCGTGAGGACGCTCTGAACCTCGGTGCCCGATCTGGCGTCCGGACTTTGTCACAACTGTGGTGACATGGCACCGCGTTAGCAGTTAGTGCCTCTCTTCCCTTCACGTCCGCTCAGGGTGGAGGGGCACCCCCCACTGTCCGCTCGTACCCCGCACTTGCGGCCGGCGAGCACCGATAGCCCCGGCAGAGGCTTTACCGTGACACCTTCTTTGCCCACCACTGCCCCGGCCACACACCATTCCCCGACAGGTTCCGCCGACGACAGCCTTTCAGAGATTTACATCTGTTTCCGCCTGCGACAGACGATTCATGCCCTCTATTCGAGCATGATTCGGGAGCTGCTGCACTGCCGCCGAACGGCCAGCCTCTTTGCCGAAGTGATCAACCAGCTCTCTGACCTGATTGGGGTTTGGGGGGTGCCGCGAACGGCACCGATGGAACTGCTGCTGAGCGACATTTCCGCCCGCCTGCGGACGGCCGTCAAAGGCCTCCGGCTGGCCCCGATGGTGCCCGCCCCAGGGCAGAACGAGGACAACTACCGGGTCAGCCGCGATTGCGTGTTCGCGTTCGCCGTCGCCCTCCAGGGGTGTCGACTGGCCCGCGAACGGCTGACCGAGTACTTAAGCCAGAACGAACCCGTCTGGGGTGTCGGCGAGCCGGCCGGAGAAGTGGGGTTGTGGGAGCGGGTTGCCACTGGCCGTTGGGCGACCGCCCAGGAGAGTCGGCTACGGGAACTGGCCTCCCGCCTCGACGACCGGGTGGACTGGCACCTGGGGTGGGTGCGGTGGACTGTCGGGCAGGCGGAGCAAGTTGATAAGGTCGAACACGCGGAGCGGGACGCCAAGGTGGATCGGCCGCTCTGCCTGCTTACCCGCAATCTGTACCTGCTCACCTTCCTGCTCGCCCTCGCCGACCCCGAGCGGCTCACCCGTGAGCGACTGGCGAGGGTGTACCGTGCGCACGCCGACTCGGCCAAGGTGATGAGACCAGGGTTCATGCGGGACTCCACCGAGGCCCGCTTGGCGTCGCTAGCCACCTACTTCCCGCCGCCGTTCGACTCCCCCCACCGAGAGTACGGCCGGCAGGCGGTGAAACAGGTGAAGGACGCGGCCCGTGAGGCCATCCCCGCCCCCACCGATGGGCCGGCCGCTCAGTCCCCGCCCGCTGCACCGGCCAAAGGGAAACAGGGGAAGGCGGCGGACGGCACCAAACGGTCGCGGGGGCGGAAGAAGAAAACGGCGTGACCGCCTCCCGCTCCTGGCTCGGACGCCCAGCGACCTGATCGAGACCCCGGCGATGGCCACCTCCCCACGCACTCTCGACACCTGTCTGTTCATCGCCTCCCCAGACGAAAAGCACACCCGAGATTCACTGGAACGGTTGTGGCTGTGCCTCGGTCACCGGATCCCCACCCTGGTGTCGTCGCACGAGTTGTCGGCATCGCCGGACGTGTCGTTCTGGAACGACACCCTGAAAGGCCTACACCTTCGGTCGGTGATCGTCGTGGCCGACGGGTTGAGCGGGAACGTGTGGTCCTCCCTCCACGCCCTCCCGCCTGCCCCCCAACGGTTCGTAGTCGGTTCCCCGGCTTCTCCCCCACCGGCCGCCGAGGGGTGGCAGGCGGCCTCGGTGGACACCGTCTGCGAGTGGCTGTTAGAGGGCCGACCTCAGTTCACTCCGCGGGACGAGGTGATCGAGGCGGCCGTCGCCCTGCTGGACCGCTGGCGGGCGGGAGTGTCGGGCGACCAGAAGGCGGACCGCCGGCTGGACGACTTCCTGCTGCGGACGAAGACGGACGTGCTATCGGCGGCACCGTTCAACCGCCCCGAACCGACCGACGCCGACCGGGTGTGCTGTCGAGCGTACGACGCTGTGCTGCTGGCCCGCCGGCACCCGCACCCGCCGCGACTCACCCACGAGCAGGTGACAGCGTATGCGGAGGTGCCCGGCACCTTGCCGCGGGTGGAGGTGCTGCCGGGGCAGTTGCTGGCGGTGCTACTGCTACTGTTCTCGCGGGTGAGCGAGTTGACACCCACCCCGCCCGGCCCGGTGTTCAGCCTCCGTCTCCACCCAACGACCGCGACGGCAGAGGTAAAACCGCGGGTGGTGGTGACCGTCCACCACCCGGCCGCCGAACTGCTCGGCGACCCGAAACGCGGCGAATACGACCTCCGCCCGTTCCTCTGCCATGAGAAGTGGTGGACGGACGAAAATTCCGCTGGCATGAGCAGTTCTGACCCGCTAACATTTTCACTCCCAGTTGCACAACCTACCACCATGCCCTGATCGGTCCCACCGCGGCGGTGGCCGACCCACCGCCCATGTCGATCTGCTACATCGACCTCCGTCCTGATTGCATGATGACCCCCAGCCAGTTGTGGGGCCGGTTGACCGATTATCACCTGGCCGAACAGCTCCGGGTGCGGCACTGGCCGAACCCCGACCGGTGGGCCACCCTGTGGCCGGACGCCACCCCCACCCGCGGACGGCAGCCGGTGGAAGGGTTGATCGGGCGGGTGCTGGCGGCCGGGGCCGACGCCGACCCGCGGCTGGTGCTGATCGACCTGAGCGGGTGGTCGGCGACGGAGGTGATCCGGGCGGCCAACTTGCTGTTCACCCCGCACACCCTCGAAAGCATGCAGCGGACGCGGGACGAGGGGTGGTTGGAGGGGCAGTGGCAACTCCGCTGTGGGCTGGGACTGGCGCGGCGGTTGGAGGAGTGGGACGAAACCTCCGACCGACTGGAGGGGTGGGACGAAACCTCCGACCGACACCCGGCCGTGGCGGGGGCGGGCGACCCGTTTGCCACCCCTGCCCCGGCCCCCACCCCCCCGCCCACCTTTCCCCCCCGACTGGCGGTGGTGGTGATCGATCACCCGAACGAGGGCGACCCACTCACCGACCCGGAGCACTGGCGGCTGTGGTTCGAGACGCCGGAGCGGCTCACCCCGTACCTACTCCGGGAGTTGGTCGACCGGAGCACACGGGGGGAGTCGCGGAGGCCGAACGAACGGCTGCCCGGTCGGCTTCTGAACGTGCCGCCGATCGTCGGTCGAGGCTTCCGCCCGCGGCACCCGCAGTCGGCGTGCTACTGCCCGGAGGTGCGAGACGACTACGACGAGGTGGTGGCCGAGGAGGAGCGGCGTGGGCAGGGCGGGCTGGCGCTGGGGGTGGCCCTACGGCTGTTCACGCGGGTGCCGCCGCCCGGCCGCTCCCTGCCCACGCCCCGCGGCGTGGTGAGCGACAAGGACGCCCCGCGGGTGCTCGGGTTCCTCCTCCGGCTGGCCCGGTGGTTGGCCGCCCACCGGGTCGAGGGCAACTTGGTGCGGTGTACGCTGGTGGTGTCCGAAGGCGGGTGGTATCGCGAACTGCTACGGCCGCCCACCCACCCGCCGGACGGCGGGTGGGGGTATTTGCCGCACATGGACCTGCCCCCGTGCCGGCTGGAGATGACCGACGACTTCCGCAGGCACGTCGAACTGCTGCGGTCGGAGGACGTGGCCATGTACGCCGACGCCGCCACCCGCCACGTGGCGGGCGTGTTCTCGCACACCGCCGGTGGCGACCACACGCGGGCGAGCAAGTGCCGCCGGCTGGCGAAATGGTCCGGCGGGGTGGTGTTCCACGTGCGGGACGGCAAGGTGGAGGTGTACGACGACCGTCGGCTGGTGTTCTGGTACGACTCGTTCGAGTGGATGGTCACCCCGTTCGAAGCCGTCCAACACCGCCTCCAGCAGTTCTTCAACAACCCCGAACTTACCGGGCGGGTGATTGGCGCGTTCAGTTGTCTCCAGGACGAATGCGAGAGTAGCATCGTCACCTTCGTGGATACCGCCCGGTACGGCCGCACCGACCCGGTCACCCGCGTGTGGGATCCGCCGCAGGAACACCTGTCCCCGCTTCGGCCGGGCGTCCGCCCACTGGTGAACGCCGACGCGTTCGAGTACTACGAGGTGCCCGCCGGCGGGTGCCCGCCCATCAAGCGGGTGTCGCTCGACGCCGTCCTCGGCACCCTCCCGGTGGACGGCACGCACATTGTCAACACACAAGGCGAACTGGTCAGGCTGGGCTACAACATCCTCGTCAAAGGCAACAGCGGCGCCGGCGGCACCGGGCGGGAGGCGGCCAAGGCGCTGTCCAGAGAGATCGGCGATCGGGGGTTCGTCATCAAGGTGAGCGGCGGCGGCGGGCTGATCCTGTACGAACAGGGAGTGCGGATGTAACCGGCGGGCCGCGATTGCGAACATCCCCAGGAGTGGTGCAGCAACTGCCGGTTGACGGACGCCCCGGCGAGACGTGGGGAGGGGTGCATCAAGCGCTCGCCGCCGGCCAGCGGGGGCTTCCCGGCGGGTCTTCGCTGGGCGAAGTCATCCGGCTGACCGGAGAATTGAACACCCCGAGTGCCGCCGGGTGAGCAGGGACGATCCACGTCGGACGACAGACCGGCCAAGCTGACCCTTTTGAACGTGTGACGCCGGCGGGAGAAAGGTATCTCGCGTTCTTCCTGTCGTGGGTTCGGTCGAACGATCCGGGGGCCGGGCTGGGTCAACTTTTTGACCTCTCAGTCGATCATCCCGGACATGGCGGTATGGACCGCGAGCCGATACACTTCCCATCATCCCGGTGTGCGCCGGGCGACCCGCTCACCTTCTTCAGGAGCGACACCGGCGACGACCACGGGGCAGGAGAGATCTGCCCCGAACAACTTGAACCATGCGTGAGCATGGTTTCGCTTCAAGCAAACCGGCCAAACGTGGGGTCGCCCCCACGGTGTTTCCACAGAAGCGGACCAGCCACGCCCCGCAAGGGGCGGCGGCCAGGGTCCGTTCTGTGGAGGCTCTTGGCCGGGCCTGCTTGAGCGGCTCTGCGTCCGCCGCTCTGTCGTGTACGGCCAGTCATGCCCCGATCCAACCGCCATTCTGACGACGACGATACCCCAGTCCGAAACCGTCGCCGAAAGCCGAACGTCCTGCCACTCCTTCTGCTGCCGGGTGGGGCCGGGTTTACGCTGCTCGCCCTCCTCACCGCCGGCGTCGTGTTGTTCTTCGTGCTCAAGCCGACCGACTCCGCCAAGCCGGCTGACCCGTCCACCGTGGCAGTCGCTTCTCCACCGCCGAAGGCCACTATTCCGACCACGTCGGCCGGTCCTTCCAAGCCGAACGTCAAGCCACCCACGAAGACCGATGACCGGAAGTGGGTGGCGGAAGCGAGGGTGGAGTACCTGAACGCGCTGGAGGAGAAGGAGCGTCGGATGTCGGCCGCGCAGCGACGTCTGGGGTTGATGAACCGGGCCGAGATCGAGACGGGGAAGGAAGCGGTCAAGCTGGTCCAGGCGAACGGACTCGACCGATCGCCGGAAGCGGTGATCCGCAGTGCGGAGGCCGTTGCCCCGGAGACCATCGCCGCCCTCCGCCGCGAGCGAGTCGTGAACTCACCGGAATACACGGAGTTGGTGAGGAACGGGGCGTACCCGCTGTTCCACCCGACCGCGAAACGGGAGGAATTGTACACTGAGTTCGCGGCGGCCGTGGGAGAGAAGGCCAAGTGGTCGGTGGCTCTTCGGTTCGCCGCCCTGACAGCAAAGGAGATGGACGAACTGATTGAGGGCGTGCGGCGGCTGAAGGATGGCGGCCTCGGGAAACTCACCAAGCCGCAGCGGTTGCTCCTGCTGAAAGCCGGCGGGCTGGACTACTTCGCCGCCCAGATCGAGAAGTGACACACCCGGCGGGCGGGCATGGAAGAAGCACCATGCGAGGCCAACTTGCTGACGCGGTTAGGTTGTGAGAGCGGGTGACGGAGTGGTAGACACCGTTCCCGCCCGCCTGTGGTTACTGGACGCTCTCCGTGGAACAAGTGGTACGGATGCGAGGCGCGCCGAACTTCCGCACCCGTCGCCGCTGCTCGCCCGCCCGAACACCTCGGCGAGCCCGTAGCGGTCATTTTCCTGGCCGCCGTCACGCCACCCGTCGCGCTGCGCAAGGTGTTTCGCTCTCGTCGGCAGGGCGAAATCGCTCCGCGGATCGCTGAGTTCGACGATGCTCACACGCTACAACGTGCCACTCGGCTGGCACCAGGGGAGTGATGCTGCTCTTTCCCGTCGGGCCAACTTTTTGACCCCCACTTTTCAACGTTCAGGAGTAGCGAAGTGCCGTTCTCACTCTGACATGATCTCCGCGCCCACGTGTGCCAGGTCCATCCGTGAGCATGATTTCGCTGCAAGTGAACCGGCCAAACGTGCCCTCGGCACGCGTCGCCCACATCGCCGTTCGAATCCAAGCACACGCCTCGCTCTGACAGGACCGAATCGCATAGTTTAGTTGCCTGTGACCACCTGCCAACTCTCATCGCGTCGATTCTGAGCGTGGCGTGAAATTCGACACAAACCCCGAAAATGCCGTCTAGACAATTTGGGTTATATGGGGTATTTGATTACTCTGGACAACTTGATGCGACACTCGGCAACATGTCCTCACCACAGAAGGAAGGGCACACCATGGCCGACTCGAACGGCAAAGACACGACCACCGACGCCACAGGCGGCCCGCTCGACGCGCTCAAACAGCAACTCGAAGACGCCGTCAAGGAGGCCCGCAAGCTGGCCAACGACCAGGCGGACAACAAGCGGAAGCAGGACGACCTGAAGAAGGCCATCGAGGTGTTCGGCAAGAACGTGAGCGGGTTCGAGGACGGCGGGGACGACCTGCGGGACCAGTACGACGAGACGCTCGCGAAGGTGTGCCAGGAGATCGAGTGCATGGAGCAGCACCACGAGGACGTGGTCGCGGCGGTGGACAAGGTGGTGGGCGAGGTGGACAAGGCCATCAGCGACAGGTCCGACGCGGCGCAAGCGGCGGAGCCGTGCCTATTCGGCCCCGACGACCTGGACGAGCGGAATAAGCGGCGGGCGGAGATGTTCGCCCGGCAGGCGTTCGAGGCGCTCGCCTTCGACGCCATGAAGAAGCGGGTGAGCGTCGCCCAGGGGTGGCTGAAGGACGCCACCGCGGCCGAAGGCAAGGGCGAACTCGGCAAGCAGTACGCGCTCCTGTGGCTGGCCCGCCGGCTGCTGAAGTACACCTCGCTCCAGTCGGACATCTCCACCGAGGAGCCGGAACCGGACTTCCACTTCCCGAAGGACGCCGCCGACTACCTGAAGCAGTTGGAAGCGGCGTCGAAGGCGATGCTCGACGCCGTCCGGGATGCGAACGCCGCCGCCCACAATCTCAAGGGCAAACAGGACGCCTACGACGCTGACAAGAAGGCGTTCGCCGACCTGCGGAAGAGCCGCCTGGCGGACATCCTGAAGGCGGCCGCCGAGGCGGGCACCGAGCCGGACGGCGAGCCGGACGACGTCGCCCAGCAGACCAAGAAGGATCAGCCGACCAAGATGCCGGCCCGCGGCCGCTAACCCCCTGTCCCGATCACATCCCCACCCGGCGAGGTTCGCATGGCGACGAAATACACCTACCCCGGCGTCTACGTCGAGGAGATCCCGAGCGGCGTGCGGACGATCGCCGGGGTGTCCACCTCGACCGCCTGCTTCGTCGGGTGGGCACCCAAAGGGCCGACCGTCCGCGCGCTGAAGGTGTACAGCTTCGGCGACTACGAGCGGTACTACGGCGGGCTGGCCGTCGGCAGCGAGATGGGCTACTCGGTCAAGCACTTCTTCGAGAACGGCGGGAGCGAGGCGTACATCCTGCGGCTGACCGGCCCGGACAGCACCTCCGGCGAGGTGGGCGTCGGCGACATGCCGGTGAAGGCGGCGAGCGTCGGCGGGTGGTCGCAGTTCTACGGGGTGCGGACGCGGGACACGTCGCCCCCGGACACCACCGACGACGCCAAGAGGAAGTTCGCCCTGGACGTGGTCGAGTACAAGCCGACCCCGACCGGCGGGGTGAACACGGCCAACTTCAACGTGGTCGAGTCGTTCTTCAACCTGTCACTGGACAAGGACGACCCGCGGTTCGCCCCGGAGATCATCAACGACCTGGAGCGGGGGTCGATCTACATCACCATCGACCCAGTACCGACGGGGCCGGACTTCGGGCCGACCGACGAGCCGAACCAGTTGTCCGCCGGTGACGACACGGCGATCGAGCCGGAGAGCGACACCTTCAAGACGGCCCTGGACGCGATCACCCCGGAGGACGCGACGCTCGACCAGATCGACCTGTTCAACCTGCTGTGTGTGCCCGGCCTGACCGACCCGGCGGCGTTGAGCAAACTGTACACCGTGTGCGTGCGGAAGCGGGCGTTCCTGATCGCCGACTGCGTCGAGACGGCCAACCCCGCCACCCAACAGCCGCAGATCCCGGCCGGCACTGGGCCGAACGGTGCGGTGTACTTCCCGTGGATCAAGGCGAGCGACCCGCTCATGGACAACCGCCTGGCCGACTTCCCGCCGTGCGGGTTCGTGGCCGGCATCTACGCCCGCACGGACGCCGCCCGCGGGGTGTGGAAGGCCCCGGCCGGCATCGACGCCTCCCTCCGCGGGGTGTACGCGCCGAAGGAGCCGATGACCGACAAGCAGAACGGCGCGCTGAACATCAAAGGGGTGAACTGCGTCCGCACCCTGCGGGTGTACGGGACGGTGGTGTGGGGCGGGCGGACGTTCGACGGGGACGACGACCGCGGGTCGGAGTGGAAGTACATCCCGGTGCGGCGGACCGCCCTGTACATCGAGGAGAGCCTGTTCCGCGGCCTGCACTGGGCGGTGTTCGAGCCGAACGACGAGCCGCTGTGGGCGCAGATCCGGCTGAACGTCGGCGCGTTCATGAACGACCTGTTCCGTCAGGGGGCGTTCCAGGGCCGCACCACCCGCGACGCCTACTTCGTCAAGTGCGACGCCGAGACGACCCCCCAGTCGGACATCAACCGCGGGGTGGTGAACATCGTCGTCGGGTTCGCCCCGCTCAAGCCGGCCGAGTTCGTCGTCATCAAGCTGACCCAGATCGTCGGCCAGATCCCCACCTGACCCCCCCGCACCCGTAACCGCACCCCGAGAGGCCCCGCATGGCCACCTTCTCCGCGAACGCCAGCCGGTTCGACCCGTACAAGAACTTCAAGTTCCGCCTGAAGTGGGACGGCAAGTACGTCGCCGGCATCTCCAAGATGGGCGCGCTCAAGCGGACGACGGAGGTCGTCAAGCACCGCGACGGCGGCGACCCGAGCACCAGCCGCAAGTCGCCCGGCCGCACCGAGTACGAGGCCATCACCCTGGAGCGGGGGGTGACGCACGACCCGGAGTTCGAGGCGTGGGCGACCAAGGTGTGGAACTTCGAGGGGAAGGACGGCGGGGAGGTGTCGCTCAAGGACTTCCGCAAGGACATCATCCTGGAGATCTACAACGAGGCCGGGCAGAAGGTGATCGCGTACAAGGTGCTCCGCTGCTGGGTGTCCGAGTTCCAGGCCCTGCCCGAGTTCGACGCCAACGCGAACGCCATCGCCATCCAGACCATCAAGCTGGAGAACGAGGGCTGGGTCCGCGACACCACCGTCACCGAGCCGACCGAGCCGAGCCTGAAATGACCCGCCCGAGCGACGGCGAGCTGCTCGCCCTGTGGGACCGGGCCGCCCCGCTGCCCCCCCTGCGGCGCTCACTCGCCCTGCTGACCGCCGCCGCCGACGACGCCGGACGGTTGACCGTCGGGGAGGGCGAGCGCCGCCTGTTCCTTCTCCGGCGGGAGCTGTTCGGCGATCGGGTGGAAGGGATGACCGAATGCCCGCGGTGCGACGCCCGCGTGGAGATCGCCTTCCACATCACCGCCCTCGGGGTGGACGACGAGGCGGGCGAACCGCCGGCGGCCGTGGTCGCCGACGGGTACACGGTGCGGTGGCGGCTGCCGACGTGGGGCGACCTGTCCGCGGTCGGCGGCCCGCCTTCCGCCGTCCGCGACCACCTCCGCGACCGCTGCCTGGAGGAGGTCCGCCACGACGGGCGGGCGGTGCCGCCCGCCGAGTGCCCGCCGGAAGTGGTCGCGCGGGTGGGCGAGGCGATGACCGCCTGTGACCGGTTCGCCGAGGTGCGGTTCGACACCACCTGCCCCGAGTGCGGGGCGGGCTGGCGGCCGCGGTTCGACATCGGCCGCTTTCTGTGGCGGGAGTTCGACGCCTGGGCGCGGCGGCTCCTCCGCGACGTACACGCCCTGGCGGCCGCCTACGGGTGGAGCGAGCGGGACGTGTTGGCCCTCTCGCCGGCCCGACGGCGAGCCTACCTCGACCTGGTGGGGGCATGACCGATTACCTCGGCGACTTAGCGCGTCGCGCGGCAGACCCGCGGGAGGAGTTCCTCCCTCCGGCGGCCCCACTGCACACCGACCCCGTGTACGAGAGCGTCACCGAGGTGGAAGCGGCCGACCCTCTCGTCGGAGGGACCGAACAGCGGGTCGCAGCCGCGGACCACCGGCCGCCCCGCCCCGCCTACCGCCCCTCGCCGGAATACGCCCCGCTCGACCCCGAAGTCGTGACCGAAGAAGTGGCACCCGATGCCCCACTCGCGCGCGGTGTGCCGGCCGCGACGACCGAAGTGATTCCGACCCCGACGGGCCGACCGACCGACCCCGCTCTCGCACCGCCGCCGTTCGCCCGCACTCCCGCACCCCGCGAGTTCCAGTCGCCCCCGCCCCCCTTGTCGCCGGTCGTGCGCCCGGCCGTGGTGGTCGAACCGGACGTGGTCTCCGTGACCGAGGAAGTCCGGGCCGACCGCCCCGAGTGGCCGTCCGTCCGGCCGACGCCGACGCCCGCGGCCATCGAGTATGAGGTGGAGCGGATCGTCCCATCGGGGTCGCCGGTCGCCGACGCCCCGCGCCGTCAACCGCCGTCGCCGGCCGTGTCACCGTCCCATCCCGCCCCTCCGGTTCGCCCGGCTCCGGTGACGGAACGTGTTCCGCTCCGCTCCACCCCCGAGGTGGAGGTGGAGATGGCCTCGCCCCCGCCGGAGCGGGAGATCGTCCCGCGGCCGAGTCTGCCGCCGCCCCCCGTCCGGCCGATCGGTCGTGGCGTCCCGTCGGTCGCCCCGCCCCCGCCGCCGGCCGAGACGGTCGTCCACGTCAGCATCGGGCGGGTGGAGGTGCGGGCCGCCGTCGGGGCGAAGAAGGCGGCCGCGGCCCCCGCCGCCCGCCCGCCCGCCCGCACCCTCGAAGACTACCTCCGCGGCCCGGCCGCCGGGGGTGCGTCGTGAGCACGGCTCGAGCCATCGAACTGGTGACGAACGCATTGGTCGCACGGCTGAAGACGGCGGTCGGCGACGACAAAGTCATCACTAAGTCGCTCGACAAGGCCATCGACGACGCCAGTGGTGGGATGGTCAACCTGTTCCTCTACCAGACGACGATCAACGCCGCGTGGCGGAACCAGGACTTCCCCACCCCACGCCGCGGGCAACCTGGTCGCCCGCTGTTACCGCTCACCCTGCACTACCTGCTCACCGCCGGGCTGAAGGAAGACAACGACGCGGACGTACATGCCGTGCTGGGTCAGGCGATGCTCGCATTGCACGACAACCCGAACGTCGTTTCGGACAGCGCCGACTGGAACCAGCCCGACGCGGCCCACATCACCCCGGTGCCGCTCACCCTGGACGAGATGTCCAAGCTGTGGTCGGCGTTCCAGGCGAGTTACCGCCTGTCGGTCGCCTACGAGGTGAGCACGGTGCTGATCGAGAGCGGCACCGCCGCCCCCGTGCCCCTGCCGGTGCGGAAGCTGGGCGACGTCGACCGCGGGTGGGACAGCACCACCCAGTTCCCGCCGCTGGTGGAGGGGGTGAAGTTCCAGTCGCCCCGGCAGCCGGGAGTGCAGTTCGGCGAGCGGTTCTCCCTCGTCGGCCGCAACTTCCCGACGGGGAGCGAAGTCTCGGTCCGGCTGACGCCGACGTTCCCGCTTACCGGCAAGCCGTTCGACACCCCGGTCCTCCGGCTGACGGACACCGAGGCGACGAGCGTCTTCTCCGACTCCGACCCGGCGGGCATCTACCTGACCGCCCTGGTAGAGCAGGTCAAAGGCGGGGTGGGGGATCATTTCCGCACCTCGAACGCGGTCCCCGTGGCCTACCTGCCGCAACTCGTCGGCGTGCCCCCGGCGGGGTTCGCGGTGACCACGGCGGCCGGGACATACACGCTGAACGCCCACTGCGAACCGCCCCCCACGGCGAAGGACCGAGTACACCTGTTGATCGGCTCGCGGGCCGTGCCCGCCAGGGTGATCGACCCCCCGGTCGCCGGGAACAACGTGACCGCGACGTGGCCGATGGCCGCCGTCACGCCGCATCCGGAGTTGGACGACGAGGGCAGTTGGTGGGGGGTGCGGGTGCGGGTGAATGGGGCGGAAAGCTTCATTCCCCTGATCCGAAAGCCCGACGGCAGCGAGGTGTCGGACCCGCGGTACTTCGTGAAAGAGGTGCCATGACCCCGCTCACCCCCACCGCCTGGCGGGAGTTGAACGACGCGGTCGTCTCGGCCGGCGTGGGGTGGGTGCGCGCGCTGCTGGCCGCCCGCGTGCCGCCACCCCCGGCGTCGCCCCAACCCGCCCGCCGCGGGTGGCTGGCCCGCTGGCTGCTGCCCGACCAGCCCGCGCCCGCCCCGACCCCCGCCGACCCCGCGCCCACCGCGGCCGCCGACGAACTGGCCGCCGCCGCCGCCCGCCTCACCGCTGCCGGCGGGACCTCGACCCTCGACCGCCTAGCCCGCCAGTTCGGCCTGTCCGCGTTCGAGATGGACATGGTGCGGCTGGCGCTGGCGTTCGAACTCGACTCGCGGGTCGGGCGGTTGTGCGCCGCGGTGCAGGACGTCGCCCGCCCGTATCCGACGTTCGGCCTGGCGATGACCCTGTTCGACGATCCTGACTGGCTGGCCGTCTCTCCGGACCGGCCCCTGCGGGCGTGCCGGCTCGTCTCCTTCCGCCCCCCGCCCGGCACCCCGCTGGTGGCCGCCGAGGTGCGGTTGGAAGAGTCGGTGTTGCACTTCCTCCGCGGCGTGGCCTCGCTGGACGAACGGCTGGCGGCGATCATGTCTGCGGTGCCCGCCCCGCCCGAACCGACGCCGGCCCAAGTTGCGACCATCGAGCGGCTGACGGCCGCCGGGCGGCCGTCGCTGGTGCAACTGTTTGGGGCGAACGACCAGGCCAAAGCGGGCGTGGCGGCGGCCGCCGCCCGCGCCACCGGCTGGCGGCTGTACCGCCTGGGAGCCGACGCCCTGCCGACCGCCCCCGCCGAGGTGGAAGAACTGGCCCGCCTGTGGAACCGCGAGGGCCTGCTGCACGGGTTGGCCCTGCTGGTGGACCTGCGGGACGGGGCCGACCCCGGCCGGGCGGCGGCGGTGCGGGCGTTCGCGCGGGCGGTGCTCACCCCCCTGTACCTGCTGGTGCGGGAGCCGATCCGGGACGTGGGAGTGCCCGAGGTGTACGCTGACGTGCCCGGCCCGACGCCCACCGACCGCGCCGCCACCTGGGGCCGCGTGCTGCCGAAGGGGATGGCCGGGCGGGAGCGGTTGGTCGGCGAACTGGCGTGGCAGTTCCACCTCGACCCGCCCGCCGCGGCCGACGCCCTGGCAGCGGTATCGGACGGCAGTGCCCCGCTGCCCGCCCGCCTGTGGCAGGAGTGCCGCACCCGCACCCGCCCGCGGCTGGACGGGCTGGCCGACCGCATCGAGTGCAAGGCCGGGTGGAACGACCTAGTGCTGCCGGACGACCGCCGCCGCCTGCTCGAACAGGTCCGCAACCAGGTCCGCAACCGCTGGCGGGTGTACGACCAGTGGGGGGTAGGCGGGACGATGAACCGCGGGCTGGGGGTGAGCGCCCTGTTCGCCGGGGACAGCGGCACCGGCAAGACGATGGCCGCCGAGGTGCTCGCCCGCGACCTCGGCCTCGACTTGTACCGGGTGGACCTGTCGGCGGTGGTGGACAAGTACATCGGCGAGACGGAGAAGCACCTGCGGCGGCTGTTCGACGCCTTCGACGCCTGCGGGGCCATCCTCTTCTTCGACGAGTGCGACGCTCTGTTCGGCAAGCGGACGGAGGTGAAGGACAGCCACGACCGGTTCGCCAACATCGAGATCAACTACCTGCTCCAGCGGCTCGAATCCTACCGCGGGCTGGCCGTGCTGGCCACCAACAAGCGGTCCGCCCTCGACCCCGCCTTCCTTCGGCGGCTGCGGTTCGTGGTGTCGTTCGCCCCGCCCACCCCGGCCGAGCGGAAGCAGTTGTGGCAGAAGGCCCTGCCGCCCGCCGGCCCCCGCCACCGCGTGCCGGTGGCCGCCCTCGACTACGACCGCCTGGCCCAGTTCGCCCTTACCGGCGGGAACATCCACAGCGTGGCCCTGAACGCCATGTTCCGGGCAGCCGACCGCGACGCCCCGGTGGGCATGGCGGACGTGCTGGCCGCCGTGCGGGACGAGTTCGTCAAGCTGGAGCGGCCGGTTCACGAGTCCGAGTTCCACTGGACCGCCACCCCCGCGGCGCGGACGGAGGTGGCGGCATGACCGTCCGCGTCCACATCGACCGGCTGATCCTTGACGGCCTGCCGGTCGATCGGCTGACCGCGCCGCAAGTGCAAGCGGCGGTGGAGGCCGAACTGACCCGCCTGCTGGCGGCCGGCGACTGGCACCCGCCCGGCGGGGCGGTGCCGGCGGTGTCGGCGGCACCGATCGCCGTCGCCCCCGACACCCGACCGGGGCAGTTGGGCGCGGCCGTCGCCCAGTCCATCCACGGAGGGCTGACCGGATGACCCATTACGCCGCCAACCGCACAACGTCTCCCGACCGCGTTCTTGCCCGTGCGACCGGAGCGCAGGAAGGGGAATTGGTGCCGGACGTCGTGTACGACGTGCTGCGGTCGCCAGGGGAGCCGCTGGACGTGGCGACGCGAGCCGCGACGGAGCCGCGGTTCGGCCACGACTTCAGCCGGGTGCGGGTCCACGTCGGCGAACGGGCGGGCGAGTCGGCCGACGCCGTGGGAGCAAACGCCTACGCCGTGGGGTCCCATCTGGTGGCGCGGGGCGGGCTGACCTTCGAGGCCAACGGACCGCTGTTGCTCCACGAACTGAGCCACGTTGTCCAACAGGGCGACCGCGAGGTGCCGGCGACCGGCCTCACCATCGCCCCGCCTTCCTCGGTAGCAGAACGGGAGGCTCGGGCGGCGGGCGGCGGGACGACACCGCTGACCGGACTGACCCCGCTCGCCGGGCCGACGGTCCTCCTCCGCGACCCGAAGCCGGCAACGGCACCGGGGAAAAAAACGATCGTGGTCAATCTCAACAAGCAGACCGCTACCGCGCTCGTCGATGGGAAACCCGTAAAGACGATGCCCATTTCGTCGGGCAAGCCGGGGTTCCGCACGCGGACGGGGCAGTTTCAAATTCAAGAACCACAGGCGGGCGACCGGAACCACAAATCGAGTTCCTACGGCAAGTGCGTGTCGAAGAAGACGGGAAAGTCGCGATCCGGGTCCCAGGCGGGGTGCAAAGGGGACGAGAAGTACGTCGGCGCGCCGATGAATTATTACAAGCGGGTTTACCCGCAGACCGGGTTCCACGAGGGCAGCACGGCTGTGCCCTCGCACGGCTGCATTCACCTGGAGAAGTCGGATGCGGCGTGGATGTGGGAGTGGGCGGACAAGGGCACGAGCGTCTTTATCGAGGGCGGCAAGTCGAACGACGCCAAGCCGAAGCCGAAGCCGAAGCCCACAAAGCCGAAGGCCGGGAAGAAGACGGCCGCGCTCGACTCCGCGGCCGCCGGGGGAGACGCACTGCAAGACGAGGAGGTGATGGCCGCGCTGGAACTCGCCGAGGCGGAAGACGTGGAGGGCGTGGAGGAATCTGACGACGAGTACGAGGCCTGGTGGGACGAGAGCGAGGAGGCCAACGCATGACCGCCAAACTCACCACCCCGGTTGTCCAGGCAACGTCCGGCCGCGTGCTCCAGCGGAAGTGCGCGTGCGGGACGGGCGCGTCGTGCGAGGCGTGCGGGAAGAAGAAGGAACTCCAGCGGAAAGCGACCGGCCCGACCACCGGCGAGGTGCCGGACGTGGTGTACGATGTGCTCCGCTCGCCCGGCCAGCCGCTCGACGCAGCGACGCGGGCGTTCATGGAACCCCGCTTCGGCCACGACTTCAGCCGGGTGCGGGTGCATACGGATGCACGGGCCGCGGAGAGCGCCCGGGCGGTGAACGCCGACGCCTACACGGTAGGTCAGCAGATCGTGTTCGGCCCCGCGCGACACGCCCCGCACGATCAGACAGGGCGAGGCCTGATCGCACACGAACTGACTCACACCCTCCAACAGCCGGGGTGGTCGGGTGGCAGCCTCTCCATCGGGGCGGTGAATACGCCCGGTGAGAGGGTGGCGGAGGCGGCGGCCGAACGAGTGTCGGCCGGCGGAAGTGTCGCCGTTGGAATGACCATCGGAGGGGTCACTCTCCAGCGGCAGGTGATGGTGGAGGAACCAGCCGGCGGCTGCGGGGTATGCTACGCCGACGCCATCGGCCGGTTCGGCCCTCGGAACGCGGGAGGCGTGGCCCACCGACTCATTCAACAGGACTTTGAGATCAGTCACCCGTTGGCGAACAGCAACTTCCCGAACCTGGTAGGCGGGAAGGTGGACTTTCTCCCAGACCTCGTCCTCCCCGTCCACAACGGGCTCCGGGTCGGCGAGATCAAGCCCGCGAACGCCAACGGTTTCGCGGCGGGTGCTGACAAGATGACGAAATACATCACCGCCTTCCGGGCCAGTTTCCCAGACAACGATATCGGACCGCTCACCGAAGTGATGGACCCGTGGGTCGGTGTCTTCCCCAACCCCCGCGCACCGGCCTGCTTCCAGGAGTTGTTCGTCAACCCGCCCATCGACGGGGTGTACGGGTACTACTGCCAGCCGCCGTACAGCCAGGTGGTGTGGCGTCCCGAGTGCCAGTGCGACGACGGGGACAAAGTTCGCGTGCCCCGGTCGAACGAGGCGGAAGAGAAAGAAACGAAGAAGTCGAAGGAGAAGCAGGAGAAGCCGTCACCAGTCACGAACCCGACTCCCGCCCCTGCTCCGGAGGGCGGCCCCCAGCCCGCCCCGTCTCCGGAGACGGAACCCGGCAAGGTCATCCCGTTCCCGGGGCGGCCCCCGAAGCCGAACACGGAACCGGAATCGGTCCCAGTGGCGGCTCGCACTCCGCTCCAACGGGTGGGTGAGTTTGTGCATCAGATGTTGCAGACCGGTGCCGACGTCGAGGCCGCGGCGATCGAGTTCCTGCGGGCGAACCCCGAGTTGGTGTCGTTCCTGATGGGGGCGGCCATCGGCGTGATCGTTGCGACCATTGCCGAAGACTTTCCCACGCTCGGGTGGGGGATCATCGACGACTTCGTCATCATCCCCATCTGCGCGCGGCTGATCCAGGTGGCACGGGCGATTCAGACGGGTGCGATAATCCTGACCCCCCTGGCGGCTTCCCGCCAGTAAGAGGCCCCGATGAGTATTTCCCCCAGAACGCTGCGCGGTGGTCTGGTCCTGGTGGACCCGCGGACGCTCGCGCCCCGGCCGAACGGGGTGATCGCCCTCCAGTACAACCCGGACACCCTCACCCGTTCCCTCCAGCCGTCCGCCGTCGGCGGGGATGGGCAGGACCGCTCCGAAGCCCTGCGACTGAAGGGGCCGCCGGTCGAGACCATCAAACTGGACGCCGAGATCGACGCCGCCGACCAACTGGAGAAGGGCGACCCGACCGCCGCCCGCCTGGGCATCCAGCCGCAACTGGCGGTGCTCGAACTGATGGCCTACCCGACCTCCCAATCGCTGGCCAACAACCGCTCGCTGGCCGCCGCCGGCACGCTGGAGATTCTCCCGGTCGAGGCCCCGCTCACCATCTTCGTGTGGAGCCGCTCGCGGGTGCTGCCGGTGCGGGTGACCGAGTTCAGTATCACCGAGGAGGCGTTCGACCCGGACCTGAACCCGGTCCGGGCGAAGGTGTCGCTCGGCCTGCGGGTGCTGTCGCCGACCGACCTCGGGCCGGATCACCGCGGGAGCGAACTGTTCGACCGCTACCACCGGGCGAAGGAGGACCTGGCCGGGCAAAGCCCGCGGTTCGACTTCAGCCACCTGGGCATCGGAGGGCTGTCGTGACCGACCCGATCCAGATGCTGCTCGACCAGGCGGCGGCCGCCGCCTCGCCGTTCACCGAGTCCAGCCGCTACCGGCATGTGGGCACCACCACCGTCGAGCTGCCGGACGGGCGGCGGGTGGTGTACCTCCGCCGGCGGTTCGTGCCGCAGCCGGAGGCGCTGGCCGCCCTCGGCGAGCGGACCGTCCGCCCCGGCGACCGGCTCGACCTGATCGCCAACGAGTTCCTGGGCGACCCGGAACTGTTCTGGCAGGTGTGCGACGCCAACCGGGTGCTGCGGCCGGCCGACTTGACCGACGACCCGCCGGCGACGGGCGAGCCGCGGGTGATTCGCGTCGGGCTGCCTTTGGGGGTGCCGGTGCCGCCGCGGGTGTGACGGGGAGAAACAACGGGGGCAGACTGAGGAGGGGTCCGCCGGGGTGTCCAGGACGGTTTTCCGCGACCGCCGCGTAGGGGCGAAATCGTCCGCCATGATTCAGGGCGTCTACCTCACACTCCTGGCCGGTCCGATGGTGCCGGTGCCGGTGCCGGCGGCCGTCGTGGACGGACTCACCTCGGTGAAGGTGACGGTGGCCACGCGGGAGCCGGGGCCGGGCGGGATGCAGGTGCCCGCCCGCAGCGGGTTCGAGATGACGTTCGTGCTGGGCAAGAAGTCGCCGCTGGAGACGATGTTCCTGCTGGCCGGTGGCGGCCCGCCGACCCTGCGGGTGGTGCTGGTGGCGACCGTCAACGGGGTGCCGTCGGTGCTGGCCGACGGGTTCGTGCAGGAGCACGCCTTCACCCCCGGCAGCGGCACCACCCCGCCCTCCCTGACCGTCCGCGGGAAGGACGTGAGCACCGCCCTCGACCTGGTCGAGTTCTCCGGCCTGCCGTACCCGGCCATGCCGGTGCCCGCGCGGGTGGCGTTCATCCTGGCCAAGTACGCCGTCCTCGGGGTGGTGCCGGCGGTGTTCCCGACGGTCGTCCCGGACGTGGCCGACCCGACGGACAAGATCCACTCGCACAAGGGGACGGACTACCAGTACCTGTGCGCGCTGGCGGCGGCCGCCGGGTACACGTTCTACATCGACCCCGGCCCGGCCCCCGGCGTGAACACCGCCTACTGGGGGCCGGAGGTGAAGGTGGGGGTGCCGCAACCGGCCCTCAACCTGGACATGGACGAGCTGACCAACGTCGAGTCCCTGTCCTTCCAGCTCGACAACCACCGCCACACCATCCCGGTCGGGTTCCTGCGGCTGGACGCGGTGCCGGTGCCCATCCCCGTCCCCGTGCCCGACATCAGCCTGACCAACCCGCCGCTCGGCCTGGTGCCGCCGCGGTCGCTGCGGTTCGAGGCGCTGCCGGACGTGGCCAAGATGTCCCTCCCCCAGGCCATTCAGTACGCCCTCTCCCGGTCGGCCGGGTCGGCCGAGAGCGTGACCGCCAGCGGCACCCTGAACGTGGCCCGGTACGGGCGGGTGCTGAAGGCCCGCCAGTTGGTCGGCGTCCGCGGGGCGGGGACGGCGTTCGACGGCCTGTACTACGTGCAGAGCGTCACCCACGAGCTTCGCCGCGGGGAGTACAAGCAGTCGTTCAAGCTGAGCCGCAACGCGCTGGTGTCCACCGTCCCGAGGGTGCCCGCATGAGTGCCGCCGCGCTCGCCCCCCACGTCGGGGTCCGCCAGTACCTGGGCAAGTACCGCGGGACGGTACTCGCGAACGTCGACCCGCTCAACCGCGGGCGGCTACTGGTGTCGGTGCCGGACGTGCTCGGCCTGGCCCCGTCCACCTGGGCGCTGCCGTGCGTGCCCCTGGCCGGCATGCAGAACGGGTTCTACGCCCTGCCGGTCATCGGGGCCGGGGTGTGGGTGGAGTTCGAGCAGGGCGACCCGGACTTCCCCATCTGGGTGGGCTGCTTCTGGGGGTCGGCGGCCGAGGTGCCGACGATGGCGCGGGCCGTCCCCCCGCTGGTGCCGGGCATCACCCTCCAGACGCCGCTCCAGAACGGGCTGACCATCAGCGACTTGCCTGGGCCGACCGGCGGCATCCTGCTGAAGACGGCGACCGGGGCGATGATCGCGGTGAACGACACCGGCATCTTCATCCAGAACGGGAAGGGGGCCAGCCTGTCGCTGGTCGGGCCGACGGTGGACGTCAACCAGGGCGCGCTGACGGTCATCTGACACAAGGGGGCGGCCGTGCCGGGATTCCTGGTTCACGTCGGGGCGACGGTGACGTGCCTGCACGGCGGGCAGGCGCAGCCGACCGCCCCCAACCCCCGCGTGCTGGTGTCCGGCCAGCCGACGGTGGCCGTCACCGCCCCGTGGCTGGTGGCCGGGTGCGGGCTGCCCCCGCCGCCGGCCGGCAACGGGCCGTGCGTCACCGGCCAGTGGGTGACGTCGGCCACCCGCGTGACCTCCGGCGGGCAGCCGTTGCTGCTGTTCGACGGGCAGGCGGTGTGCGTGCCGTCTGGCACCGGGCTGCTCGTGATGACCACCCAAACCCGCGCCGCGGGGGTGTGACCGTGACCAACCTGCAGTTCCCATTCGGGTTCGCCGACGGCGCGACCGCCCGCCCGTCCGACCGCGGGCACGCGGTCGAGATGCTATTGCAGTTCCTGTTCACCCACCCGCACGACCGGGTGAACCGGCCGGACTTCGGCACCCCGCTCGTCCGCATGGTGTTCGAGGGGAACGCGGTCGGGCTGACCGACGTGATCCAGTTCATCACGCGGGCCGGGTTGCAGCGGTGGCTGGGGGACGTGATCGAGGTGCTCTCGCTGGTGGCCCAGCCGGACGACAACATGCTCCAGGTGAGCCTGACGTACCGCGTCCGCGGGGAGCAGACGCCCCGCACTGTGCAACGGCGGCTGCCCGCTCCGATCGGGGGGGCCGTATGACCGCCGCCCCGCCCCCGGACCTGCTCCTCGCCCGCCGCCGCCTGCTGCGGGAGTCCGCCCACACGTTTGGGCTGGAGTTCGCCGAGGTGGTTGAAAAGACGGCCGCGGAGACGAAGGTGCGGGTCCACCTGCTCGGCCTCCGCCCGGCGGGGCTGACGGGCGAACACCTGCGGTTGCAGCGGGTCGGCGGGGGGGCCGTGCCGACGGTGTTGGTGACGCCGAACGACAACACCACCCCGGAGACGGCGTTCGACTTCACCGTGACGAACCCGGTGCCCGCCGGCGAGTGCGAGTTCGACCTCACCCTGCCGCCCGACTTCCCGGCCGCCCTCGACCCGTTCTTCGACCGCGTGCGGTTCCGGTTCGTCCGCGAGGCGGAGCGGCTGTCCGACCCGCGGCCGGCCCCGGCGGCGGTCCCCGCCCCGCCCCCGCAGGGCGACGTCAACTACCTGGCCAAGGACTACGCCACCTTCCGCCAACTGCTGCTCGACCGCCTGTCCGTCACTATGCCGGACTGGAAGGAGCGGCACCCGGCCGACATCGGCGTCATGCTGGTGGAGGTGCTGGCCTACGCGGCCGACCACCTGAGCTACCAGCAGGACGCGGTCGGCACCGAGGCGTACCTGGGCACCTGCCGGCTGCGGGCGTCCCTCCGCCGGCACGCCCGGCTGATCGACTACCGCGTCCACGAGGGGTGCAACGCCCGCGTGTGGGTCCACGTCACCGCCGCCCGCGACTTCCCCATCCACCCGCGGAGCGTGACGTTCCTCGCCCCCCGCCCGGTGGCCGAGGAGTCGGTGCGGACCGACCCGTTCGAGCACTTCGAGCCGACCGGCAGCACACCGTTCTTCCTCCGCCGGTCGCACAACGCCATCCGCCTGTACGACTGGCAAGGGGCGAAGCCTGGCCTGAACGCCGGCGCGACGTGTGCCACCCTAGTGAACTGGGACTACGACGCCCGCAAGCCGGCCGACGTGCAGTTCGACCCCACAGGCGGGGATGTGCTCCTGTTCGAGGAACTCCGCGGGCCGTGGACCGGGGAGGAGGCCGACGCCAACCCGCGGCACCGGCACGTCGTCCGGCTCACCCGCGCGGAGGCGGCGACCGACCCGCTCGTCCGGGTGGGGGACGCTCGCGTCGCGCTGCCGCTGTGGAAGGTCGAGTGGGACGCGGCGGACGCCCTCCCCTTCCCGCTGTGGATTTCTCCCCCGCCCGGCGGGCAACCGGCAGAGGAGGCCGACGACGCCCCGTACAGCATCGCCCGCGGCAACATGATCCTGGCCGACCACGGGGAGCGGGTGAAGGAGGAGCGGGTGCCGGTGCGGCAGTCGCACCCGCCGCCACCGAAGGCGCTGGAGGTCGATTACCCGCCGGCCAAGCCGTGGGCCGCCCTGGAAACCCCCGGACTGACGTTCAGCGAAGACCTGCCCCGCAACCCCCGCTCGGCCGCCGAGGTGTTCGACCGCGACCCGCGGCGGGCGGTGCCGCAGTTGGTGCTACGGGACGTGAAGGACAAGCGGGAGTTGATCGACCAGTTCACCTGGCTGGAACTCCGCGACCCGGTGCTGCTGGCCGACCGGGTGTTGAAGGGCAAGCTGACCGCCGCCACCGCCGCCGCGCTGCCGGCCGCCGGGCGGGTGTTGTCTCGCGTCGGACAAGTGGCCGGCGGCGACCCCGACCCGGAGTTGGTCGATCTGAACGCCCTGCGGAAGGCGGTGACGGACGACCTGCTCGACGTGTGGATGCCCAAGACCGACCTGCTGAACAGCGGCCCGGCGGACGCGCATGTGGTGGTGGAGATGACCGACGAGCGGGTGGCCCGGCTGCGGTTCGGGGCGCACGGGTACGGGCGGCCGCCGGCCGGCGACCTGACCGCCGAGTTCCGCGTCGGCAACGGGCGGGTGGGGAACGTGCCGGCCCGTGCCGTCTCCGAGTTCCGCGCCGTCGGCCAGGCGAACTGGGCCATCGCGGGGGTGACGAACCCGCTGCCAGCGGCCGGCGGGGTCGATCCGGAACCGGCCGACGAGGTGCGGCTGTTCGCCCCGCACGCCCTGCGAACCCGCCTGGAGCGGGCCGTCGCGCCGCGCGACTACGAGGCCATCACCCGCCGGCACTTCGGCCAGTTCCTGCAACAGGTCCGCACCACCTTCCGCTGGAGCGGGCACGAGGTGGACGTGTGCGTCGCCCTCGACCCGCTCGGGGAGGAAGTGATCGACCCCGAGTTGCTGAACGAGGTGACGGACACGCTCCACCGCTACCGCCGCATCGGGCACGAGGTGCGGGCGGTGGCGGCCAAACGGGTGATCCCGGTGCTGACGCTCAGCGTGTGCCTCACCCCGCGGACGCTGCGGGCGCATGTGGAGGAAGACCTGAACGAGCTGTTCAGCCACCGCGTGCGGGCGGACGGGTCGCTCGGCTTCTTCCACCCGGACCGGCTCACCTTCGGGGACGGGCTGTACGTCAGCCAGGTCGTGTCCGCGGCCGCGGCCCGGCCGGGGGTGGCGCACGTCGAGGTGACGGCCCTGCACCGCTCCGACCGCGGGCCGGCCGGGGAGCTGGCCGCCGGCGTGCTGACGCTCGGCCACGGCGAGGTGGTCCGCTTCGACAACGACCGCACCGCCCCGCAGAACGGCCGGCTGTGCCTGAACCTGGAGGGCGGGCGATGAAACCGACCCCGATCACCGACACCCCGCCGACCACCGCCCCGCGGCCGGTGGTCAACCCGGCCGGGGCCGACCAACTGGCCGCGCGAGTGGGCACGCGGGACTCCTTCCTGGCGGCCATGCTGGCGCGGCTGACGAGCGGGGACTACCCGCGGCTGGCCGAGTTGCGGACCCGCCGCCCGGACGACCCGGCGATTGCCCTGCTGGACGCGTGGGCGACGGCGGCGGACGTGCTCACCTTCTACACCGAGCGGGTGGCGAACGAGGCGTTCCTGCGGACGGCGCGGGAGCGGCGGTCGCTGGTCGAACTGGCCAACCTGGTCGGGTACCGGCCCGGCCCTGGGGTGGCGGCGAACACCTTCCTGGCGTTCGGGCTAGAGAAGGGGGTGCTGCAGACGGCGGTGGAGACGGTCATCCCGGCGGGGACGGCGGTGAAGAGCGTGCCGGCGGGGAACGAGCTGCCGCAGACGTTCGAGACGGCGGAGGCGATGACCGCCCGCGGCGAGTGGAACGCCCTCCGCCCGCGGATGTCCCTGCCGCAGCGGATCGACGAGACCACCTTCCCCAGCCTGGACACCATCTACCTGGACGGGCCGGACACGACGGTGAAGGCGAACGACCGGGTGTTCGTTTGGTACGAGAAGGATCGCACGCCGGTGATCGCGGTCGTCCGAGAGGTGACGCTCGACCGCGACCGGAACCGCACCCTGCTCCGTCTGGAGGAGTCGGCCTTCTCGGTGCCGAAGATGCGCCGCCAGACTGCGGACGCGATCAACCTGTTCCTGGCGGACGCGGACTCGCCCGACGCACTTCAGTTCGTCAAGGACGTGATGGCCGCCGCGAAGAAGGTGCTCACGGACCACATCGGGTCAGACGTGCCAGCGGCGGACATGTGGGTATCGCTCTCGCAGTTCGACGACTTCCTCCCCCGTTGGGAGCCGCTCAAGGATGTGACCCAATCCGACACCCTTGCGGCGTTCAAAATCCTCGACGACCCGGCGTCCGAAGTTCGACAGTTTCCCGAACTGTTGCGCGGGGCGAAGGCCGCGTGTGAGGCTCTGAAAACTACGGCGACTCGCGTCTGCGCGGAAGTCCTCCAGTGGGACAAAATCGTGAGCCTGGCCATCGAGCAGACGCAAGGGATCGCTCCCCTCACCGACCCGGACCAGTTCGAAGAGCCGTTGAGCAAAATTGAGAGCGAGCGAGCCAACCTGTCGGGGGATTTGATCCTCGGAGAATACGCGACCCAGTTCAAGCCGTTTCTCGAGGCCGTGCGGGAGTGTGCGAAGGACCCCCAACCGCCGTCCGCACCGGGGGTGTTTTCAACGCTCCGGCCACAGTTGATGCGGTGGTGGGGGTACGAGGACAACGGCAAACCAGTTACAAGCGTGGTGAACTTCCACAAGGCAGTCACGAAGCTCAACGACGCGCTCGCGAAGCCCTTCGACCCGGACAAATACGCCAAGGCTATTGAAATCGCAGTCAAAGCGTTCGACAAGGTCATCACCGATGACAGCCTCGACACGGTCTCCACTCCGGACGTCGCGCGAATCGAGGTTCCCCGCGATGCGATCAAGGGCTTGCAGTCGGCCGCGGAACAGGCGTTCACGAAGATCAAGGCCCCGACGACACCGGCTCCCCTGAAGACGCTCGACCCGCTCCTCAAGTTCCTCGACGACGAGGTGGTGAAGAAAATCCCGACCACGACCGACTTGGCCCCGCGGCTCGCAGTCGTCCGGGAGAAGTTGCAACCGGCGCAAGATCGGGTACGGGAGGTGAAGAGCTTCGCTGAGATGATCCACACGTTCGAGGAGAATCTCAAGACGGTGCGGGACGCGTTCGCCAAAAAGGCCGCGACGATCGTCACGGAATACGCCGACCTCAAGACGGCGACACCCGACGCGCTGAAACTCCTCTGGATCGACATCGAGGGTGTTCTCAACGCCGTGGACGCGGCCGGCCTCAAGAAGACGTTAGACCGCTTCCGGACCCCGGACGGGGACCTCATCAAGCGGCTCTCGGACTTCAGCTCCGCGGGGATCGCCCTCGCCCAAACGCTGTCCCGCGAGTTGCGAACGCTGGTGGCCCTCGACGGCGGAAGCTCCGTCCCTACTCCCACCCTCCCGAAGGTAGCCACGAACGGTGGCGGGATCGCCGACGCGATGCGGGACGTGGGCAAGCCACCCCCGACGCGGGAGATTCGCCGCGCCAACGAGACCCTGAACATCCCGTTGAACACGGCCGCCGACGTGGTCGCCCAGTTGACGGTCGCCTTCGACCTGGCCTCGGCCGGCGAGCTGCGGGCCAGGTGGTCGGCCGTGCGGAACGGGGAACAGCCGGCCGTCGTCGCGCCGCTCTCCGCCCCGTACCACCTGTACGGGTACAACGCCCCGCGGCAGATCTTCGACAAGGACTTGAAGCTCATCCTCCCGCCCGCCTCGCCCCCGGCCGACTGGAACGCGGTGGCGGGTGACTTCGCCGCCCTCTACCTCGCTGCCGAGTTGCCCGCCCTGGTCGGGCCGACGCATGTAATCGTGAAGTACGCCGACGGCGGCGAGAGCGCGCCGCGGAAGATCGAGGCCAACCCGCCGATCGTCGCCCGCTCGGACTACGGGCTGACGCTCAAGGCCACCAAGTGCGTCATCGACGAGGCGAACAAGGAGTGGCGGCAGAACACGGCGGACGGCACCATCGCTCCCCTGCGGACCACGCTGGTGCAGGTGCCGCAGAAGCCGCTCACCCTGGGCGAGCGGCCGATCACCGCGACCATCGGGGAAGAGGCCGAGGACACGGACCCCTCGTTCCTGGCCGAGAAGAAGGAGATCGAGCTGGACGGCATCTACCTGGGGCTGCGGCCGGGGCACCTGGTGATCGTCGAGGGCGAGCGGGACAAGCTGCCGGGGGTGATCGGGCGGGAGGTGCGGCGGATCAAACTGGCCCGGCACACCCTCCGCGAGCTGCCCGGCGACCGCGTCCACACCCGCATCGTCCTGGACGCCCCGCTCCAGTTCACCTACGTCCGCGAGACGGTGATCATCCACGCCAACGTGGTGCCGGCCACCCACGGGGAGTCCGTCCGTGAGGTGCTCGGCAGCGGGGACGCCGCCCACCCGTTCCAGCGGTTCCCCCTCCGCCGTGCGCCGCTCACTTATTTGCCCGCCCCCACCCCGTCCGGCGTCCGCAGCACCCTGGCGGTGCGGGCGAACGACCTTCTCTGGCACGAACAAGTCACCCTGCTCGACTCCGGCCCGGCCGCCCGCGACTACTCGACCGCCACCGACGACAGCGGGCGGACCGCCCTCATGTTCGGCGACGGGCAGACCGGCGGTCGGCTGCCCACCGGGCGGGAGAACGTGCGGGCCGAGTACCGCGTCGGGCTGGGCAAGGCGGGGAACGTCCGCGGCGGGGCGGTTACGCAGTTGGCCCACCGCCCGCTCGGGGTGAAGGAGGTGACCAACCCGCTGCCGGCCACCGGCGGGGCCGACCCGGACACGCCCGAGCAGATCCGGGCGAACGCCCCGCTCGGGGTGATGGCACTGGATCGCCTGGTGTCGGTGGACGACTACGCCAGCTTCACCCGCAACTACGCCGGCATCGACAAGGCGGTCGCCCGCCGGGTGTTCGTCGGCACCCAGCCGACCGTCCACGTCACCTACGCCGGCATCGACGACATCCCGCTGAACGACACGTCCGAGCTGATCGTCAACCTGCACCACGCGCTGCTCGACCTGGGCGACCCGCTGGTGGACGTGCGGCTGGCCCGGCGGGAGTTGCTGGTGCTCATCCTGAGCGCCGGCGTCGGGCTGGAGCCGGACTACGAGTGGAAGAGCGTCGAGCCGAAGGTGCGGGCGGCCCTGTACGACGGGCTGGGCTTCGCCCGCCGCCACCTAGCCCAGCCGGTGTACCTGAGCGACGTACAGCGGATCATCCAAAGGGTGCCGGGAGTGCGGTATGTGGACGTGGACGCCTTCGGGGCGGTGGAACAGACAAAGTTCAAGGAGGCCCTGAACGACGATACCGGCAAGGCGGGGGACAAACTGCGAGACCTCTTCAAGGACATCTTGGGAAAGACCTCGCCGCCGGCACTCATCCCGGTGCGGGGGACCGAAGTGAAGGGCGGACAACCGCTGCCCGCCCAGCTCGCCGTCCTCAGCCCGGACGTGACGGACTCGCTCTTCCTGCAGGAGGTGACGCCGTGACCGACCCGAACCTCCGCTTGCGGCGGGACGCACTGTACCGCCTGCTGCCGCCCATCTACCAGACGCTGGACGAGCCGCCGGTGCCGGTCGACCCGACCGCCCCGCGGCCGCCGGACGGCACGCTCAAGTCGTTCCTGGCCGTCATCGGCGAACAGGTGAACCTGCTCGAAGACGACCTAGCCCGGTGGTACGACAACTGGTTCATCGAGACCTGCGACGAGTGGGTGGTGCCATACCTGGGCGATCTGGTCGGGTACACGTCGGCGGTGGCCGAGGTGTACGACGCGGACAACCCGGAGGCAGCCGTCAACCGGGCGGTCGCGTACCCGCGGCGGGAGGTGGCCGACACCCTCGCCCTCCGCCGCCGCAAGGGGTCGCTCGCCCTGCTGGAGGAGCTGTCCCGGCGGGTGGTCGGCTGGCCGGCGCGGGCGGTCGAGTGCCGCACCCTGGTGGCTGGCACCGCCCACGCCAACCGCCCGGCCGACCCGCGGGCACGCACCCTCGACCTGCGGGCGGGGGCCGCACTGCGGCGGCTGGGCACCGCGTTCGACACCCTCCCGCGGTCGGTGGACGTCCGCCGCATCTCGTCCGCCCGCACCCCCGGCCGGCACAACCTGCCGGCCGTCGCCCTGTTCGCCGCCCGGCGGAAGGTGGACTCGGTCACGCTCGCCCCGACCGCCGAGTTGCTCCCAACCGAGGATCCGTTCAATCGCGCCGTCGTGCGGGGCGGGCCCGACACCCGCCGGCGGTTCGACATCCAGGGGTTGGACGTGCAGCTGCACGCCCGTCGGGAGGAGGAGCCGGAGGCGGACACCATCGCCGACTACAAGAACCTGCCCCTGCCGCTCACCCGCGACCGCCTGCGGGGGGATACCAAGCCCGGACAAGTCGGGGCGGACGAGAAGTACTACGGGTTGGGTAAGAGCGTGGCGGTGGTGGTGGAGAGCGGAGGGACGGCGCGGATCGTCCCCCACGACGAGGTGCTGGTGGCCGACCTGAAGCGCTGGGGGTATCCGCAGGTGAAGGCCGACCCGCCGGGGAAGGTTGTCCCGCCGTACATCGCCCTCGACCCGGAGTTGGGCCGGCTCGTGTTCCCCCAGAACTACGCCACGGGTCGGGTGTGGGCCACCTTCCACCACGGGCGGGTGGCGTTCATGGGCGGCGGCGAGTACGAGCGGGGGCCGTGGAAAGAGCCGGTCACGTATGTGGTGGGAGAAGGGGGCACCCTCGCCGAGACGGTCGCCGCCGCGTGTGCCCACCCGCCCGCGTCCGGGCACGCGGTGGTGGAGGTCGGCGACAACGACATCCACGACGCCACCTTCACCGCCCATGTGCCGGCCGGCGTCACCCTCGAGATCCGCGCGGCCAACCGCTACCGCCCGTGCCTGTTCGCCGACGACAAGAAGGTGACCACCGGCTCCGTCGAGTTCTGCCGGTTCACTGGCGGGCGGGGCAGCACGCTGGTTCTCGACGGGCTGTTGTTCGGCAGCGGGGCGGTGCAAATCGACGGGGATTTCGCGGAGGTAGTGATCCGCCACTGCACGTTCACCCCCGGTCGGGCGCGGCTGCTATTCCTCGCGAACGAGACCGTCGTCCGGGTGGCCCGCAGCATCCTCGGGGCCGTCGTCACGCTGGAACCAGGCGGGACGGCCCCGCACTACCGGGAGCCGATCCGCCTCGCTGTGGCCGACAGCATCCTGGACGCCGCCCAGGACAGCCCGCACGCCTGCCTCGGCAGCCGTTCCATCGCCCGCGGGATGACCCAGGCCGGACACGTCCGCCTGAGCGCGTTCCGATGTACCGCCCTCGGGCCGATCTTCGTCCGCGCCATCGACGCGGTGGAAGACTGCCTGTTCTGCGGCCCGCTCGTCGTCGAGAACCCGACCGTCGGTGGCATTCGTTTCAGCCACCTGGCTGCCGGGGGGGTCGCCCCGCCGGTGTTCCACGGCCCGCCGGCGGGGATCATCCCGCGGTTCGTCAGCACCACCTACGGGCACCCGGACTACGCCCGCCTGGCCGACGACGGGCCCAACGAGATCGCACAAGGAGCGGCGGACGGTGGTGAACTCGGCGCGTACCACGCCGAGTTCTTCGCCCAGCGGGCGGCCCACCTCCGCACCCGCCTCCAGGAGTTCATCCCCGCCGGCAGCGACGCCGCCCTGATCTTCCTGACCTGAGCAGGTGCCTCATGCACGGCGACTTCACCCGCGACACGTTCGACCCCGCCCGCCAGTTCACCCGCGTGCTCCACCAGCAGGGGCGGCTGGTGGTGGACGCCGATGCCAACGAGCAGTCGGCCATCCTGCTCGGCTACCTCCGCCAGCTCGGGGCCGACCTGATCGGCTGGCACGGCGGGGCGGGGGTGACGAAGAACGGCACCGCACCGGACAAGGGGCCGTTCGTGGTGTCGGCGACGGCCGCCGACAAGGTGGTTGTGACCGGCGGGTCGTACTACGTCGACGGGATTCGCGTCACCGCCAACAAGCCGACAACGGAACCGATCCCGCGGACCGACAACGTCGCGGACAAAGCTCAGGTGGTGTACCTGGACGTGTGGGAGCGGCACGTCACCGGGTGGGAGGAGCCGGCCCTGCTCGACCTGGCCCTCGGCGGGCTGGACACCACCACGCGGACGGAACTCCGGGCGGCGGTGAAAATCCTGCGGGTGCCGGAGACCGAGGGCATCGCCTTCTTCAAGGGGTTGGACAACGCGAGCGCCACCCAAGACAAGTTGCGGGGATCCCAGCCGATCGACCTGGGCGGAAACAAAACCGCCTCCGTTCTCGACACACGGTTGCTCACCGCCCCCGCCCTCCCCAAACTGGCCGCCTGGACGGTGGACGGCCGCGACCCCGTCCCCGCCCCCGCCCCGACCGGCGGCGTCACCCTCGCCGCCCCGGTGGACGACGACTGCGACGGCGTCACCCGCGGCGGGTTCGCCGGCCTGGAGAACCAACTGTACCGCGTCGAAGTTCACGCCGGCGGGGTGATTGACGTGAAGGTGGATGACAAAAGCAAGGTGACGTCCATGACCCCGCTCGCCGGGGTGACGGTCAAGTGGTCCCGCGACAACGGCAGCGTGGTCTACCCGTTCAACGACCTGGGCGTGAGCGGTGACACCTGCACGCTCACCCTCGCCGCCTGGTGGCGGGACGACGGCCGGAAGATCAAGACGGACGACTGGGTGGAGGTGATGGCCGCCGCCGCCGACCGCGGGGTGTTCCTCCGGGTGTCGGCGGAACCGTCCGAGAGGGGGCGGCAACTCACCCTCGCCACCCAACACCTGTCGCCGGTCGGCAAGGCGGAACTCGCCGCCCTGGCCACCGCGAAACCGAACTCCGGCCTGCTCCGCCGCTGGGACCACCAGGCGGGGAAACTGACCGACGGGGCGGTCGAACTTGCCCTCGACGCGGACGCCAGCAAGGAGGACGTGTTCGCGTTCCAGTCGTTCAAGCTGGAGGACGGGCTGATGGTCCGCCTGGCCCTGCCGAAGCCGAAGCTGATCACGGACGGGCCGGATGCGGACAAGGGGAAGCTGGTGGAGCCGCGGAACATCGCCGAGTTCCGCCCCGGCGACTACTGGCTCATCCCCGCCCGCGCCGCCACCGGGGACGTGCTGTGGAAGCTGGACGCGAACGGCAAAGCGGCCTGGGAACCGGCCCGGTACACCGAGCACCACTACGCCCCGCTGGCGATCATCGCCGCCAACGGCACGGACATCACCGACCTGCGGCAGAAGATCACTCAGGCCGCCCCGCCGATGTGACCGCCCGGATGGAGAACCACACCAAAGGTGTATCGCGACAAGGAGAGGAAAAACGGCGGCGTTACACTCCCTCGACTTCGTATCCGCGACGGGGAGTCAATTTCTTGACCCGTTCGTTTGGAGTCGGTGAAAACTTCCGCAACACTTCCGCAGGCGTGTGGAAAATAGTAATGTTGGAACTGCGGAACTTCCGCCACGGCTGGGGTTTGTTTCGGTGAGCTTGTGCGGCTCCGCAATCAGCCTTGCAAACCGGTTCATTGGACGTAAACTACTGAAATCTCAAGGGATTTACGCCGCAAGCGAAAGGTCATCTTCGCGTCTGTCGATCCGGAGGTTGCGGGTTCGAGTCCCGTCGCCCTCGTTCAACTCCTGCAAGCACTTACGGCGGGTCTTGACCGCCCGGCACCCGCGATAATAGGTCGCCGGTGCCTCATAAGTGCCTCCTGTGTCAACGATGTCGCACCGCGTGGCAAACCGGGGGTCGGATGACCCGCCTCCGGCTTTTCCCCACGTGTCCCGTCAAGGGAAAGCGACACCGCCATGGCGAATCTGTCGAAGAATGGCGACGTGTTCTGCGCGCGGTTCCGGCTCCGCGACGAGGAGTGAAAGAAGAGCCTGAAGACGAAAGATGAGTCGGCTGCCCGCGCCGCCCTGCACCTCGTCGAACTCACCCTCCACCGCCTGCACACCGGCCAACTGCACGTTCCCGACCTTGTCGACCCCGGCGACTTCGTGATCAGCGGCGGCACCCTGCTCGCCCCGGTCGAACGCCCGCCGGCCGTCCAAGTTGCACCCCGGCCGACCACCCGCCAGTTGACCGAACTGTACACCGCCGCGCTCAAGCCGCTGGTCGCGCCGACCTACCACAGCAGCCAGGCCATGCACCTGCGGCACCTGATGAAGCACCTCAAGGGGAAGGCGGACGAGGCGTGCGACACCGTCACCTTCCGCGACCTGGACGGGTACATCCACGCCCGGCTCGCCAAGCGGCACCCGAACACCGCCGAGCGGGAGCGGATCACCCTGCTCCAGTTCTTCAAGTGGGTGGTGAAGCAGCAGCACCTGAGCGAGTCGCCGCCCGCTGGCCTGTCTCCGATCCGGGGCGGGGAGGACCGCCCGCCGTTCCGCACCGTCGCCGAGGTTGAAAGAAGGGGCCCGACGTGCCGGAGGGAGCGGGTTCTTCCAGAATTCCTCTTCCCAGTCCCGATTCCGGAGTCACCGTGATTGGAAGCCTGACCCCATACCTCCAACGGGAGTTCGCCACCACCCTTCCGCCGGGGTGGGCGGCGGCCGCCGAGGTGCCGCTGTTGTCGGACGAGTCAACTGCGTTGCTCGGGTACGACCCGCGGGCGGACGTGCTGCTGACCCACACGTCCACCGGTACCCGCGTGTGGGTGGAGTTCGAGGTGAGCCGAGTTGACCCGGTGGCGAATCATGCCAAGTTCGCCACCGCCCACCTCTTCGCTCCGCAAGGGCCGGCCGACCACTTCATGGCCACGCTCAGCCCGCACATCGACCGCGGCCGACGGAACTTGGCGGCCGCAACCGTTCGACTCATGCGGCGAGTCGGGATGAGTGCCTTCCAGACGACGCTGCTCCCACTGGCGACGCCGGCCGAAGTGAAGCGGTTGAACCAACTGCCGCTCGACGCCCTGACCGCCGAGTCGGTGGACACCGCCGCCGAAGTCGCTCGTGCCCTGGCGGTGGTCACCCCGGTCGGGCGGTGGGGGCGGTTGGAGGTGCATTTTGTCGGCGACCTGCTCGACGCCATGACCAACGTCCGGGGCTGGAACGACGACCGGACGACCGCATCCGGACAAGAGGCGTGTGGGCGACGGGCCTGCACGTTCTTCGGACACGACCCCGTGTCCGGGCTATTTGCCCCGTCCAAATTCGTCGCGTACACCCCCAGTCCGTGCGGCTGGAGGATCCGAAGCGTCCCAGTGGCACCGGGTGTCGGTCACCGCCTATGTTGCACTCAATGACGGCACCCATGTGATGGATGGCCACCGTGCGCGGCGGCACCTGGTCCGCGAGTTGGGGATGCGCGAAGTGGCGGCTGCGGACGACGGGCCATTGACAGAGCGATTCAACGCGTGGCTTGTCAACCATGCCGACGCACTGTCCGTTCGCGGCGGAATGCCGACCTTCCTTCTGCCCCCGCGTGGTACGCCGGGAAGGGGTAGACGGTGTTCGCCCACCATCACCGCCAGTTGCCGCCTGAACGCGGTCGCTCGCGTTTGGTCACACGCCTGAGCGGTATCGATCGCGAGGACACGGGCGAACCCCGAGCGGGTGACTACGGTTTTGCAGGAGCCTCTCCCTGGCTGCAGAATACTCCAAATAACTCGGATGTATTTACATGACCCGTTCGGCCCGCAAGGTGGCCCGAACTCTCGCCACCCTGGCGCACGAGCGGGGCGGGTACTTCGCCGCCAAGCAGGCCCGACAGGTGGGCTACGTCTACCGCCACCTCGACTACCACGCGTCGGCCGGCGACTTCGAGCGGGTCGGCCATGGGCTGTACCGCCTGCCCGAGTTCCCCCGCACCGACCACGACGACCTCATCCGCCTGTCCCTGTGGAGTCGCAACCAGCGAGACGACCCGCAGGCCGTAGCCTCGCACGACACCGCCCGCGTGCTCCACGAACTGCAAAGCCGAACTGACGAACGCCCCGCAAGGCGGCTGGCGTTCCCCGGGCGAGGCGGTGCTGGCCGGGACTGTGTACGCCACCACACTGATTGCAGACCCGCTGGCGATCCGATGCGACGTGGGAGAGTGCGGGACGGACCGAGCGGAGGCGTCATCGCGGGCCGTGGGGAAGGTGTTCGAGGAGGTATCGCGTCATGAGCATCCGCAGGTGGACGGCGGTCCCCTTCCCCTCCCGCAGCCCGTGGTCCCGGTTCGGGTATGCCATGTAGTCGAACCTCTTGTTCAGTTCGATCAGGCGATCCACCAGACTCTCGGTGATCTGAAGGTGGGTGTTCGTTTCGCCCGTCCCGTGGACGATCAGCAGATCCCCTTTCAACCCCTCGGCGAAGTTGATGGCCGCAGCCTTGCGATAGCCCTCCGGGTTCACGTCGGGCGTCCGCATGAAGATCTCCTGGAACCACGCGTTGTACAACTCCGGGCGGGGCTTGGGGGCGACGGCGATGCCGACTTGGTACACGTCCGGCTTGCGGAACATGGCGTTCAGGGTGTTCGACCCGCCGCCGCTCCACCCCCAGATGCCGACCCGCGACGTGTCAACGTAGGACCGCATTCGACCCAACTCTTTCACCCCCGCCGCCTGTTCGTCGGTCGACAGCGGCCCCAGGCTGCCGTACACCGCCCGCCGCCAGGCGGCCCCCTTCGGGGCGGGAGTGCCGCGGTTGTCCATCGACACGACCAGGTAGCCGAGGTCGGCGATCATGCGGTGGAACATGCTGTGGTTTTGACCGCCGGCCCAGTCGTCGAGCACCGTCTGACCGTGCGGTTCGCCGTAGATGAAGAAGAACACCGGGTACTTCTTCTTCTCGTCGAAGTCCTTCGGCTTGATCATCCACGCGTCCATCACCACCCCGCCGCCGATGTCGATCTGGAGGAACTCGGTCGGCTTGTGAATCAGTGGGGCGGCCCGCTTGCGGACTTCTTCGTTCGCCTCCAGCACACGCACCGAGCGGTGATCGGACAGCCGCACCAAGTCCACCACCGGTGGCTTGTCGAACGTGGAGTACGTGTGGAACGCCCACTTCCGGTCCGGGGAGAACTCGTAGCCGTGCGTTCCGGGCTGGTCCGCCGGCGTCACCCGTTCCGGCTCGCCCTTGCCGTCCAACTTGATGCGGTACAGGTACCGCTGGGTGGCGTTTTTCGGGGACGTGGTGTAGTAGAACCAGCCGCCCGCCTCGTCGACCGGCCCGCGGGCGATGACGTCGGACTTGTCTTTCGTGAGGAGCGTACGCCGCTTGCCGTCGCGGGAGATCACATACGCCTGCCGCCACCCGTCGCGCTCGCTGAGCAGCACGAACTCCTTCCCGTTGCGGACCCACTCCAACCCGGCGTTGGCGGCGTAACTCGCGTCGACCCAGGCGGGGTCGGTCTCCTCGTAGGCGGTGGCGACCTCACCGGAGTCGACGTTGGCGAGCAGGAACTTGCGGTGGTCCCGCGAGCGGCTCTGCATCTCGATCAGCACTTCCGTCGAGTTTCCGGCCCAACTGACGTCCTGAATGTAGAAGGTGCCTGGATCGGCGGGGAGCTTCACCCATTTCACCGCTCCGCCCGTGTTTTCGACGACTCCGACGCGAAGCGTCGGGATCGGGGTGCCGACGCGAGCGAACCGGTCGTACCTGAGTTCGGGGTACGACGGGTCGGTCGGTTGGATCACCGCTCGGCGACGCACCTTGGATGAGTCCGATTGAACGTAGGCGATTCGGCGGCCGTCGGGGCTCCAGTTGGCGTCGCCGTTCTCCAGTTCGCTCCGGTCGTCGTCGTTCGTCAACGGCGTGACACGCCCGGTCCCCACATCGACCACCGAGAGGTTCCGCCCGCGACGAAACACGATGTGATCGGCTTGAGGAGAGAACGAGTCCGAGGAGGCGGGTTGGGGCGACTCTTTGGGGAGCTTTTTCAGTTCACCCGATTTCGAGTCGAACAGCCACTGACCGGAGCGGGTTTCGAGACAGAACTTGCTCTCGACGGGCAACTGGACGACCCGCTGCACGAACAGGCGCGACGTCTTGCCAGGCTCCACGAGCTTGTCGGCACCGATGAGGACGGTTCGCTTCCCGTCGGCGTCGTACTTCAACACCTCCGGTTCCGCACCCGGCGTGGCCGACTCGAGCATCAGGTAGCCGGAACTGTCGGCGAGCCACTTGCCCGGGAAGGTGGCGGGGGCGAACTCCCGTTTCTCGTAGATGGCTTTCAATCGCTCCTCGGCACCGGCGAGGGCTTTCTCGCGGGCGATTCGGTCGTCGGTCATGCCGTACTGGTGACCGACAATCACCAGCACGAGAGCCGCGAGTGGGCAGAACCGGCGCATCGTTCGTCCTCGGGTTGCCGCGGTGGCCTGTGTCACTCGTTACTTCTTCCGCGGGGCGTCGAGCGGCTCCCACTTGGGTTCCACCAGGGTGGCGTTCCACGCGTTCAACTCTTTCTGCAACCCGGCCGCCACCTCGGCCTTCGATTCGGCCAGATTCGTCCTCTCCCCGATGTCGGCCGACAGGTCGTACAACTCCGCTGGCTTCTTGCCGATCTGCACCAGCTTCATGTTACCTTTGCGGACGGCGAACGACTCTCCGCCGCCGGTCCGCCAGTACAGCGGGCGGTCGGCGAGCGGCGTTTTCGCCTCTCCTTTCAGGTGCGGGATCAGGTTCACGCCGTCGAGCGTGACCCCTATCGGGGCCTCCCCGCCGGCCGCCGCCACCGCCGTGGGGAACACGTCGAGCGACGTCACCGGCTCATCGAACTTGCCCGGCTTGAGCGTGCCCGGCCACGACACCACGAACGGCACCCGCACCCCGCCCTCGTACAGTTGCCCCTTCGCCCCCCGCAGCGGGGTGTTGCGGCAGTTCGTCACGCCGACCGGCCCGCCGTTGTCGCTGAAGAAGAAGACCAGCGTGTTCTCGGTCAGCTTGTGCTCCTTGAGGGCGGCCAGCAACTTGCCGACGGCGTCGTCCATGCCGCACACCATCGCCGCGTACTTGCGGAGCTTCTCGTCGTCGATCCTCTTCACGCGGTCGAGGTACTTCTCCGGTGCCTGTAAGGGCGTGTGCGGGGCGTTAAAGGCGTAGTAGAGGAGGAACGGCTCGTCTTTGTGGGCGGTCACGAACGCCGCCGCCTCGCGGCCGAGGGCGTCGGTCAGGTACTCGCCCTCCTCGACCAGCTTGTCGTTCCGCACCAGCGGGATGAAGTACTCCTGCTTCGCCTTCGCCGGGTCGGTTTTGAACTGGTTGTGGTCGAAGTACTGGTGCCCACCGCCGAGCAGCCCGAAGTACTCGTCGAACCCGCGGCGGTTCGGGTGGTACGTCGGGTGCGCCCCGAGGTGCCACTTGCCCACCGCCCCGGTCGCGTACCCGGCCTTCTTCATCGCTTCGGGCAGCAGCACCTGATCGAGCGGCAGGCCGACGCCCTTGTCGTTCGGCAGCCATTTCGGGTTGTTCTCGTGCCCGAACCGCTGCTGGTAACGGCCGGTGAGCAGGCCGGCGCGAGTGGGCGAGCAGAACGGGTGCGACACGTATCCGCTGGTGCAGACTACGCCACCCTTCGCCAGGGCGTCCAGGTGCGGGGTGGGGATGTCCTTGCACCCCTGGAAGCCGAGATCGGCGCACCCTAGGTCGTCGGCGACGATGACGATCACGTTCGGCTTCTTCGGCTCGGCGGCCGGCAGGCCGGCCGCGAGGAGCGCGACCGAGGCGAGCGAGAGGAGAGGGCGCATCCGGACTCCTGGGAGAGGTGCCGTCGGGTCATTTCGCCGAGCGTGCGGGGCAGATCGCATCGAGCTGCTTCTTCAAGTCGGCCTTGATGTCCACGGCTTTTGGGTCGTCGGCGAGAGTTTTCCACTCACCGGGGTCGGTCGTGTGGTCGTAAAGTTCAGCCCCCTGCGTCCCACCGTCCCACTCGGTGTAGCGGTAGCGGTCGGTGCGGATCGACCGGCCGAGGAATTTCCCCCGCTGCACGACGGTGACGGCCGCCTCCTTGTGCTTGGCGGCCGGGTCGTCGAGCACCGTCCGGAAGTCGGCCCCTTCGAGGTTGTCTGGCACGCCCTTCATTCCGCACCGTGCGGCGAGCGTCGGGTACAGGTCCACGAACTCGGTGATCGTGCTCGTGCTCTTGCCGTTCCCCTTCGCCGCCGGGTCGCGGACGATCAGCGGGGTGCGGCAGCTCCGCTCGAACAGGGTGTTCTTGTTCCACCACCCGCGGGCGCCGAGTTCGTACCCGTGATCGCCGATGAACACCACCACCGTGTTGTCCGCCAGCGTGTTGGCCTTGAGCGCGTCCAGGAGTTTCCCCACCTGGGTGTCCATGAAGCTGACGCCGGCGTAATAGGCGTGCAGGAACTCGCGGCGGTCCCGGTCGGTGAACAAGTCGAACGCCGTCTTGAAGGCCCCGCCGCCGATCGAGTGCGGGAACGGCGGGGTGTACCCGTCGGGGGTGACGGGCAGGTCGAGTTTGTCGCGGTCGTACAGGTCGAAGTACTTCTTCGGGACGACGAACGGGTCGTGCGGGCGGTAGAACCCGACGGCCAGGAAGAGCGGCTTGTCGCGCTTCTCCGCCAGCACCTTCACCGCCTCGTCCGCCAGTTGCCCGTCCGGTTGGTCGGAGTCGGTGCCCTCGGCGGCCAGCCACCGACACCAGCCGAGTTTGTCGCCGGTCAGGTTGCGGCCTTCGCCTTTGTTCCCGGTTGCCGTCGCCTTGCCGTACGCGACCCGGTCGAACGATTTCGGGTCGTCCATCTCCCGCTTCACGTCGTCCGGCGACAGCCCGCGGTGGAACACCTTGCCCAACCCGACCGTTTCGTACCCGTTCTCGCGGAACAGTTGCGGGAGCGTCACCACGTCGGGCAGCACCTTTCGGAAGTGCGTCGTGTTGTCGACGACCTTGGTGGTCGTCGGCCGGAGGCCGGTGAGGAACGACGATCGACTGGGGTTGCACACCGTGTACTGGACGTACGCCCGGTCGAACCGCACGCCGGACTTGGCGAGGGCGTCGATGTTCGGCGACCGGACCGTCTTGTGGCCGTAGCAGCCGAGGTCGCAGCCCAGGTCGTCCGAAATGATGAACAGCACGTTCGGCTTCTTCGGCGGGTCGGCGGCGGTGCCGAGACCGCACAGGAGAACCACACTCGCGATCCCGAGCGTTCGCATCACTTGCCCTCCTTCGCCCATCTCTTGTTCAGGTCGATGTTGCCCTTCAGTTCGTCCGCCTTCGGGCCGGTCATGCCCTTCAGGTACACCGCCATGTCCGAGTCGTACATCGCCAGCGGCTCCGGCTTGCGGCCTTTGTCGTCGGTCTTCTCCTCCCACTCGGCGAGTCGCTTCCGCATGGCTTCGAGGGTGGCCTTGTGCTTCGGGTCGGCGGCCAGGTTGTGGACCTCGTGCGGGTCGGCCGTCAGGTCGTACAGCTCCTCCGCCGGGCGGGTGTCGGCGAACAACAGCTTCTCGGTCAGGTCGTCGAGCTTCTTGGCGGCGTGCAACTCGCGGAGTTTCTGCACGACGGCCTTCGCGTCCTTGTACGCGCACGGCTGGAGGTGCGGCCGCTCGTTCAGGTAGTTGCGGACGTACTTGTACCCGGCGGTTCGCACGCAGCGGAGGTGCTCCATCGTCTCGTCGCAGCGGTCGCGGGCGGCGAACACCGCGTCCCGCCTGGCGTAGTCCTTCGCCAGCACGTCCCGCCCTTGCATCCAGTTCGGGATCTCGATGCCGGCGAGGGCGAGCGAAGTCGCCGCCAGGTCGATGTGTTCGATCAGGTCGTCCCGCACCACCCCTTTCCCGATGCCCGGCCCGCGGACGACGAACGGCACGTGGATGCCCTCGTCGTACAGGAACTGCTTGCCGCGGGCGTGGCTGATGCCGTGGTCGGTCAAGAAGAACACGACCGTCTCGTCGAGCAGTTTCTCCTTCTCCAGCCGGGCCAGCAGCTCGCCCACCTCTTTGTCGGTCCACCGGCAGCAGTCCAGGTAGTCGGCCCAGTCTTGCAGGATGACCGGGTCGCGGGGGTAGTACGGCGGCAGTTTCACGTCGTCGGGCTTGGTGTTGTCGCCGAACTCCTTGTTCACCCGCGCCTGCCAGTTCTTGTTCGGCCCCTGCCCGCGGTGCTTGCCGCCGTGCAACTGCACCTGCATGAAGAACGGCTGCCCCGGCTTGCGACCGGCCCAGTCGTTGCCGTCGTACATCTTCTTCGGCCACTCGAAGTTGTAATCCGTTTTGCCAAGCTTCTCGCCCGTCGCCCCGTGCCCGCCGATGCAGGTGTAGTACCCGGCCTTCTGGAACAGCACCGGCACGGGCACCACGTCTCCGGGGAGGGTGATCTTCAGTTCGCCCCGCCCGCTGCGGTGGTGGTGCGCGCCGGTGGTGGTCTGGTAGCAACCGGTGATCAGTGCCGACCGACAGGGCGAGCAGACCGGGGCGGTGACGAACGCTCGGCTGAACCGCGTGCCGTCCTTGGCCATCTGGTCGACGTGCGGGGTGCGGATCGTCTTCTCGCCGTAGCAGGAAAAGTTGGCCGACATGTCGTCGACGACGATCCAGACGATGTTCGGCCGCCTGGCCGGTTCGGCGGCGTACGTGGCCGCCGCGACAGACGCGGCGGCGAACAGTGTGGCGACAAACCGGATCATCGCGTTCTCCGAGAGGGCGTCACTTCTTCGGGGCGTTGGCTTCGACGAACGGCGGCTTCTCGAACCGGCAGTCCTTCTCCGTCACCCGCGGGTCGCCGGCGGCGGTCAACTCTTTCATCAGTTGCTCGGCCAACTTCTTCCGCACGCCTTCGTACTCCTTCTCACCGGCCACGTTCTTCACCTGCTCGGGGTCGGCCTTCAGGTCGAACAGCTCCTCTGCCGGCCGCTTGGCGAAGGCGTACTCGTAGTGCCACTTCCACTTCGGGTCGTTGCGGTGTTCGACCAGCCACGCCTTCGTCGGGCTGGCGTCCATGTCGGCGAACGCGGCATAGGTGTCGTTCGTCAAGGCGTCCGCGGTCGGGGCGGTGTCGGCAGTCACGCCCTTCGGGCTGCCCAACGGGAAACGATCCGGGGCGAAGTTACGGACGTACAGGAAGTCCTTGGTGCGGAGCGCCCGCTGCGGGTACGGCAGGTTGCCGTCGCGGGCGGCGGCGACGTGCCGCTCGCGGCCGGTGATCACCCAGTTGCGATCCGGATCGACCTGCCCGTCCTTATTGGACGTGAGCACCGGCCAGAGCGACGTGCCGTTCAGCCCGTCCGGGTGCTTCACCCCGCCGATGTCGAGGAACGTCGGGGTGAGGTCCATCAGGTTGGCGAAGTCGTCCACCACCCGCGGGCCGGGGACGCCGGGACCGGCCGCGACGAGCGCCACGCCGGTGCCGAAGTCGTACAGGTTGCACTTGCCGCCGGGGAAGCCGGGGGCGCCGTGGTCGCCGCTGATGACGACGACGGTGTTGTCGAGTTCGCCGGCGTCTTTCAATTGTTTCAGGATCACCCCGACCTGGGCGTCGAACGCCTGCACCTCGCCCAGGTAGTCGGCGAAGTCTTCCCGCACCTCCGGCACGTCGGGCAGGAACTTCGGCAGCTTGCCCTTCAGGTCGTCCGGGTCAAGGTCCCAGAGCGCCTTCCCCGACCCCTTCACCCACTTGCGGTGGACGTTCGTCGGCCCGTGCCAGAAGAAGAACGGCTTCTTGGGGTCGCGGGCCTTGAGGAACGCGGCGAAGTTGCCGCCCACCTGGTCGAGCAGCACCGTCCGGGCCTCGCTGACCGACTTGCCCTCCTTCACCGCCTTCGTCACCTGTCCCGAGAACTGGTTGAACCCCATGCCCGCCTTCTGGTAGGCGTACTGCTGCTTGCCGATGGGGGCGTCGGCGGGCGTGCCGGGGCTCCACACCTTGGCGATCTTGCCGAGTTCGTACCCGCCGTCGCGGAGCAGCAGCGGCGAAGTCGGGATCGTCTCGTCCCACACCGCCCCGTTCAGGATCGCCCCGCGGCCGGTGTTGAAAAAGTACCGCCCGCTGAGCAACGAACTGCGGCACGGCGTACACGACGGCGCCGGCACGAAGGCGTTGCGGAACATCACCCCGCGCTTCGCCACGGCATCGATGTTCGGCGTCCTGATGACGCTGTTGGCGGTCGGCTTGGCGTCGAGGGCGGCGTAACAGGAAGCGTACCGCCCCCAGTCGTCGGCGAAGCAGAACACCACATTCGGCCTCTTCGCCGGCTCGGCGGCAACCGCCGCAGTTCCGCCGAGGAGCATCAGGAGAAGGAAGGTGGGACGCACGGGGTGTGACTCCGGTTGCAGGGGGCGAACTACGGCTTCTTCTTCGGCTCGGGCTTGTCGCGGAGTGGCCAATCGGGGTGATCGTCGCGGGCGTCGGTCATCAGCTTCGCCGCCTTCGCCACGAGGTCGGGGTGTTTGTCCGCGAGGTCCGTCTTCTCGGCGGGATCGGCCTTCAGATCGTACAACTGCACCGCCCCGGACTTGCCCACCTTCACCCCCTTCCAGTCGCCGAACCGCACCGCCTGCAAGCTCGGTCCGTTCTCGTGCAGTTCCCAGTAGAAGTAGTCTCGCTTTGGGGCGGCCCCACCTTTCAACAGCGGCAGGATCGATACGCCGTCGGTCGTCACCTTCTCCGGCAGCTTCGCGTTCAGGATCTCGGCGCACGTCGGCATGAAGTCCCAGAACGCCCACGGGTCGTCGCTCACCTTGCCGGCGGGGATGACCCCGGGCCACCGGGCGATACACGCCTGTCGCAGCCCGCCCTCGTACAGCGACCGCTTGAACCCGCGGAGCTTGCCGCCCATCGTCTGGTCGAACAGCTTGCCGATCTCCGAGTTCGGGGCGAACGACGACCCGTTGTCGCCGGCGACGATGACGAGCGTGTTCTCGTCGATCTTCAGTTCCTTGAGGGTGTCGAGCAGCCGGCCGACGTCGGAGTCGAGCCGCGTCACCTGGGCGGCGTAGTTCTTCTGCTGCTCGGTCCACTTCTCGCTCTTGTACGCGCCTTGGTCGTCGATCTCGTGCCGGCCGTGCGGCAGGGTGATCGGGTAGAAGAGGAAGAACGGTTTGTCCCTGTTCGCCTTCACCCACGCCACCGTCTCGTCGGCGATCAGGTTCTGGGCGTAGGTCTTGCCCACCCCCTTGCCGTCGTTGCCGTCCAGGTCGAACCGCCTGTCGTCGCGGTACAGGTACGTGGGGAAGTAGCTGTGGGCGTGCCGCTGGCAGTTGTACCCGAAGAAGTGGTCGAACCCGACCTTCAGCGGGCTGCCGGTGGTGTCGAACAGGCCCATGCCCCACTTGCCGACGCACGCGGTGGCGTACCCGTGGTCCTTGAACAGCCGGGCGACGGTGTAGGTGCCCTCCGGCAACGGCTTCTGGCCTTCGGGCTGGACCTCCCGGTTCGCCCGGATGGGACTGTGCCCCATGTGCTTGCCGGTCATCAGCGAGGTGCGGGACGGGGCGCACACGCTGGTGCCGCAGTACGCCTGGGTGAACCGCATCCCCTCCTTGGCCATCGCGTCCAGTCGCGGGGTCTTGATCAGCTTCTGCCCGTAACAGCCGACGTCCCCCTGGGCCAGGTCGTCCGACAGGACTAAGACGACGTTCGGCTTCCTGGCCGGTTCGGCGGAGCACGCGGCGCTCACCCCGACCAGTACTGCCAACAGCGTGAGATGGTGTCGCATCGGGCACTCGTGGTGTGGGTGCGGGTTCGGTGGCGGCGGGCTCGCCCGCGGGCGGTCACTTGGCGGCGAGCGGTTGCAGCTTCAGATCCCGCCAGAGCACCTCGCCCTGCTTGCCCTTGTGCATCTGCAGGCCGAAGAAGCCCTTCTTGTAGGTGTCGGTCTTCCAGTGGGCGACCGGCACGCCGTTCAGCCACGTCCTGATCGTGTCACCCTTCGCCTGGATCGTCACGCGATTCCACTCGTCCGCCTTCTTCGAGTGTTGGGCCTTGCGGGTCTCGGCGTGCTCCTTCAGCCACACCGGGTAGAACCACCCGCCGCAGTCCTGCCCGTAGATGCCGCCCGACCACCCGCGGCCCTGGGTGAACGGCTCGTGCTCCACCTGCGGGCCGAACACCGTGTTCCCGCCGGTGCCCTTCGCCTGGGCGCGGATCATGATCCCGCTGTTCGTTTCGACCACGAACTTGGTCTCGAACGTGAGCACGAAGTCGGCGTAGTCGTCCTTCTCGGTGCACAGGTAGGTGCTGGGCGAGTCCGGCTTGCACACCGACCGGATGCACCCCTCCTTCACCTCGAACGTGGACTCCCCGCCGCGGGTCTTCCACCCCTTCAGGTCTTTGCCGTTGAACAGCGCCTCCGCCTTCTCACCGACCTTCGGCTCGTCGTCCTTGTTCAGCAGCATGTCGGCCGGCTTCGGCACGTTCGGCTGCTTCTCGTACTGCTTGAACCACTTGTCTTGGGTCGGGTCGATCTCCCCAGCCGGCAGCCGACCGGCGGCGAGCACGAGGGCGAAGGCGACCAGCGTAACCACGCCGGTGTGACGGGCCTGCGCGAGAGAGTAGCGGTGCATGGGGAGGTCCCTGTGGGGGCATCTTGTACGCGTGGTCGGCGGTGGCCACATTGGCGTGGGTCAGTTTCTGCATGCCCTTCTTCTGCCCTGCAAGGGCAGGGCAATACGAGCGATCACGTTCACCCGCTCGTCCGGGTCGGCGGTCGGGTCGTACAGGGCGACGAATAACAGGTTCAACTTCCTGGACGGCCCGGCCGCCGGGGCCTGCACGATCGGCGCGACCGAAAGCAGGCCGCCGAAGAGCAACGCACGCACGAGGGGACTCTCGCGGGTTCGGGTCATCGGGTCGCACGGAGCGTCATTTCGGCGGGCGGGCGGTCCACTCCTGGAGCACCTTTCCGTCCTTCCCCTTCTGGCGGACGGACTCGATCCGGATCTCCCCGGCGGCGGTCGAAGGGTCGATGCGAAGAGCGGTGAGCGGCTTGTCCGCCGGCACCTTCACCGCGTACTCAGCCCACTCGCCGTCGAGCGCCGGGGTGAAGGCGGTGGACCGGTCGCGGTGGAACGCCGGCTCGTCGGCCGTCGCCCAGAACACCTGCCCGCCGCCCTTGCTGTCCGACTTCATGCGGAACTCGACGGTGAACGGCCCGACCCCTTTTGTCACCTCGCGGGTGGAGACGTACGGGTCGCCGCCGGTCGAGGTGACGACGAACACGCCGTCCTTCGCCTCCACCTTCGCGTCCTTGCTGGCCACCAGCACGTTCGTGTACTTCTTGGCGAACTGCCTGTGCAACGCCCGGCGAGTGGCCTTCCGCAGCTCGGCCGACTCGGGTGATTTCGCCACGTGGTTCAACTCGGCCGGGTCGGCGGGGTGGCGTCCCCGACGAGTACAGCGATCGCCATCAGCACGGCCGGGAGGAGTGGTGTTCGCATGCCAGCGTGCCGGTGGGCGACGGGTGCCCAGACAGTACCCCGCGGAGAGCGGTCTCATCAATCGAAAAGTCGGACGGCGTGGACGGATCTCGGCGGCGGCGTCGGGCTGACGGGTGAGTACCATGTGCGAGAGCATGGCAGGGCCGGCGGGTGGCACCATTTTCTCCCCAGGAACAGGTGAAAGGGCTGGATGCTCGGCGAACGGCAGATGAAGTTCCTGGCCGAGTGGGTGGACGACTGGACCGGGGCGGCGGTGAAGGCGGTACTGTCGCAGACGGCGTTCTGCGGGGCGGTCCACATGCACGGCGGGGTAAAGGATCGGCTGCTAGCCGACCTGGACTGCAACGGCTGGCCGCAGACTGGCCGGGACGTGGCGCTCGCCGCCATCCGCCGGGTGAAGGCGGTTCCCCTGTGCGGCGACCAGCACCTGGCGGTGGTGGTGAAGCACGGCATCGCCGAGCAGACCGACGGATGAAGCTGGCAGGCATCGAGGCGACGGCCGACAAAACCGCCGCCGGCACCCGGACGGTGAAGGTGTGAGCACCGCCCGCGGCCACCACCGGCGTTGCGACCGGCGGCCGCGGGCGATCCGCTCGCCCGGCCGTCACCTCTCGTTGGCCTTGATCAGCTCTTTCGCCTCGGCCAGCCGCCGCTTCAGGTCTTCGGCTCGCAACGCCTTGATCAGTTCTCCGTTCTCCTTGCGGTCGAGTACCTGCGGGGTCGCGGACTTCTTCCCGGTGTAGATCTCGTACATGTCCGCGATGGTCCACGTGTCGTTCCGCAGTGTGGGCAGCGGCAGGTCCGTGTGGTCCGTAGACTTCAGGTTCGCCTGGGGGTTGCGTGCCCACGCGTGTCGGTAGTATTTCGGCTCCGGGACCATCGGGCTGGTGAGGACGATCACAGTGCGGTCTTGCTCCGGCTTCTTCTCCTCGCGCTTGAGGACGGTCTGCCACTCGGCCTTCGCCGGTTGGAAACGGCCGTCGCCGCCGGCGATGGCAAACCCTTCGATCGGGCCGTCGTGGTACGGGCCGGCGGCGGAGTCCAGTTGGAGGAGCATCTTTCCCCCCTCCGTCCGCCACTCCTTCAGCATCGGCGGCAGCCAGCGAATCTGCTTGGCCATGCCGTACTGGGTGGCCAGCGCCCACCGCGCGATCCTTTCGCCGACCGGGATCTTGATCTGCGGGTGGTACCACGCCCGCCGCTGGTCGAAACTGCTCGCGTAGCCGACGTTCTTGTCGCCGGCCTTGTACAGGTCGAGGAACGTCTTGAAGTGAGCCTCGCGAATGTAGACCCCCTCGTCGGCCATCTTCTCCAGGTAGTCGTCGCGGTCTTGGGGGTCGCCTTCGGTCTCCTGCGAGATGATACCGAAGGGCAATTTCGGGTCGTCGAACGCCGCCCGCCACGCCGCGATCATCTTGGGGAACACCTGCGAATACAACACGTGCCCGTTCGGCTCGAGCGCGTTGTTGTACCCCTGGTGCCAGATGGCCCCCTTGACCTGGAAGCCCGCCAGTGGCGCGACCATGCCGGCGTAACAGTTGCCAGGGCGGTTCATGTCCGCCGCCGGGCCGGGGAGCAACTCGGTCGGCGGCGCGGAGTTCGCCGGGATCGGCTTGCCCTGAGCTTTCAACCGGGCCTGCTGCTCGTGGAACTTTTTGGCGCGGTCTTCGAGGTCCTTCTTCGGGTCGAACGCGGCGATTTTCGCCTCCCACCCGGCCAGTTTGGCTTTCACTTCCGGGGTGTCGACGGACGTCATCACCTCGAGCGGCGCCCAGGTTTCGAGGCAGGTGCCACCCCGCGAGACGTCGACGAGCCCGATGGGCACCTGTGTCGCCGTGTGAATCCGTCGGGCGAAAATGTACCCGATGGCCGACATCTCGCGGACGGATTCGGGCGTGCACACGTCCCAGTACCCTTGGCGGTAGTGGTGGCCGAACCAGTCGCTCCACTGGTACATCCGCGGGAAGGATTTCGGCCGGTCCGGGCCGTTCTGTTGCGGGACCGAGAACAGGCGGACGTTTTTGAAGTTGGCCGAGACGACTTCGAGGTCCCCACCTTCGACCTTGGTGATCTCGAACTCCATGTTGCTTTGCCCGCCGAGCAGCCAGACGTCACCGACGAGGATGTTCTCCAACTCGATCTTGTTCGCCTTCCCCCGCACGACCAACTTGTGTGGGTCGCTGCTGGCCTTCTCGGCCCGCAGTTCGACCTTCCACCCGCGATCCGCCGCCGCGACGGCGGTTTGCGTTTGCCCTCCGAAGGTGACGGTGACTTGCTCGCCCGAGTCGGCCCACCCCCAGATGCGGATCGGCTTGTCGCGCTGCAGAACCATTCCGGACTGGAACAGGGTGTGTACGCACAACCCGGCCCCGACCGCCGGAGCATCGATGCGGTCCTTCCCACGGACCAACTTTTCTTGAGCCGTGGCGTGTGACGCGAGCGGCACGGCGGCCAGAGCGGTCAGTGCGGCGGTGATGAGCAGTCTGTTCATGTGGTGAAGGCTTCCGTGGTGGGGATTGACGGGCGAATGAGGGGGTACGTTCGAGGGGGTGAAACACGCCGCGCGACGACCAAGGGATTACACCCAACCACTGACCGCCACACCCCTAACCCTTACCTGGCGAGCACGAACGCGGTCGCACGACTGTAACCAATTCGCCTCCGCCAAGCGACACCTTCCCACGCCGGCTCTCCCGCTGGAGTCGGACACGGGCACTGGGTGTGGCGAGAGGTCCGCCCGCACGCGGCGGATGCGGGTGGGTTGCCATTTCCGAGATTCGTCACCATTTTTCCGGCGTCCATGAGTCGCTCAGGGCACAATGGTAACACCAATTTTTCACCCGACCACGGCCCCGTTCGGCTGAAGGAATCCGATGCGAATGAGGTACCGCTTTCCGGTGTTCGCCGTTCTCGTGGCCGTCGGCTCGGCCCAGGCCGCCGATCCGCCGGCGTTCGACGTGCCGAACGATGTGCGGGGCGTGCTGGCGACGTACTGCGCCGACTGCCACGGTGCGAAGGCGAGCGGTGGCGTGCGGTTGGACGGGTTGGAGACCCTGAAACTGAACGAGCGGCTCGACCTCTTGAACCGCATGCAGGACCAACTGTTCTTCGGGATGATGCCACCGCCGAAGGAGACTCAACCGACCACGGCCGAGGCGAAGGCGCTCGCCGACTGGGTGCGAGCGGAGTTGCGAACGCACAAGGCGTCGAAGCTGGACGACCGCCTGCCGTACCCGGACGCCGGCAACTACGTCGATCACGCGAGCCTGTTCGACGGGTCGAACAAGGAGAAGCCGTTCACCCCCGCCCGCCGCTGGCTGGTCAGCCCGCAGATCTTCGAGGAGCGGGTGCTCGACGTGTTCGGGTTGGAGGGGAAGGACCGCGACAACCTGCGGCGGTCGGGCTTCTACGGGGTGACCAACCCGTTCGTCCTGCCGGACCACGCCGGGGTGCGGTACT
>CAYMHO010000010.1:6320-62969 GCA_964390195.1 uncultured Fimbriiglobus sp. | reverse complement strand
TGGTCGGGATGTACGCCGACACTTCGCCTTCGAGGGTCTCGATGATCGGCAGGGCGGTGAGCGACCCGCCGGAGCCGGGCACCTTCACGATCTTGGTGCCGGGGAAGCTCGAGTGATCCTTCTCCGCTTGCTCCTTGCCGCCGAACCCGCCCGGCCCGACGTACACCATGCCCGCTTCGCCCGGCGCCCGCTTCTGGGTCGGGTTCTTGGCCGAGTTGACGCCCCAGTCGGCCGTCGCCTTGTTCGGGTCGGCGTCGCCCGGCACGATCACCCACTTGTCGGCCAGCTTCGCGCTGCGCTCGAGCAGGCGGCTGTGGCAGTAGAACACGTCACCGGGGTACGCCTCGCGGCCCGGAGGCCGGCGGACCAGCAGCGACAGTTGGCGGTAGGCGGCGGCCTGCTTGCTCAGGTCGTCGTACACGCAGAGGGTGTCTTTCCCCTCCTCGTACATGAAGTACTCGGCGATGGCGGTGCCGGCGTACGGGGCGAGGTACTGGAGCGGGGCCGAGTCGGACGACGACGCCACCACCACGATGGTGTAGTCCATCGCCCCGACCGCCCGCAGTTTCTCCACCACCTGGGCGACCTTCGACTCCATCTGCCCGGACGCCACGTACACACAGATGACGCTCTCCGTCTTCTGGTTGATGATGGTGTCGATGGCGATCTGCGTCTTGCCCGTCTTGCGGTCGCCGATGATCAGTTCCCGCTGGCCGCGGCCGATCGGGGTCATGGCGTCAATCGCCTTGATCCCGGTCTGCAGCGGCTGCTTCACCGGCTGGCGGTCGGCCACGCCGGGGGCCGGGCTTTCCACCAGGCGGGTCTTCTTGGCCAGGATCGGCCCCTTGCCGTCCACCGGGTTGCCGAGCGGGTCGACCACCCGCCCGATCATCTCCGGGCCGACCGGGATGCTCAGCAGTTGGCCGGTGGTGCGGCACTCCATCCCCTCGCGGACCTTCAGGTAGTCCCCGAGGATGATGATGGACACCGAGCTCTCTTCCAGGTTGAACGCGAGGCCCTTCACGTTCGCCTGAGGGAAGTCGACCAGTTCGCCGGCCATCACTTCGGACAGGCCGTACACGCGGGCGATCCCGTCACCCACCTCCAGCACGCGGCCGGACGCGCGGACGTCCGTCTGCTGACCGGCGGACTTGATCCGCTCCGTCAGCACGCTGGTGATCTCGCTGGCGTTGAAGCGGATGTTAGCCATGGGTGGCGGTTCCCATCAGGGTGTTTCGGAGGGTGTCCAGGCGGGTGCGGACGGACGAGTCGTACACCCGGTCGCCGACCTGCACGATCAACCCGCCGAGCAACTCCGGCTCGACGCGGACGTTCAGGATCGGCTCTTTGTTCAGCCTGCCCGCGAGGGTGGCCTTCAGCTCGCCCGTCTGCTGGTCGGTCAGGGCGGCGGCGGACCGCACCAGCACCCGCACGCGGCCGGCCTGCCGGTCGCGGATGGCCTGGTAGGCGGCGTGGATGTCCCGCATCAGACCGAGGCGGTTGTTCTGCGTGAGCACGTGCAGGAACTTCTTGAACAGGTCGCTGGCCGACCCGAACGCCGCCCCGAGGATCGGCATCTTGGCGGCGGCGGTGAACGCCGGGCTGTCCAGGTAGGCGGCGACGGCCGGGCTCTTGCCGATCACGTCCACCGCCACCGTGCGGAGCTCGTCGCCGACGTCGTCGGCCTTGTGCTCCGCCTGGGCGAGGGACAGCAGCGCCTCGGCGTACACCCGCGCCAGCCGGGCGCGGGCGCCGGTCGCTTCGAGCACGGTTTCGTGGGTGGCGTCGGGGGTCATGGGTGGTCTCTACGAGCCGCGACCGCAAGGGGGCGGGAAAGGTCAACACCGCTCCCTTGCGGTCGCGGCTCGTTCGGGGTCACGCCCGGGTCACGGTGTTCTTCAGTTCGCTCAGGCTCTCGGCCACCAGCCGGCGGTGGTCGTCTTCGCCCAGGCTGCGGCCGACCGCCTTGCTGCTCATGAGCGCGGCCAGTTGCACGGCCGTCTGCTGGATCTCCTGCAGCGCCTGCTCTTTCGCGGTCTCGATCTCCCGCTTGGCCCGTTCCCGCTCCTCCTGCGCGTCCTTCACCCCGACGGCCTTCTCGGCCGCCTTCAGGGCGTCGGCGTCGCGGCGGGCCTCGTCCATCATCGCCCGGATGCGGTCGTTGGCGGAGGCGAACTCGGCCTGCAACTTGACCCGCAGGTCCTCGGCTTCCTTCTTCGTCTTCAGCGCCTCGTCTTTGGCGGCGAAGATGTTGTCCTCCCGCGCCTTCAGCCCCTTCAGGATGGGCTTCCAGGCGGTGAAATACAGGATGGACAGGAGGGCCAGGAACACCACCAGGGTGACGCCCATCGTCACGAAGTCCGGGGCGAGCGGGTTGGCCCCCGGCGCGTCGGCGGCAAACAGAACGGCGAACATGGGAAGCCCCCAGAGTTCCGAGTTCCGAGTTCCGGGTTCCGAGTGTTGTGCCCGAGGTCGGGTCCCAGGTGGTTCAACACCCGGAACCCGGAACTCGGAACTCGGAACCGCCGTTAGACCTTGTTCACCAGGGCGAAGCAGATGACGAGCAGGGCGATGATGGCCGCCCCTTCCACCAGGGCCGCCATGACGATCATGTTCACCTGGATCTTGCCGGCCGCTTCCGGCTGGCGGGCGATGCCGGCGAGGGCGGCGTACCCGACCAGCCCGATGCCGATGCCGGCCCCGACGATGGCCAGACCGGCCCCGATGCCGGCCCCGATCCCGGCGCCGGACTTACCGGCGTCCACGCTGGCGGCGGGGGTGCCGCCGGCGGCCGGGGCGGTTTCGGCGAAGGCCGGGGCGGCCATCAGCAGCAGGGCGAGGAAGGCGAGGGCGAGGGCGTGCGTGCGGCGCATCGGAGGGTCCTTTCGTCGGAACGGGTTGAGGGAAGAAGTTCTACGGGTGTCCGCGGGGGACGGTTCGGGTCAGTGTTCCGGGTTCAGTTGCATCCCCAGGAAGATGCTCGTCAGCAGGGTGAACACGAACGCCTGGAGGAAGGCGACGAACAGTTCCAACACGCTCAGGGCGGTGCCCATGAGGACGGCCGCCACCCCGCCGCCCCAGTTGATCGCCCCGCCGGCCGCCACCGCGAACGCCAGGATGACGGCCAGGGCGACGTGCCCGGCGAACAGGTTGGCGAACAGACGAATGGCGAGGATGGCGGCCCGCAGGATCGACCCGCCGAACTCGATGACCGCGATCATCGGCACGATGAACACGGTCAGGAAGATCTGCATCACCAGGTTGTCGGCCTTGAGCGACGGGATGAACGACTTCACGTACCCGACCGGGCCGAGCCGCCGCAGGGCGGACACCGTGATGACCAGGAAGACGATGCCGGCCAGGACCGCCGTCACGCTGATGCTGGCCGTCGGCGACCCGAGGAACGGGATCATGCCGAGCAGGTTGCACACCAGGATGAACAGGAACAGGGTCCAGAGGAGCGGCAGGAACTTGTCCGCCAGGGCGTGCGGGTTGTGCGGCGGGTGGTCGTGCTTGTGGTCGCCGTGACCGTGATCGCCGTCGTGCTTGTGGTCGTGGTGGTGGTGCGTGTCCTGGATGTTCGGTCGCACCACCTCGTCGCGGATGAACAGGAGCAGCCCTTCGAGGGCGTTCCACAGCGGCCCGCGGACCGGCTCGCCGGACGCCATCCGCCGGGCGAGCGGGATCATCAGGGCGGTGACGATGAGCGCCGCCAGCACCACCAGCAGTTGGTACTTGCTGCCGACCAGGAAGTCGCCCACCTTCTGCCCGATCAGCCACGGCTCATCGAGCACGTGCGCGACGGGGTCGGCGGAGGCGAAGAGGGAGAGGACGGCGTGCATGTGTGCTTCACCCGGTTCCGGTTCCGGTTCCGTTCCCGTCGTTTCCGTTCTGTGGCCCGCGGGTGCGGCCGGCCTTCCGGTACAGGAGGGCCAGCCCGACCGCCCCGCCGATCACCCCGACCAGCGTGCCGACCACCAGCCCCCACGGGGACCAGTCGTTCCGGGCGTCCAGCCACACGCCGATCAGGATCGGCACGACGAACTGGGCGACCGTCGAGGACACCAGCACCAGCCCGCGGGCGTCTCCGCCGGAGTCAGGGGGCGGGGCCATCGTCGGGTTCCTTCTTGGCCGCCGCCTCCCGCCCGAGCAACCGCCACAGCAGGGCGGTCTCCGCGGCCAGCGTCAGCACGTAGAAGCCGGCCGTCCACTGGGCCAGAGCTTCGGGGGTGGTCTCGTAGTCGGCCGCCCGCGGCGTCAGGAAGGCCACCACCCCGACCGCCCACACCATCCGAACGAACGTCGCGGTCAACGCCACCACCGGCCCGAACGCGGGTCGGGCGGCGGAGACTCTCACGACCCCAATCAGGGTGAGGACCGTCGGCGGGACTGTGATACAAACGGCCAGGGTGGCCGGCACCACCTGACCGCCGAGCAACAACGCCGCGGCGTAGCAGACCGTCACGACCGCGAGCAGAAGTACCACCGCCGTCCACAGTCGCAATCGCACGGAACGCTCTGGCCCGATCGCGGACCGCAAACGGGGATGCCGGCCGCACACACCTTCAGTCAGTTGGAGTTTGGTTTAATGACCCGGCCCGGAACGTCAACCGCGACTTCGTGAAATTTTTCACAAGCTCACGCGGAACGGCTGAAATGGCTGAAATCGAAGGATGATTCGCAAAGCCGCGATGAACGCAAAGTGGCAGTTGGGCCGCAAGGGAACGTCACCCTGAGCACATTCTCTTTGCGGTCTTTGCGATTTTACGAGACAACAACCCAACAACTCGCAGGAGCCGCCGAAGCGCGCAAATCCCGCCCGTGCGGCCGGATGATCGCGAAAACGGCCCGAATCGCCGCCACCCGCACGGATTCTCTGGATTGCCCGAACTCCTTGATGCGACCGGCGCCGAAAGCCGAAAAAGTGCGCAAACCTCCTCATCTGGCATCAAGTTGCGTTGACATTACCTTCGGGAATTTCTTAGATTTCAGTGTGTGTTGGTGACGCACGCCGTTTGGTCCTCCCGCCCGCCGTCGCCTCTCCACCTGAACGTTTGGGAACGGACTCCCGCCGCGTACAATTCGGTACGGACGCCGCACGGTTTTTTTCCACCGCCACCGAGCGACCGTTCCGCCGGCCCGGGGAGTCTTTGACTATGAGCAAACCGAGCCGCGGGGCCACCAAGTCTGCCAAACCCGCCGCGCCCCGTGGCACGGCCCGGTCGGCCGCACGCAAACCCGTTGCCAAACCCAAGCTGCCCCCGCGGGCCGCCAACCCCAAACCGGTCGCCAAGGCCAAGCCGAAGCTGAAGCCGGTCGCCAAGCCGGCCCCGCCGGTGAAAGCCGCCGCCAAGCCGGCGGTGAACGGGCACGGCAAGTTGAACGGCGAACCCGCCAAGGTGGCCGCCCCGGTCAAGGTGCCGGCGGTCAAGTCCCCCACGCCGGTCAAGCCGACCGCCCCGACGGCCGCCAAGCCGCCCACCCCGAAGCCGCTCATCCCGGCCCCGTTCAAGCCGTCCGCCCGCCCCGAGCCGGTCATCGCCGCCGACAAAGACCTGTCCAGCAAGAGCAAGACGGGCACGGTGAAGGACCGCATCGCCCTGATGGCGTCCGACCCGTTCTGGCTGCACGTGGTGTGGGAGGTGTCGCAGCAGAGCGTGTTCCGCGCCGAAGCCGCCCTCGGCCCCGACTGGCACGGGGCCAGGCCGATCCTGCGGCTGCTCGACGTGACCAGCACCGACACCACCAGCACGTCCGAAGGGATCGTCCGGGACGTGACCATCCACGGTGGGGTGTCGCACTGGTACCTGGACATCCCGCAGCCGCCCCGCAGCTACCGCATCGACATCGGCTACCTGGCGAAGAGCGGGCAGTTCTTTGTGCTCGCCCGGAGCAACGTGGTGACCCCGCCGAAGGCGGGTGTGAGCGAGAGCATGCCGGAGAACTGGGCGGCCGACGTGGAGAAGGCCGGGGGCGTCGAGCGGGTGCTGGCCATGAGCACCGGGTTCGAGACGTCCGGCGGGCCGAGCCAGTTGAAGGACCTGCTGGACGAGCAGTTCAAGCGGCCGATGAAGGAGGGTTCGTTCGGCCAAGGAGCCATGCCCGGCCGGCTGAAGAAGTTCCACTTCGACATCAACGCCGAGCTGATCGTGTTCGGGCAGACCGACCCGAACGCGACGGTGACGCTCCAGAACGACCCGGTGAAGCTGCGGCCGGACGGCTCGTTCACGGTGCGGTTCAGCCTGCCCGACAGCCGGCAGATCATCCCGGCGGTGGCGGTGAGCGCGGACGGGCTGGAGGAGCAGACGATTGTCCTGGCCGTCGAGCGGAACATCAAACGGCTCGACCCGACCACCCACGACATGTACGGCGAGGGTTGATGCCATTGCGGTTCCTGTAGGTCGCGGTCGAGCGACCCGCAGGGGAGCGAGGCCCGACGGCCGACCACCCATGCAAAATGGTGGTCGGCCGTCGGGCCTCGCAGTCCGTTCCGGACCTGCTCGACCGCGACCTACCATCGCCCCCATGCCTACGCTGATCCTCACCCCGCGGTTTACCGAAGACTCGCAGCGGCTGTGGCGGGCGGCGGGGCAGGTCGGGTGGAACGTCGAACGGCTCACGTCGTGGCGGGTGCCTGAGCACCTTCTCACCGTCCCCGAACCCGTCCTGTACCTCGAAACCCTGTTCGGCCCGACGCTCGCCGCCCGGTTCGGCCTGCGGATGCTCGAACCGCCCGACGACTGGTTGCCGCGACTGCCCGACGATTACCGCCAACGAACCGCCACGCTCACCACCTTCGCCGAAGCGCGGAAACTGACCACCACCGCGTTCATCAAACCGCCGAACAGCAAGAGCTTCCCCGCGCGTGTCTACACCGGCGCCGAACTGCCCGACGGCTACCCGGACGAGTCGCCGGTGCTGGTGCAAGAGGTGGTGGCTTGGGAGAAAGAATTCCGCTGCTTCGTGCTGGACCGCCAGCCCCGCACGCTCTCGGTGTACCTGCGGAACGGCGAACTCCAGAAGGCGAACGACTACGCCACGAGCGACGACGAGGTGGCGAAGGTGACGGCGTTCGTGAACCGCGTGCTGGCGGACGAGAGGGTGGACTTGCCGCGAACCGCCGTGCTGGACGTGGGGGTGATCGCCGGCCGCGGGTGGGCGGTGGTGGAACAGAACTCGGCGTGGGGGTCGGGGCTGTACGGGTGCGACCCGGCGGAGGTGCTGGAGGTGCTTCGCCACGCGGCGGTAAAAGCGAACGGCGGGACGTGAGTCCGCCGGTGTTGAAACACCGGCCGACCCTCGCCCCGCCGCTCGCTTCACTCGGGGGCTTACTTGGTGTTCGGCATCAGCACGGTGTCGATCACGTGGATTACGCCGTTCTTGCACTTGATGTCGGTGACGACCACGTTGGCGTCGCCCACCTTCACCTTGCCGTCCTTCACGCTGATCTTGAACTTGCTGCCCTGGGCCGTTTCCACTTCCTTGCCGTCCATCTTCACCACGTCGGCGGCCATCACGCCCTTGCCCTTCACCGCGTGGGCGGTCAGGATGGCGGTCAGCAGTTTCTTGTCCTTCAGCACCGCCTCCAGCTTCTCCTTGCCGACCGCGTCGAACGCCTTGTTGGTCGGGGCGAACACCGTCCACTCGCCGCCGCTCAGGGCGTCCACCAGGTCGGCCGCCTTGACCGCCGCCACCAGGGTGCTGAAGTCCTTGTTGCCGGCGGCCACTTCGACGATGGTCATCTTGGAGGTGTCGGCCTTCTCTTCCTTCTTGGCGTCGTCGGCGGCGAACGCGAGCGGGGCGAACAGCACGGCGACGGCGAGCGCGAACAGCTTCTTCATGGGGGAGTTCCTGGGAGCGATGACGAGGCGGAGGGCGGTCTCATGCCGCCGGTCCGGTCGGGCGGGGCGTGCGTGCCACCGAGCGACGCGAGATTACTAGCGGCGTCTCGCGGCCGATTCCAACCGCCCACGAATTTCTCGACTTTCCCGACGCCGGGATGTCCGACCCTGCCGTGGTGCCGTTCCGCTACAATTGGCCCACCGCCCACTCGGAGGCTCCCGTGACCCGCCTCACCTTCCTCGCCGGGCTGCTCGCCGCCGCCCCGGCCCTCGCCGCCCCGGTGCCGACCGCCATCCCGAACGACACCGTCACCGACCCGGCCAAGTTCGTGCCCACCCGCAGGTACGCCCCGCGGGAGGGCACCGCCGTCGGCGTGCTGGTGGCCGACGCGGTCAAGGTGATGGGCCGCGACGGCCGCAGCAGCCAGCCGGACGCCATCGCCTTCGCCGCCGACGGGGGCAGTTACAACTGGCTGTACGTGCCGGTGGACGACGCCCCGCAGATCACCGGCCTGCAAGTGAAGGTGGGCACGAAGGGGGAGACGACCGTCGTCTACCCGAAGCTGAGCATGGCCAGCCCGAAGACGACGAAGGGGTGGGGCGTGAGCGACAAGTTCGCCCTGGTCGAGGTGACGGTGAACGACGGCAAGGGGGCGCCGGCCGACGAGGCGTTCGTGGCCAGCGGGGTGCGGGTGCTGGACGGGACGAAGGCGTACCCGCTGAAGGCGGCCGACTGCGTGAGCGGCGCCCGGGCCGAGTTCGCCAAGCACACCGAAGCGATCAAGAAGGACCTGGACGCGGCGATGGCCAAGAGCCAGAAGGCGGCGCTGGAGGACAAGCAGCCGAGCGGGAAGGTGGCCACCGACGAGGTGGTGCACGCGAGCTGGATCACCGCCGACGAGCAACTGGCCGTAACCGTCCTGACGAAGTGGTCGGACGGGGCGTGGCAGAAGGGCCGCGGCGGCGCGAACCCCGGCTTCGACCCGCCTGTCCCGCCGGGGGGTGGGGCGATCCCCCCGCCGCCGGACTTCGCCGAGGTGACGTGGGGCACCGGGTTCGGCGTCGAGTTCGGCCGGCGGTACCTGTTCAACAAGGACGGCAAGCTGGCGAAGACGGTGACGCTGTCGCCGACCGCGTTCAAACTGGAAGTGCCCCCGCCGCCGGCCGCTGGCCCGCCCCGCGGCATCGACCCGCCCCTGCCGCCGATCAAGAAGTGAGTCGCCGAATGCTCATCGACACCCACGCCCACCTGGACGACGAGCGGTTCGCCGCCGACCTGCCGGCCGCGCTGGAGCGCGCAACAGCGGCCGGGGTGACGCACACCCTGACCATCGGCATCGACCTGCCGACCAGCCGGGCGGCGGTCGAGCTGGCCGGCCGCTTCCCCCAACTGCGGGCGGTGGTGGGCATCCAGCCGAACCACGTCGCCGAGGCCGGCCCGACCGACTGGGACGAGGTCGTGAAGCTGGCCGAGACCGCCGCGAACGTGGTGGCGATTGGCGAGTCGGGCCTTGATCGCTACTGGGACCGCGCGCCCTTCCCGCTCCAGGAAGATTACTTCGCCCGGCACCTCGCCCTGGCCCGTCGGCTGAACCTGCCGATCGTCATCCACTGCCGCGAGGCCGAACTCGACGTGATGCGGATGCTCCGCGAGGAGTTCGCCGCCCACGGGCCGGTCCGCGGGGTGATGCACTCGTTCACGAGCGATACGGCCGTTGCACTGGCGTGCGTGGAGCTGGGCCTGCACATCTCGTTCGCCGGCATGGTGACGTACAAGAACGCCGAAGACTTGCGGAAGGTGGCCGCCGCGGTGCCGCTCGACCGGCTGCTGGTGGAGACGGACAGCCCGTACCTGGCGCCGGTGCCGGCGCGGGGGAAGCGGAACGAGCCGGCGTTCGTGCGACACACGGCCGAGTGCGTGGCGAAGGTGCGGGGCGTGTCGGCGGACGAGGTGTGCGCGGCGACGACGCGGAACGCGCGAGAACTGTTCGGGTTGTGAACGGGGCCGTCCGTGCCCCAGCCGGGGACCGGGTCACCTCCCAACCGGCCCCCGGCGGGGCACGGACGGCCGCTCAGTCGTCGTCCGGGTTGCGAGTCGGCTTGGTCTTCGGCTTCCCCTGCCGTTCGGCGCTCCCGGCCTTTTTGATGGCCTCCTCGTCCGCCTTCTCGGCGGCGGAATCGGCCGTCGGCATGGGCGGGGGTCCGCCGCACCCGACGGCCAGCCCGCACCCGAGCAGCACGAGCAGTCGCACCCACTTCATCGCGGCCCCTCGCTCAGAAACTGCCGTTGAGCACCTGCCCGTCGGCCCGGGTGCAGAAGCGGCGGAACAGGGTGCGGTCCGGGTTGAACCGCACCGGGCGGACGCTCCCGTCGCACAGGACGAACAGGCAGCCGCTCGGGTGCGACGAGCCGAACTGGCTCAGCCCGCTCTCCGGGTCGGTGAAGACGGCCGGGTTGGTGACGCGGATATCCGGGTTCGGCCCCCAGCTCAGGTTGCCCAGGGCCGAGGTGGTGTCGGCGTCGGTGACGGCCGCCCGCACGATCTCGCTGTCCCAGCCGGGGCTGTACAGCGACTCGTTGTCGTCGTAGCTCAGGCCGAACTTGTCCAGCTTCATCCGCTTCTCGCCGAACAGGGCGGTGTTGCTGGTGCCGTCGGTCACGTCGGTCATCCGCACCGGCCCGGCCGCCCCGGTGCGGAAGATCACCCCGGTGGTGTTCGCGTCGCCCAGCCCGCTGCCGGCGTTGCTCGCGTAGTCGGTCTTGGCGTTGTTGTTGTAAAGCTGTGCCTGCCGGCGGCTGGGGCAGTGGAACGTCTTCACCACCGCCCGCCGCACCACCGTGTCGCTGGTCGCGCGGTACACGTTCTCCTGCTCGATGTACGGGAGCAGGAAGTACGTCCAGCTCCACTCCTGCCGGCGGGTGGTGAGCAGCGACGTGGGCACGGTGTACGGGGCGCTGACCGGCGCGCCGTTGGGCATGTTCGGGTCGTAGGCGGCGCACAGGGTGGCCACGTTCGGGTGGATGGGGGCCTCACACCCGTTTTTGCCGGCCGACGGGAACTGGCCCATGGCGTCGTGGTAGTTGTGGGCGGCCAGCCCGAGTTGCTTCAGGTTGTTCCCGCACTGCATGCGGGCGGCGGCCTCCCGCACCTTCTGCACGGCCGGCAGGAGCAGGCCGATGAGGATGGCGATGATGGCGATCACCACCAGCAGTTCAATCAGCGTGAACGCCGACCGGCGAGTCTGAGGACCCATGAACCACCTCGCGAGTAAGAGGTGAGCGGTGGCAATGAGAGAAAAGTGAGAGGATGGTACCAATCCCGTCGGGACGTGCAAAGCGAGAAATGAGGAAATTCTGAGAGTGCTACACAGCGGGCAACTCGGGCAATTACGGTTGCCCAACGCCGTGGGCCGGTGTATTCGCCGGACCGTACTCGGAGGCCGAACGATGCTCCCGGTCTCGTTCCTGTCCGTCGCCCTGCTCGGCCAATTGGTCCAGCCTCGAGTCAGCGACATCTCCATGCGGAAGGTCGAGGAGGGTTGGGATCCGCGAAATATCGAGGAGGGTTGGGATCCGGGGGGCGGCGATTGTCACGCTCGGGGGGAATTGTTGTCGGATCGAATTTGCCGGCCGGTGTGGGTGCCGCCACGAGCAGGCGACCCGCCACCGGGATACGAATTGCCGGCGTGGGTGAAAGCCGAACCGACCCCGGACGCGTTGCGTGTGGTCGGAACACGCTGGGGATCGGTCGGCTGGCAACGGGCGTTTTGGTATCGGGATGTGGACCCGGCGATCGGTTGGCAGATGGTTAGGTTTCACAAGCCGCTTCGAGATGCAGAGAACCCGCCGCCATGGGTGGGGGTGAGGTGAGTAGGCAGCCGAGCGGCGTGAGCCGCCGGGTGGTTGGTATCGCCACCCGGCGGCTCACGCCGCTCGGCTCGCCCGACGGTGTCGATTCACTCGCCCTTCGGGGGCTTGTTGATCTTGTCCGGCCCCTTGCCGAACTTCTTCTCGTACTTGCCGTTCTCCCCCTTCACATACTGGGTGAACCCGAGCCGCTCCAAGTTCTTGTCGCTGGTGGCGGCCTTCCCCTGGGAGTCGGTCCAGGCGCGGGGGGCGTTCGGCACGCCGAACACCCGCCGGCACGCGGCGCCTGTGTCCGGATGGGCAGTCAGCGGGGCGTCGGCCATCCGCTGGATGATCTCGAACCGCTCCCCGCCGGTGCCGTCGTCGTTGACCAACTCGTACAGGTACAGCGGCATCTCAGAAGTCCTCAGGTCGTCAAGTCTTCAGGTCATCAAGTCTTGACGCGACATCTCAATCATACACCGGCGACGTTTCACCCGCCGCAGGATCCCATCCGGACCTGACGACTTGAGGACTTGACGACTCACCCCTTGCTCATCTCATCCCGCACGCTCTCGAGCAACTTCTTGGTCGCCTTGATGCCGTCCGCCTCGCTCAGCTTACTCCCCTCGTACTCGACGCCGATGAACCCGGTCCACTTGTGCTTCTTGCACACGATCTCCAGCATCTTGCGGTAGTCGGTCTTCGTCTCGTTCCCCTTGTCGTCGAAGTCGTGGCTCTTCGCGCTCACCCCCTTGGCGAACGGCATCAGTTCGTCCACCCCCTTGTACCGGTCGTACTGGCCGTTCGTCACGTCCTTCACCCCCTCGATGTTCCCGACGCCGAAGTTGCCGAAGTCGGGCAGGGTGCCGCACCGCTTGTGGTCCACCTTCTTCATCACCCCGGCCAGCCACGCCCCGTGGCTGCTCAGCCCGCCGTGGTTCTCGACGATCACGCTGATGCCGTGCTTGTCGCCCAGTTCGCTCAGCTTCCGCAGGCCGTCGGCGGCCAGCTTCTGCGTCTCCTCGAACCCCTTCTTCCAGTCGCTGGCGGCGTTCACCCGGATGCTGTGACAGCCGAGGAACTTGGCCCACTCCAGCCACCGCACGTGGTTGTCCACCGCCGTCTGCCGCTTCTTGTCGTCCGGGTCGCCCAGGTTGCCCTCGCCGTCGCACATGATGAGCACACTGACCACCTTGTTGTCGTCGGCCACCTTCTTCAGGTCCTTCAGGTACCCCTCGTCCTTCTTCTTGTCCTTGTAGAACTGGTTGACGTACTCGACGGCGGAGATGTCGTGGTCCTTCTTGGCGATCTCGGCGAACTTGAGCGGGTCCTTCTTCTCCCCGTCCTTCTTGCTGAAGAACGCCTTGTGGTACGACCACTGGGCGAGGGAGATGTCGAACAGCGGCTTCTTGGCGTCGGCGGCGAACAGCCGGGGGGTGAGGGCGACGGCGGCGGCCCCGGCGGAGGCGGCCAGGAATGAGCGGCGGTCGAGCGGACGAGACATTGCGGATACCAGGGAGAAGGTGCGGGGCGACGTGCCCGCGGAGATTGTACTCGCCGCGAGAGGGGGAGAGGGGGAGAAGGGGAGAAGGAGAGACACGGAGAGGTGCGTTTTCTCCCTGTCTCCGTGTCTCCCCTTCTCGTCACTTGCTGCCGACGCCCAGCCGTTTGCCGATCTCCTCCGCCTCGGCGGTGGACGGCGCGCCGGGGGCAGTCTTCTTCAGGTTGCCGATGGTCTGGTCGAGCTGCTTGAGTTGCGGGGCGAACGCCTTCTTGAACTCGGCGGTGTCCGGCTCCTTGCCCTTGGCGGCGGACAGGATCGCGGCCTCGGTCGCCCGCACCTTCTCCAGCACCGGCCTCGCTTTCAGTTCCGCGACCACCTCCTTGCTCTCCTTCAGCCTGGCGGTCAGTTCGGCCGCCTCCTTGCCGATGGCCGTGCCCTTCCACTTGCCCGCCACCGAACTGGCCGCGTCGTAGGCGGCGATCGGGTCGTCCTTCTGGTCCTTCTTGGCCTCGTCCAGCCGGGCCTGGGCGCCGCTCTGCAGTTTGGCCACCACCGCCTTCGCCTCCTTCGCCGCGGTGCCGTCCGGGCCGTCCCGCAGGGTCGTCATCTTCTTCAACAGGTCCCCCGTCGCCCCGCCCTTCCTGAACGCCTCCAGCGCCGCCGTCACCGCCTTGCCCGGTTTGCTGCCGGCCTCGTCGGCGAGCATCTCGGCGACAGCCTCCCGCAGTTTCTTCTCCACGTCCTTCGGGTGGCCGTCGAACACCATCTTGCCGGTGTGGTCGAACAGCACGCAGTGCGGGATGCCCGCCGCCTTCACCCCGTCCACCGACCCGCCGGCGGTGACGGCGAACCGCATCCCGAGACTCTTCGCCTTCGCCTTCACGGCGTCGTCGGTCGCGTTCTGCACGTGCAGCCCGACCACCGCCAGCCCGCCGTCGCCCAACTCCTCGTGCCACCTGACCAGGTGGGGCATCGACGCGATGCACGGCCCTCAGTTGATGCCCCACAGCTCGACCAGCACCACCTGCCCCTTCAGGTCGTCGGCGGACTGCTTCTCCCCCTGGATGGGGTTGCCGAAGCGGACGCCCTTCAGGGTGACGTCGTCGGCGGCGGGGGCGAGGGCGGCGGCACACAGCACGACGGCGAGCGGGCGGGCGAACATGGGTAACTCCGGGGTGTGGGGACGTTCTGACGGACAGTGTACCACACGCCCCGCTAAACGCCCTTCGGCACCGCCCAGTGCTTCTCGCGGTACTTCCGCTTCGTGAGCGACTGCCCTTCGGGGTTGTTGGTGATCGCCTCCTTCACCGGGTCGAACTCGACGGTCGCCCGCAGGCGGGTGGCGATGTTCGCCAGGTGACAAATGCCCGCCGACACGTGCCCGACCTCCACCGGGGCGTTCGGCTTGTCGCCCTTCAGGATGGCGTCGAGGAAGTTGTCGTGGTGGCCGGGCAGGTTCACCCGACCCGTCATCTCCTCCTTCAGCTTGTTCTTCTCGCCGTACAGCTTCCACCCGATGGTGTGGCCGATGATGAGCACGCCCTTGGTGCCGTAGAAGGCGTTGCCGTTCTCGTACTCCTCCTGCACGTACGGCGACCAGATCCGCTGCTCGAAGACGAACTGCCGCGGCTTGCCGTCCAGCTTGTCGAACTCGCACACCACATATTGCGTGTCCGGCCACTCCTGATCGTCGTCGAAGAAGAACTTGCCGCCCAGCGCCGCCACGCGGTTCGGCAGGGCGGTGGCGTTCAGCCCCCACACGCCCACGTCGATGTTGTGGACGCCGTCGTTGCCGATGTCGCCGGCCCCGTAGTCGCGGAAGAACCGCCACATGCCGGGCACGCGGTTGGCGTAAAACGGGGCCTCCGGCGCCGGCCCCTGCCACAGGTAGTAGTCGAGCGTTTCGGGCGGCTGGCTCGGCTTCACCTTGCCGAGGTTCCGGCGGAGTTGGCTGTTCCACGCCTTCGCCACCAACACGTCGCCGATCGCCCCGTCCTTCAGCCGGGCCATCGCCTCCTGCACCGTCTTGGTGCTGCGGGCCTGCGTGCCGACCTGCATGACGACCTTGTTGCGGGCGGCCGCCTCGATCATCAGCCGCCCCTCCCGCACGTTGTGCGAACAGGGCTTCTCGACGTACACGTGCTTGCCGGCGTCGGCGGCGAGGATGGCGGCGGGGGCGTGCCAGTGGTCCGGGGTGGCGATCCACACCGCCTTCACGTCCTTGTTGTCGAGCACTTCGCGGAGGTCTTTCGTCGCCTTCGGGGTGTGGCCGGCGTCGGTGGCGATCTTGGCCGCGGCGGCCTGGCGAATGGCGTCCACCTCACACACCGCCGCGATCTTCACCCGCTTGTTCGCGGCCAGCAACTTCAGGTGATTCGTGCCCATGCCGCCGCAGCCCACGACGGCGATGGGGACGGCGGCCGGCGTGTCGGCGGCGAGTGCCGACGACACGGCGACGACGGCGGTGGAGGCGAGGAACGTGCGACGGGAGGGGGTCATGGGGGAGGTTCCGTAGGAGAAAAAGTAGTAGGCACACTCCGTGTGCCGTCATCAGAACGGCACACGGAGTGTGCCTACTACTTTCCGAGTTTGTTCAGTACGTTCTTCGTCACCTGCACCACCACGGGGTCGTTGCCACGCAACCCGTGGCTCCAGTCGGTGGTGCCGACCGTCACCACCGTGCCGCCGCGGGTGTACGTGCCGACCACCGCGTGCCCGGTGCGGCCCTTCTCCCACTTCTCGTACCACTCGCAGTCGTCCGGGTGCCAGCGGGCCGGGCAGGTGGCCAGCACCTGGAACCCCTTCGGCGTGCCGTCCCTGTACGTCGGCGTCGGTTGATCACCCTTCCAGGTCAGTTCGCACCCGTCGCACTCGTACCCCACCACCGTGTCCTTGCCGCCGAACTTGTCGTTAAAATTCACCGCGGTGTCGGCGAACAGCCAGTGCCCGGGCCGATGCACCGTGAACTCGGCCGGGTCGTCCATGAACTGGCCGTGGCTCTTGCGGTACCCGCCCCACAGGAAGCCGACGCCGGTGAGCGAGTTCTCCGGGCGGTTCACCAGGTAGTGGCTCCAGGCGGTGCTGAGGGTGTCGAACGTCTCGGCCTTGTAGTGCGGGTCGTCGCCGAAGCTCTGCTTCCAGCAGGCGAGCGCCCGCCCGTTGTCCTCGGACCGCACCTGCCAGCAGCAGGTGTTGCCGCTGAAGAACGCCACGTTCCCGCCGTCGCCGATGGACTTCTCCAGGTGGTCTCGCATCGGCTTCGACCAGTACTCGTCGTGCCCGACGCTCAGCACCAGTTTGTACGCCTTCAGCAGCTCCGGGCGGAACTCCAAATCGCTGTTCGCACAGAAGTCGAGGGCGTACCCGTTAGCCTCGGCCCAGGCGACGAACGGCTGTTCCCAGTTGCCGAACTGCGACGCCTGCGGGCGGTCGAACGACACCCGCCGGCCCTGCACCTTGTGCCGCCCGTGGTAGGCGTACAGGCTGTAACCGCCCCAGTTGGTGTAGGCGTTGTAGGTGTTGGTGCTGAGTTGCAGGAGGATCTTCGCGGCCTTGCCCGGCTCCTTCGGGCGGACGACGAAGTACGGCTCGACGGGGGTCGGCTTGTCGGCCCCGGTGGCGGCGAGGCGGACGGCGTAGTACCCGCTCTTCCAGTCGGCCCCGACCTTGAATTCCACCCCCGCCGACCACTTGCACCCGTGCGAACTGGCGTCCTTCGGCACGTCGTGCTTCTTCCCCTTCACCCCCTTCTCGGACCACACCACCTCCCGCTTCGCCCCGATCCGGGCCACCTCCACGTCGAACGTCTCGGCGGCGGTGCTGGTGTGCAGCTTGACGGTGTCGCCGGGGGCGTAGCTGACCTGGTCCGTGTACCCTTCGACCGGGGGTGTGACCGGCTTCGGCTGACCGAGTGCGGCGGACGCGACGAGGGCGGAACCGGCGGCGAGGGCGGTGCGGCGGGTGGGGGGCATGGCACGCTCCGGGAGAGGGCTGGAGTGTACCCGATGCGAGGCGGTTGTTGGAAGAAACGACCCGATGTGGGGGGGGTGGCGGAACAATTCCAGCAACGACGCCACGATCCGCCCCGACGGTTTGACACTCGCCGATTTCTCGGATAGTCTCGGCGGAGGGCGTGGCGGTTCGGCCGCGGGTCGAGGGGTCCGACACGGAACCCGTCGCGAGTGAAGCCCCGGTTCGGCAAACGGAGGAGTCCGCGTCATGAAGAAGTTGCTCCCGGTCGTCACAGCCCTCTTGGCCGTCGGAGCGCTCGGCGGACCGCCGGCCCGGGCGCAGACCGTCGCCGACCCCACGAAGGGGTGGGAACACAAGGCGGTGTCCGTGGGGGCGGACGAGAAGGAGGCGACCGCCAAGCTGAACGCCCTCGCCGCCGACGGGTGGGAGTACGTCGGCCCCCTGTCCGGCGGGTTGGTGGCGTTCCGCCGCCGGGCGGTCGGGGAGGACACGGCGGCCGAAGTGCACCGGCTCGAAGGCCACCTGGCCCACACCGTCATGCCCGCCTTCTCCCCGGACGGGAAGACCCTGGCGTCGGCCAGTGAGGACGGGACCGTCCGCCTGTGGGACTGGCAGACCGGCAAGCCGCAAGCCACCCTCGAAGGGCACACGGCCGGGGTGCTGTTCGCCGCCTACTCGCCGGACGGCAAGACCCTGGCGACGGCCGGTCGGGACCAGACGGTCGTCCTGTGGGATGTGGCGAAGGGGGAGAAGCGGGCGACCATCGACGACCACACCGGGACGGTGAGTGGGGTCGCCTACTCGCCGGACGGCAAGACCCTGGCGACGGCGTCCGACGACGCTTCGGTCGCCCTCCGCGAGCCGGACGGGAAGGTGCGGGTCAAACTCGACGGGCACAAGCGGACGGCCATCGCGGTCGCCTTCTCCCCGGACGGTAAGACGCTGGCGAGTGCCGGCGGCGACTGGGGGACACCGAGAAGGGGGGTGAGGTGAAGGCCTGGGACGCGGCCACCGGGAAGGAACTGTGGTCGGCGAAGGGCGAGTTCGGGGGCGTCTGGGGCGTCGCCTTCTCCCCGAACGGCAAGAGCGTCGCGGGGGGGTGTCTGGACGGCACCGTCCGCGTGTGGGAGGCGGCCACCGGGAAAGAGGTGTTGACCCTCAAGGGGCACACGGACCGCACCCTGTGGGTGGCGTACACGCCGAGCGGGAAGACGCTCGCCTCGGCCAGCTACGACGGGACCGTCCGCCTGTGGGACGCGACGACCGGCGGGGAGAAGGCCGTGCTGAAAGGGCACACCGACAAGGTGCAGCGGCTCGCCTTCTCCCCGGACGGCGGTTCCCTGGCGACGACGAGCAACGACCTGACGGTCCGCGTCTGGAAGCTCGGCAAGTGAATCCCGGAACGCCCGCCGACCGTCGCTCATTCGCCCGGTTCGGAAGGCAGGGCGGGAAAGAAGGATGTTGGAAACACCCGCTCCCGCCCGCCCCATCGAGTGGTTTATTCCTGAGTCCGGTTGATGGGAGATTCAGGAATAATCTCCCCCAACACAAGGGGGGAGAGGGGGATTCCGTTTACCGCATCACTCCTCCCCCGCCCTCGGAACGAAGTCCGGGCGGAGAAAGAGGATTGCCCGAAACGGAAAATGGTTCTGCACCCCCGCCCCCTCGGGTCATTCCTCCAACAACTGGGGGGTGTTTTGTTGGAGGAACCCCCCAAACATAGGGGGGTACGGGGGGATTCCACAAACACATTCTTTCCCGCCCTGACCGGGTGAGCGGATGACCCGCCCGGAAACGGGAACGGCCGCCCAGGAGAACCCTGAGCGGCCGCGAGGGGGGACCGACGGACGGGACTGCACCACATCAGCCGACGTACACGCCGCTCTGGTTGTTGCTCTCCAGCCCGAAGAAGCTGTCCAGCGGGGCCAGGGTGGCGCCCGAGAACACTTGCACGTGCCCGCGGGAGCCGACCCCGCTGCCGGTGACGATGTCCGCCTTGCCGTCGGCGTTCAGGTCGTGGGCGGCGACCGTCACCCCGCCGGTGAACGACTCGGAGTAGGCGTAGAAGTCGTACACCTTGGCCCCGCTGGTGGCGTTCAGCACGCTCACCCGCGGGCCGCCGGTCGGCCCGGCCCCGGCGATCACCTCGGCGATGCCGTCCCCGTTCACGTCGCCGGCCGCCACGTTCACCCCGCCGGCGAAGGTGCCGAACGGCTGGAGGGTGTTGAGGGTGGCCAGCGAGCGGGGGTCGATGACGTTCACCCGCCCGGCCACCCCGGCCCCGGTTGCGGCGGCGATCTCCACCCGCCCGTCGCCGGCGAAGTTGCCGGCCGCCACCCGCACCCCTCCGGTGTACGACTGCTCGAAGGCGTAGAAGCTGGCCACCTCCGCCCCGGTGCGACCGCTGAACGCCTTCACGTGCGGGCCGCCGCCGGCCCCGGCCCCGGTGATGACGTCCGCGTACCCGTCCCCGTCCACGTCCCCGGCGGCCACGAACACCCCGCCGGTGAAACTCGGCGAGTAGGCGAAGAAGTCGTACAGGACGGCCCCGGTCAGGCCGTCGAACACGCTCACCCGCGGGCCGCCGCTGGCCCCGGCCCCGACGATGATGTCGCCCACCCCGTCCTTGTTCACGTCCCCGACGGCGGTGGTCACCCCGCCGGCGAAGTCGCCGAACGGCCGCAGGCGGAACCGCTCCCCGCCGGTGGAGGCGTCGAACACCCGCACCACCGCGGCCGTGCCCGGCCCGGACCCGACGGCGTACAGCCGCGGGACCACCCCGGCCCCGGTCGGGCCGACGGGGGCGGTCGGGGTCAGGGTGGCGTCCGGGGCGGACGGCAACTGCTGGCCGGGGGTGGCCGGCGGGACGGTGGTGGTCGCCCCGGTCGAGCCGAGGAAGTTCCGCTTGCTCGGGTCGGGGTTCTGCGGGTTCGGCGGCGGCGGGACGACGATCACGCTGTCGTTCACCTTGCCGAAGTTGAGCGGGCCGGCGTCGCGGGTGAGGGGGATGCCGGCGAACTCGGTCGGGGTGCTGCCGCCGACCACCAGCAGGGCCTTGTTCTCCTCGCGGAAGTCGTCGTACCCGGCCGGGGTGTTCGTCTGCACCGCCCGGTACACGCCCGGCAGCAGGTCGGTGAACGCGTACCGCCCGGCCGCGTCGGTGGTGGTGACGGCGGTCGCCACCGGCGCCCCGGTGAAGGCGACGCCGGTGAGGGTGACGGTCGCCCCGCCCAGCCCGATCTCGCTCGGGTCGAAGGTGCCGCTGCGGTTCTGGTCGTACCACACGTACCCGAACAGGCTGACCGGAGGCGGCGGAGGGGGCGGGGGCGGCGGCGGCGGCGGAGGCGGAGGCGGAGGCGGAGGCGGAGGAGGGAGCAGTTCGCCGAAGTTGTTGTTCACCGAGTCGTCGCCGGCGTTCAGGGTGACGCTCGAGATGACCTCGTTGCCGGCGGTCCCGCGGGTGACCCCGTTCACCGTCCCGGCCGTGTCCTTGCCGTCGAGGAACCCGGCCGGCTGCGTCTCCCGCACCTCGTAGGTGCCGGCCGGCAGGTCGGCGAACTGATAGAAGCCGAGGCCGTCGGTGACCGTCTGGGCGACGCTGGTGGGGGTGCCGTTGACGACGCGGTAGAGCGTCACGGTGGTCCAGGCGAGGCCCGTCTCGCCCGCCTGCTTGATGCCGTCGTTCTGCCCGGCGAAGTTCGGCAGCAGGCCGTTGTCCAGGTACACGTACCCGCTCAGCCGGGCCGGGGCCGGCGGGATGTTCAGCTCGCCGAAGTTGTTGTTCGGGGCGTCCAGGTCGTTCGCCCCGCCGATGCCGATGGTGGCGATGACGTCGTTCGCCGGGGCGGTCGCCCCGTTGCCCGCGCCGGGGGTGTCCTTGCCGTCGTCGAAGGCGGCCGGCTGGGTCTCCCGCACCTCGTAGGTGCCGGGGGCCAGGCGGGTGAACTGGTAGAAGCCGTTCGCGTCGGTGGTCGTCTGGCCGACACTCGTCGGCGTGCCGTTGACGACGCGGTAGAGGGTGACGGTGGTGCCGGGGATGCCGGGTTCGCCCGCCTGCTTGACGCCGTCGTCTCGGGTGCCGCCGTTCGCCCCCTCGTCCACGTACACGAACCCGCTCAGTTGGCCGAGCCGCTCGCCGAAGTTGTTGTTGACCGACGCCCCGTTCGCCGGGACGGTGACGGCGGACAGGTCGTCGTTCACCGCGTTCGAACCGCCGGTGCTGCCGGGGGTGTCCTTCCCGTCCTGGTAGGCGGCCGGCTGCGTCTGGCGGACCAGATACCCGTCGCCCGGCGTCAGCCCGGTGAACTGGTAAGCCCCGGCCGCGGTGGTGGTCGTCTGGGCCAGGCTGGTCGTCTGCCCGCCGACCACCCGGAAGAGGGTGACGGTGACGCCGCCGATGCCCGCCTCGGTCGGGCCCTTGACGCCGTCGTCGTTGGTGTCCTCGTACACGAACCCGCTGAGCGACCCCGGCACGAGCAGTTCGCCGAAGTTGTTGTTCGGCGAGTTCGGGCCGGCCTGGGTGAGGGTGATGTTGCCGATCACCTCGTTGCCGGCGGTGCCGCCGCCGGGGGTGCCGGCGGTGTCCTTGCCGTCCGCGAACCCGGCCGGCTGGGTCACCTCCTCGACCGTGTACCCGCCGCCGAGCAGCAGGTCGTCGAACCGGTACGAGCCGTCCGCCCCGCTGGTGACGGTGGCCTGCACCACCCCGTTGCGGAGCAGGCGGACGGGCACCCCGCCGATGCCCGGCTCGCCGGCCTGCTTGACGCCGTCGTCGCGGGTGCCGCCGTTCGCCCCCTCGTCCACGTACACGAACCCGCTGATACTCCCCCGCCGCTCGCCGAAGTTGTTGTCGGTGCTGCTCTGGCTGACCGCCAGCGGGATCAAGGCGAGTTCGTCGTTCGTCGTGTTGTTCCCGCCGGTGCTGCCGGGGGTGTCTTTGCCGTCCAGGTAGGCGGCCGGCTGCGCCTCCCGCACCGTGTAGGTGCCGGCCGGCAGGTTGGCGAACTCGTAGAACCCGGCCCCGTTCGTCACCGTCTGGGCGACGCTCGTCGGGGTGCCGTTGACCACCCGGAAGAGGGTGACGGTGACGCCGCCGATGCCCGCCTCGGTCGGGCCCTTCGCCCCGTCGTCGTTCCGGTCTTCGTAGACGAACCCGCTCAGGCGGGCGTCGGACGAGATGAGTTCGCCGAAGTTGTTCTCGACCGAGTTCTCGTTGGCGTTCAGGACGACGCCGCTGATGACGTCGTTGCCGGCGGTGCCGCGAGTCCCCCCTTGCACCGTACCGGCGGTGTCCTTGCCGTCGATGAAGGCGGCCGGCTGGGCGGCGGACACGGTATAGGTGCCCGGCCGCAGGTTGCCGAAGCTGTACCCGCCGTCCGACCCGGTGGTGGCCACGCGGGACACCGCCCCGCCCCGGTCGTCGGTGCCGGTCAGGGTGATGAGGACGCCGGGGATGCCCGGCTCGCCGGCCTGCTTGACGCCGTCGTCGCGGGTGCCCCCGTTCGCCCCCTCGTCCACGTACTCGAACCCGCTCAGCCGTGCCCCCTGGAGTTCGCCGAAGTTGTTGTTGATGCTGTTCTGGCCGGCCGCCAGGGGGATGCCGGCGAGCACGTCGTTGGTGGCGTTGTTGCCGCCGGTACTGCCGGGGGTGTCCTTCCCGTCCAGGTAGTCGATCGGCTGCGTCTCGCGGACCTCGTAGGTGCCCGCTTGCAAGCCGGTGAACTGGTAGAACCCGGCCCCGTTCGTCACCGTCTGGGCGACGCTGGTGGCGACCCCGTTGACCACCCGGAAGAGGGTGACGGCGACGCCGGGGAGGCCCGCCTCGCTGCCGTCCTTGATGCCGTCGTTGTTGTTGTCCAGGTAGACGAACCCGCTCAGTTGGGCGTTCGCCGGGATGAGTTCGCCGAAGTTGTTGTTGACGCTGGTCTCGTTCGCGTTCAGGGTGATGCCCGAGATGATCTCGTTGCCGGCGGTCCCGCGGGTGACCCCGTTCACCGTCCCGGCCGTGTCCTTGCCGTCGAGGAACCCGGCCGGCTGCGTCTCCACCACCCGGTACTCGCCGGACGTGTTCAGCCCGGTGAACTGGTAGAAGCCGTCGGCGTTGGTGGCCGTCACCCCGATGGCCAGAGTGGCGCCGTTGATGACCCGCAGGAGGGTGACGCTGGCGCCGGGGATGCCCGGCTCACCGGCCTGCTTGACGCCGTCGTCCCGCACCCCGCCGTTCGCCCCCTCGTCCACGTACACGTACCCGCTCAGGCCGGCCGACGGCGGGACGACCGACAGCAGGGCGAACGTGCCGCCCGAGGTGTCGGTACTCATCGGGTCGGCGGAGACCGCCGGCAACATCAGCTCGTACTGGGAGGAGGCGGCCGCCGGGGCCGCCGGGGCGGTCGTCTGGGTCGCCGGGGCGGTCGGGCCGACCGGCGCGGACGAACTCAGGTCAAGGGTGGGGTTCGGGGCGAAGGTGAGCAGGGCGTCGGGGGTGAGGGCCACCGTCGGGTTCAGGCGGTCTTCCAGCCGCACCACCTCGAGTTTGTTCGGCAGCGCGGGCACGGCGACCGTGCGTTCCGTGGGCGTCGGAAACATGGGCGAATCTCAGGTTGTGGTGCGGGGTCGGGCCGCGGTTCCGCTCGGGGTACCAATGCTCAAGTCGGGGGGTGAAAGTACAGTACAGCTACACCATCGGCTCGCGAAAGCTTTCCCGTTTCCCCGGAACTACCAACCGGCCGGCGGGTGACAGGTTGTCCGGCGCGTTAACCAACACATTCCGCTCGCACCTCACTCCTTCAGCCGGGTGGTGGCAAGATATATAGCCTGGGCAAAATCGGCGTGCCGTACCTGAAAAACGCCACCCCCGTCCTCATCCGCCGGGGATTCTGGCCACGCGGGCGGGGCGGACGGGGCAAACGGGTCGATGGGATGAGTTGTCCGGACGGATGCCGGAACAGGGTCGCCCACGGTTTAGACCCGCTCGAGTGCTCACGGAGGAGTTTTCATGTTGAGGCACTACCTCGGCGGGTTGGCCGCCGCTCTGGGGCTGACCGGAGCGGTACTCGCCCAACCGGCCGTCCCCCTCACCACTAAATCATTCCGGCCGGCCTACGCCCAGCCCAAGCCGGCCCTGTCCGGGGTGGAGCAGGCGAAGTCGGACGCCCCGGCCCCGGTCGCACCCCCGGTGGCACTGCCGGCCGCACCCGCGGTCGCCCAGCCGATCGCCGGCAACTGCCCACCGGCCATCGCCGCCGACGTGGCCGCCGCGTGCGGCGAACCGGCCGCCGCGTGCGGGCCGGCCATGAGCTGCCTGTGCGGGCCGCCCGGACGCTTCTGGCTCGGGGCCGAGTACCTGTTGTGGACGACCAGCGGGAACGGCCTGCCGCCCCTGGCCACCACCGCCAACGGGGTGCCGGTGGCTGGCGCCCCGGCCCTGCCGAACAGCCTCGGCGCCCTCGGCAACCCCGGCACCCAGACGGTCATCGGCGGGCGGAACTCCAACACCGACTGGCGGAGCGGCCTGCGGGTGTACGGCGGCATGTGGCTCGACCCCGGTCAGCGGCTCGGGGCGGAGATGGAGTGGTTCTTCCTGGGCCAGAGCAGCAGCCGCGAGATCTACGGCGGGCCGGACGGGAACGGGTACGCCTTCCGCCCGTTCACCAACAACGTCCGCCGTGACGCGACCGGCAACTTCGCCGTCGTCCCCGCCTTCCAGGACACCCAACTGGTGCGGTACCCCGGCGTGCTGGCCGGCACGGTGGCGGTGAACACCACCTCCGACGTGTGGGGCCTGAACCCGAACGCCCTCTTCAACCTGTGCTGTGACCCGTGCGGGCGGCTCGACCTGCTGGTCGGCTACCGCTACCTGAACCTGACCGACGACTTGTACATCCGCGAGGAGCTGACCGGCCTGGAAGGGTCGGCCAACCCCGGAACCCGGTTCGTGGTGGAAGACCGCTTCCGCACCGAGAACCAGTTCCACGGGGTGAACCTGGGGCTGGCCTGGGAGCGGCGGTTCGGCGGGCTGTTCCTGAACGTCCGCGGGGCGGTCGCCCTGGGGAACACCCACACCGTCGTGACCATCGACGGGGCGACGACGACCACCACCGGCGGGGTGGTGACGCGGCAGTCCGGCGGGCTGCTCACCCAGCCGTCGAACATCGGCCGGTACGAGCAGGACCGGTTCGCGGTGGTACCCGAGGTGGGCGTGCGGCTGGGCGCACAGCTGACCGACCACCTGCGGGTGTACGTCGGGTACAACTTCCTGTACTGGTCGAACGTGATCCGCACCGGCGACGTTGTGGACCTACGGGTGAACGCCAGCCAACTGCCCCCGCGGACGAACGTGACCGGCCCGCTGTTCCCCCGGTTCGGGCCGCAGTACTCCGACTTCTGGGCCCACGGGGTGGTGTTCGGCGCCCAACTGCGTTGGTAACTGACGCCGGCAACGCATCCCCTCTTCGCGGCGCGCGGCAGCGAGCCTGGAATCTGGCTTGCGGCCGCTCGCCGCGAAGAGTTGTCACTTCACCACCTGCTTACCGCCGTCCTGAATGATCGCCTTGTGCCGGGCGACGACCACATCCCAACCCAGGCGGGTGGGCGGTTCGAGGAACTGCCGGTACGCCACCGCCATCTGCCGGGCCGCCTCGTCGAACGACACCTGCCCGAACCCGGTGCCCATCGCCGGCATCGCCACCGTTTCGATGGTCTGTTCCGCCGTGCGGTTGAAGTGGAACACCGCCACCAGCGCCGCGAACGTGGCCAGATACACCTTCTCTGTGCCGTCGATCGACTGCAGCACTCGCATCGTCGGGGCGTGGCACAGGTACGGAATCCGCTCGTCGCCGGTGGGGAGGATGAACGCCGTGCCAACGGGCTGTTCGCCGAAGTAGTCGGACAGGATGCGGTGCTGCACCGCCGTCATGATCACTTCGCCGAACCGCTCGACCACCACCGCGTCGATGCCGGCGGTCATCATCCCGTAGGAGTTGCCGGCGGTGACGAAGCAGTGGTGCGGCGGGATCTCTTCGAACTTCTGCTGAATGACGTTGACGCGGGGGAGGCCGTCGAACCGGCGGCGGAAGGCGTCGCACGCCTCGGCGTCCGGGTGAACCAGCCAGAGGGATGGTAGCATGGTTGGCATTGTACCGGCAGGTGCCACCATGACTCCAGACCCCGCCGCCCTGACGCTCCTCGCCGTGCCCGGCACGTTCGCCGTGTGCAAACTGCCGCCGACGGCACCGATCCCGGCGTGGGCGACCGCCGGTCCGCTGTTCAACATCACCCGCACGCCGGACGAACTCTCGGTCGTGTGCGACGACAGCGTCGTCCCGCCCGGTGTGACGTGTGAAAAGGGCTGGCGGGCGGTGCGGGTGTCCGGGTCGATGCCGTTCACCCTGGTCGGCGTGCTGGCCGCCCTCACGGTCCCAGTGGCACAAGCCGGCGTCGGTGTGTTCGCCTTCTCGACGTTCGATACCGACTACCTGCTGGTCAAGGCGGACAACTGGGAGACCGCCCTCGCCGCCCTGCGGGCCGCCGGGCACACCGTCGCAGAAGCCGGGAAAGTCGCCGCACGCTCCGCGGGCGGATGAGCAGACCGCCCGCGGAGCGTGCGGCGACTTTCCCGACCGACATTTCCGTTGAGGCCGCCCGGCTCGTCGGGGTACCCTCTTGCATCCATTCCCCTCGGGTCCACCCGGATGCTCCCCTCCCGTGCCGTGTGCTGTCTGCTCGTCGGCGGCTTCGCCGTCGCCGCCGACCCGCCCAAGAAACCGAACGTGGTCGTCATCCTGACCGACGACATGGGCTTTTCGGACCTCGGCTGCTATGGCGGGGAGATCGCCACCCCGAACCTGGACAAGTTGGCCGAGAACGGCGTGCGATTCACCCAGTTCTACAACACCGCCCGCTGCTGCCCGACCCGCGCCAGCCTGCTGACCGGCCTGTACCCGCACCAGGCCGGCGTCGGGCACATGATGGACGACAAGGGGAAGCCGGGTTACACCGGGAACCTGAACGCCGAGTGCCGCACCATCGCCGAGCAACTGAAGCCGGCCGGCTACCGTAACTACGCCGTCGGCAAGTGGCACGTCACCCGACACGCCGGGGCCGACGGGCCGAAGCACAACTGGCCGCTCGCCCGCGGGTTCGACCGCTACTACGGCACCATCCACGGGGCCGGCAGCTTCTACGACCCGTCGTCCCTCGTCCGCGACAACACCATGATCTCCCCGTTCGCGGACAAGGAGTACACGCCGAAGACCTTCTACTACACCGACGCCATCGCCGACCACGCGGTGCGGTTCGTCGGCGACCACGCGAAGGACCACACCGACAAGCCGTTCTTCCTGTACGTCGCGTTCACCGCCGCCCACTGGCCGATGCACGCCCTGCCCGAAGACATCAAGAAGTACGAGGGGAAGTACAAGGACGGGTACGAGCCGATCCGCAAGGCCCGCTTCGAGAAGGCGGCGAAACTCGGGCTGATCGACCCGAAGCAGCCGATGGCGCCGGGGCCGGACTGGGACGCGGTGAAGGACAAGAAGTGGGAGGCGGCGGGGATGGAGGTGTACGCGGCGATGATCGACCGCATGGACCAGGGGGTGGGCAAACTGGTGGCCGAACTGAAGCGGACCGGGCAACTCGACAACACGCTCATCCTGTACATGCAGGACAACGGCGGGTGTGCCGAGCCTCAGGGCCGCACCGGCAACGCCGACCACCCGAACATCGAGCGGCCGGAGAAGCCGACCCTGCCGGTGATGAAGGCGGAGGATTTCATCACCGCCGGCAGCGTGCCGAAGCAGACCCGCGACGGCTACCCGGTGCGGATGGGACCGAAGGTGATGCCCGGCCCGGCCGACACCTACGTCGCCTACGGCAAAGGCTGGGCGACGGTCAGCAACACCCCCCTCCGCGAATACAAGCACTGGGTTCACGAAGGCGGCATCAGCACCCCGTTGATCGCCCACTGGCCGAAAGGCATCGCCGCGAAGGGCGAACTGCGGAAGCAGCCGGGGCACCTGATCGACGTGGCCGCGACGTGTGTGGACCTCGCCGGGGCGACCTACCCGAAGGACGCCCCCCCGCTGGAAGGCAAGAGTCTGCGCCCGGCGTTCGACAACAAGCCGCTCGACCGCGACCTGTTCTGGGAGCACGAGGGCAACCGGGCGGTGCGGGCCGGCGACTGGAAGCTGGTGGCCAAGCACAACCAGCCGTGGGAGCTGTACGACGTCGGCAAGGATCGGGTGGAGGCGACCGACTTGGCCGCGAAGGAGCCGGCGAAGGTGAAGGAGTTGGTGGCCAAGTACGAGGCGTACGCGAAACGGGCGAAGGTGGAACCGTGGCCGGTGGCGACACCGAAGAAGTGACAGCGGAGAACCCCCCGATGCAGATTCGGCTCGACGACCTGACCGGCCCCGAGGTGCGGGAACTGCTGGAGGAGCACCTGCGGCACATGTACGAGATCACCCCCGCCAAGAGCGTGCACGCCCTCGACCTGACCGGCCTTCGCAAGCCGGACATCACCTTCTGGACGGTGTGGGACGGGGGCGAACTGCTCGGCTGCGGGGCGGTCCGCGAACTCGACCCGACGCACGGCGAGATCAAGTCGATGCGGACCGCCCGACGGCACTGGCGGAAGGGTGTCGGCCGGGCGATGCTCACCCACATCGTGAGCGAGGCCCGCGCCCGCGGGTACGCCCGGCTGAGCCTGGAAACCGGGGCGATGGAGGCGTTCACCCCCGCCCACAAACTGTACGAGGGGTTCGGGTTCGTGCCGTGCGGGCCGTTCGGCCAGTACCCCGACGAGCCGACCAGCCGGTTCTTCACCCTCGTCCTGTCGGAAACGTAACCGCCGCCCGGCATCAACTCCCCCGGTGCCTACCTTCAACCGTAGGCCGTCCGGCCGGGGGGTTCGCGCATGTTCGCTCAGGTGGCGTGTCTGGCGTGCGGCAAGCCGTTCCAGGTGGACCAGCAGAAACTCGGCACGGCGGTGCCGTGCCCGTGGTGCCGGAAGGACACCGCCGCCGTGCCCGCGGCGGTGGACGTGCAGCCGCTGCCGCCGGCCGCACCCGCCCGCCACGAACGAGCCTCCACCAATCCGTTCACGACGCCAATCAGGAAACCCCGCCACCCACTGGTGTGGGTGGCTTACGCCGCCCTACTGCTGTTCGTCGCCGGGGCGGTGTTCGTCGGCGTCCGGCTGTTCACCGTCGGCACCACCCTGAACGAGTACACCACCCCGGACGGGTCGTGCAAGGTGCTCCTGCCGGGCAACCCGCGTGAGGTGCCGACCAACCCGACCGACGAATTCTTCCCGTCCGGCAAGCGGTACGTGTCCGCGCCCGGTCTGTTCAACACGCTCGGCGGGGAGGTGGGCTGGTTCGACCTGCCGGCCGAGGACGCGAAACTGATCCGCCCCGAGGACCTGTTCCGCACCCTGCGGGAGAAGCGGGCGGAGGAACTGGGGGCGACGGCCGAGGGCGAGGCGGCGCTGCGGGTGGACTCGTTCCAGGGGGTCGAGGTGCGGTTCGCCAAAGACAACGTGCGGCACCTGGAGCGGTACCTGTTCGACCCGAAGGCGACCACCCCGCGGGTGTACTGGGTGTCGGTGGGCGGGCCGGACTTCGACCCGGACTCGGCGGTGGCGCGGAAGGCGGTCGGGTCGCTGCGGGTGGGCGGGAAGTGAGTCTTCGCCGCGAGCGTGCGAGCGGCCAGTTCCGTCGCGGACAACGGCGGAACCGTTTCGCACCGCACCACCTGTTAGCCCGACGCGCGAGCGAGGGGCCAGTTCCTGAGCGGGCGAAGGGGGAGGTTTGCACCCCACACCACCAGTCTCTGCCCTTTCGTCCGAGCGGCTGGCCCCCCGCTCGCGCGTCGGGCTAAACAGGTGGTTCGTCGTGTGTCGCTCACCGGGTCTGCGTTCGCACGCTGTCGCCACGAAACGACGAAACCCGCGGCGATGTCGCCGCGGGTCCGAGCAGGAGTCAGGGGTGGTTGCTTAGTACCGCAGGATGAACCCGAAGTTCAGCCCGTGGGTGAAGTAGTCGTCCTGACGGAGGGTGATCGGCGGCCGGCCGGCCGGCGGGGCGGTGCCGAACAGGGCACTGGTGGGCACCAGGTTGGGGTTCACCCGCCCGTCGTACTGCTGACCCGGCCGCACGACGGTGCTCATGTGCATGAAGTTGTACCCGACGGTGCCGATCAGCCAGGAGGTGAAGTGGAACCCCAGGCTGGCGTTCAGGTCGGTGACGATGGCGAACCGGTCGGTGCGGTAGCGGCCGATGTTCGAGGCGTTGGCGAACAGCCCGCCCAGGGTGGTGCTGCCGGTGCGGGCGACCGGGTTGACCACCGACGTGCTGCCGGTGATCTCCAGCCGCTCGTTCATCGCCCCGAACGCCGCCTTGCCCGTCACCCCCACGTACCACCGCCCGCTGGTGAACTGGCTCTGCAGGCCGACCTGCGCCCCGTGGAAGCGGTTGACCGTGTTGAACTGGTCCCGCACGTCGATGGACGTCGGGCTGCCGACCACCAGCCCGCCGGCCGGCACGAACCCGGCCAGGACGGTGGACATGCTGCTCAGCCCCAGCCCCTCCTGCAGTTCCAGGTACCGGTACCCGCCGAGCAGGTTGAGCTGCCACAGGCGGCACTCGCCCGGGCAGGTGCGGAACAGGTTGAGCAGGGCGTTCGCCTCGATCCCCCAGAACTCGGTCGTCCCCCGCACCAGGGCCGACCCCGAGATGGTGTTCGGCGAGGACACGACGAGCGAGGCCGGCTGGCCGTTCAACGCGTTGGTGAACGGGCGGGCGATGAGCGGGATGCCCTGCGAGCTCGACCGGGCGAAGGTGGTGGCCGACGAGGGCGACTGGTACAGCCCGCCCACCTCCACTCCCACCCGCTGGTCGTCCGCCCGCCACATCCCGCCGCTCACCCGGAACCCGCTCACCGTCCCCAGGTTGAGGGTGTTCCGGTTCCCCTGCAAGATGGTGGTGGTGGCCGCCCCCAGTTGGCCGAAGTCGGCCGGCGCGCTGGTGGTGAGCAGCGGCACGTTCGTCGGCTGGCTCTCCGGGAAGAGCAGCAGGTACTGCCCGTCCAGGTAGAAGCGGTGCGGGGCGGTGGCGCTGAACACCCCCTCCCCGAGCACCGGCTGCTCGTACGGCAGTTGGCCGTACGGGCCGGGCGGCGGGTACCCCGGCCCGCCCAGGCCCATCATCGGGTCGGCCCCGCCCATGCCGGGGTCGCCCATGCCCGGACCGCCCATGCCCGGCATGGGCGGCGGCACCGGCTCGTTGTACCGCTCGGCGTTCGCCGGGCGGACCATCGGGTCCGTCATCCCGCCGCCGTACGCCCCCACCGTCCCGATCGGGGTCGGAGCGACCGGACGGGCCGGCGACTGTGCGTATGCCCCCCCCGCGACGGCCGACAGAGCGGCGAAGGCCCCCAGAATCTTCTTCCGCATGACACGCTCCCCTGATCCTGCTCGGCGGCCCGGCGGCTCGGTCGGACCGAGTCGGCGGTTCCACACGATGCGAGCGGTGAAAACAGCGGCGCGTTCCCCCAACGCTCCACCTGCCGCCCGGAAGACGGTGCTTCCTGCTGTCCGTTAAAATCGGCTCGACCGCACCCGGACATGAGGAGAAATTGCTACCGATCGCGCAACCGGAACAAACGGCCTTATCCAAGCTGTGCAGCCTACCCCGTCACCACCACGACGATGCCTGTTCGCCGCCGGAGCCGGTCGTATCCCTACACCGGTTGCCGCCCCAACCCCGCCTCGCGTCCCGGAACGATGCCCGAACTGCTCGTGCCCCGCACCGCCGCCCCCCCGCCGATGGTGTGCATGTACTGCGGCCGCCCGGCCTCCCACGCCCGCGAGTTCGAGGTCGAACACCACCCGACCCCGAAGGGGGGCGGGGGGGCCGACGTCACCCCCGTGCCCACCGGAGACGACCCGGTGTCCGGCGTCATCGCCCTGCTGCTCCTGCCGTTGCTCATCTGGGACGCGGTGAAAGCCGTGTCGGCGGCGGTCCGCAATCGTCGGGCGACGGCCCCGGCCAAGTCCCCGCGGCCGGGGCCGGTCAGCCGGGTGGCCGTCACCGCCTGCGACCGCCACCGCTGGTTCGTCGCCAGGTTCGCCTGGGCGGGGGTGGGAATGGCCGTTGTGTTAGCCGGCTTGTGGGCTTGGGCGGTGGTCGTCACCCGACAGCAGATGGGAACCGAGAACGTGGACCTCGCCACCGCCCTGATCACGTCCGCGGTCATCGCCACCGTCGCGCTGCCCGTCGGGCTTTCGCTCTGGTACGCCCTGGCCGGGCCGGTGATCGTGGACCGGCTGACACCGGAGGCGGCCGTACTCGATCGCGTCCGCCCGGCGTACTTCACCGCCACCGGGCTGAAGGCGAACGCCCCCTGACCGCCCGGCTTCAATTCCACCGGGCGCCGCGGCCGAACACCACCAGCACCAGCACGAACAGGCCGTACCCGCCGCCGATCAGCAGCACCGGCCCGCCGATTACGAGCAACGCCGGCAGGGTGAACCCGATGAGGTGTAACGCCACGCTCGCGGCGACCAGTGCCGCGAGGACGCCGGCGAGCAGGTGTAACCGTCGCCCGCTCGACGACCCGGCCGGGAAGTTCCGCACCCGCGTGGCGAGCAGGTACCCGAGAGCGTACCCGGCGACCGCCCACGACGCCCCGAGCAGCACCCGTAGCGCGATGTCCCCGCCGGTCGGTTCACCCGCTTCCGGCGTGAGTGCGAACGCCCCGCCGCCGACCGCCAGCCACACCAGCCACGACACCACCGCGATCGGCCACAGTTTTCCCCCGCCGACCCGCACCCCCCACGGGGCGAGGTACCCGGCCAGGTAATTCTTCCACGTCACCCGGCCGACGGCGGACGTCCGCAGCAGCACCACCCCGCCCGCGGCCATGACCAGCGACACCCCGGCCCACACGGCGGCCGCCGTCGCCGTCCCGAACGTTCGCACCAGCAGCACGCACACCGCCGCGGCCAGCGCCACCCGCAACGTCTGATGCACCAGGTGAAGGGTCACGACCGCACCCGCTTCCGCACCTCGGCCTTCAGTTCGTCCACGGCGGCATCCCCGAAGAACAACCGCACCTCGGCGTCGTGACCGCCGGCCAGCACGTCGGCGAAGCTCCAGTGGTCGGCGCTGTCTTCGCTGTGGTGCAGGAAGCAGCGGACGTCCGCCGACCCGACCACCAGGTACAGCATCTCGCACGACGAGTACCGACACTCCCACCGCATGGGCCTGCTCCTGTCGGGGCCGGGTCGCGCGTCACTCCCCTTTCGTACCGTAGATCATGCCGATCGCGTCGCCCACGGTCTTGAACCGTGCCCCGGACTGGAGCAGCTTGTCCAGCCGCTCGCGGGCCTCGACGGGCACCAGCCCGACGCTCAGCAGCGCCTGGTACACGTCCTCGATCAACTGCCCGCTCGGCAGCGGGTCCGGTTCGGATTCGGGCGAGCGGCCCGCGTCAGCGGGTTGCTTCTTCCCGCGCCCGGAAACAGCGGGCTTACGCCCGCCGCTCGCCGGGTCGCTCGCCACGGCCGCGGGGGGCAGTTCCGGTGTCGGTTCGGCGGTCGCGGCGAAGGTGAACGGGGCGATCTTGCGTTTCAGAGTTGTGACGATCTGCTCGGCGGTGGTCGCCCCGATGCCGGGGAGGGTGCTCAGCCACTTGGTGTCCTGGCGGCTGATGGCGTCGGCGATGTCTTTCACCCCGCGGCTGAGTGCTTTCAACGCCTTCTTCACGCCGATCTTTTCGACCGTGCAGAACAGTTCGAAGAAGTCGAGTTCGGTCTCGGTCGCGAACCCGATCTTCTTCGGGGTGAACCGATTCCCCGACTGGTTGCCCTCGAAGTATTCGATCAGGTGGAGGGTGACGTCCTGACCCGTACGGAGTTGGAGTTGCCGGCGGGTGGCCTCGCTCACCATCACCGCGTACTCGAACGGCCCGACCGCCAGCCGCACCTCGTCGTCCAGCACCCGCACCAGGGTGCCGGTCATCTTGGTCATCATGGGGGTGTCTCGTGACGGCGAGCGGCCCGCGTGAGCGGGCTGTTTCTGAACGGTGCGGAACCGAAACAGCCCGCTCACGCGGGCCGCTCGCCTCAATCATCCTCGCCGATCAGCGCTTTCAGGTTCACCCCGGTGAAGGTAGCCGATCTGGCCCCGCCGGCGACATGTCCGCTGCTGAACACGTGGCAAAGGGCGATGGCCAGGGCATCCGCCACGTCGTGGGGTTCAGGCGGCTTGTCCAGCCCCAGTTCCCGCATGACCGCGTGCTGCATCTGCTCCTTGCCCGCCCGCCCGTGCCCCGTCACCGTCTTCTTCACCGTCGTCGCCGGGTAGCTGAACACCGGGATGCCACGCTGGGCGGCGGCCAGAAAGTAGACCCCGCGGGCGTGGGCCATCAGGATCGCCGTGCGGGGGTGTTCGACGTGGGCGTACAGTTGCTCCACCGCCACCGCCGTCGGCCGCCACTGGTCGAGGATTTCGCACACCCCGTCGTACAGCGACTTCACCCGGTCGCCCATGTCGGCCGGATCGCGGCCGACGGCCGAACGAACGACCCCGGCCTCCGCCACCCGCGGGCCGGCGGGGGTGAGGTCGAGCACCCCGTACCCTGTGGTTTCCAGGCCGGGGTCGAGGCCGAGGATGAGGCGTGGTGTGGGCATGGCTGTACCGCGTTCAGAATACCGCAAGACGGCGGCGGGGAATACATCGGTCTGCCCGACCGCCCTTCATGCCCGAGAGGTGGAAAAACGTCCAGGCGAAGTATCTCCCAGCCGTTGCCCCCGGCGAGACGCTCCCGGTGTGGCGTGTCGGGAGACCGGACGGCGACGCACTCAACATGGTCAAGATGATCAAGATGGCACCCCCATCCCCTGTCAGAAATATTGACACTTGTACACTGCATCTCGCCAAGCCGCACGGCCCCGTTGCCGCTTCCGCCCCCGCGCCGGACCATACCACCACCCGCCCACACTGCCCGGACCACCCGGGGCGGGTTCCAGGAGTTCTCGTCATGCGCGCGCTCGCGTTCGCACTCACGGCCGCCGTTCTGGCCGCCGGGGTGTCGGTTGCCCAGGAGAAGAAAGCCGACCCGCCCAAGCCGGCGGCCGAGGTGAAGCTGCCCGACGGGGTGACCAGGGGGGTCACGGTCGAGGGGCTGACCGAGTACAAGCTGAAGAACGGCCTCCGCATCATCCTGCTGCCCGACGCCAGCCGGCCGAAGGTGACGGTGAACTGCACCATCTTCGTCGGCAGCCGGCACGAGGGGTACGGCGAAACGGGCATGGCCCACCTGCTCGAACACATGGTGTTCAAGGGGTGCCCGAAGTTCCCGGACGTGCCGAAGGCGCTGCGGGACCACGGGGCCGACTTCAACGGCACCACCTGGCTGGACCGCACCAACTACTTCGAAACGATGCCGGCGGGGGACGAGAACCTGGAGTTCGGCATCGAGCTGGAGGCCGACCGGCTGGTGAACAGCTTCATCGCCCGCGAGGAGCTGATGAAGGAGTTCAGCGTGGTGCGGAACGAGTTCGAGATGGGCGAGAACAACCCGGAGCGGGTGCTCAGCCAGCGGATGGTGGCCACCGCCTTCGAGTGGCACAACTACGGCAAGAGCACCATCGGCAACCGCTCCGACATCGAGCGGGTGCCGGTGGACAACCTGAAGGCCTTCTACAAGAAGTTCTACCGCCCGGACAACGCCATGCTGATCGTCGCCGGGGCGTTCGACGAGAGCAAGGCGCTCGCCTTCACCGCCAAGCACTTCGGCTCGCTCAAGAACCCCGAAGAGAAGTTGCCGGCCACCTACACCGAGGAACCGGCCCAGGACGGCGAGCGGCTGGTCACCCTCCGCCGGGTGGGCAAGGTCGGGGCGACCGGGGTGGTGTACCACGTCCCCGCCGCCCGCCACCCGGACTTCTCCGCCATCGACGTGCTCGAATCGGTGCTGACGAACGCCCCGAGCGGGCGGGTGTACAAGGCGCTGGTGGAAGCCAAACTGGCCAGCAGCGTGAGCGGCAGCGCCTACCCGCTGCACGACCCCGGGTTCCTTGAACTGACCGCCCAGACTGACCCGGCGAACACCGAGAAGGCCCGCGACGTGCTCGTCGCCACCCTGGAAAACCTGGCCAAGGAGCCGGTCACGGACGAAGAGGTGGAGCGGGCGAAGAAGGCCGGGCTGAAGCAGTTCGAGCAGATCCGCGACAACAGTCAGCAGTTGGCCATCATGCTGAGTGAGTTCGCCGCCGCCGGCGACTGGCGGCTGTTCTTCCTGTACCGCGACCGCCTGGAGGCGGTGACGGCGGCCGACGTGAACCGCGTCGCCCAGAAGTACCTGGTCCGCAGCAACCGCACCGTCGGGGTGTACGTACCGACCGAGAAGGCGGAGCGGGCGGAGGTGCCGGCCGCCCCGGACGTGAAGGCGATGGTGGAGAACTACAAGGGCCGCACGGCGGTGGCGTCCGGAGAGGCGTTCGACCCGACCCCGGAGAACGTGGAGAAGCGGGTGACGCGGGGGACGGTCGGCGAGGGGCTGAAGTACGCCCTGCTGCCGAAGAAGACCCGCGGGGAGACGGTGGTGATGACCATGAACCTGCGGATCGGCGACGAGAAGTCCTTGAAGGGGCAGAACGCGGCGTTCGACTTCCTCGGGCCGATGCTGAACAAGGGCACCAAGACCAAGACCCGCCAGCAGATCAAGGACGAGTTCGACAGGCTGAAGGCGTCGGTCAGCATCTCGACCGACGGCGACCGCGGGCTCGGACTGGTGACGGTGAGCGTGCAGGCCAAGCGGGAGAACCTGCCGGCGGTGCTGAAACTGCTCGGCGAGGTGCTGCGGGAGCCGACCTTCCCCGAGAAGGAGTTCGACGTCCTGAAGAAGGAAGAACTGGACGGGCTGGAGAAGGGCAAGACCGAGCCGCAGATGCTGGCGGTGAACGCCCTCCAGCGGAAGCTGTCGCCGTACCCGAAGGACGACGTGCGGTACGTGCCGACGCTGGACGAGGCGACGGAGCGGCTGAAGGCGGTGACGGCGGCCGACGTGAAGAAGCTGTACGAGGGGCAGATGGGCGCGTCGGCGGGTGAGCTGGTGGTGGTCGGCGACTTCGACCCGACCGCCACCCTGGAGCAAGTGAACGCCTTCCTGAAGGGGTGGAAGTCGCCGGTGGCGTACAAGCGGATCGACCGGCCATTCCTGCCGACCAAGGCGGAGGTGATCGCCATCGACACGCCGGACAAGGCGAACGCCCTGTACGTGAGCGTGCAGACGATCGAGCTGAAGGACTCGGACCCCGAGTACGCCGGGCTGGCGGTCGGCAACTACCTGCTCGGCGAGGCGCCGCTGGCCAGCCGCATCAGCAACCGGGTGCGGGGGAGCGGCGGCCTCAGCTACATGGCCATGTCGCAGGCGGCGGCCGGCCCGCTCGACAAGTCGGGCGGGTTCGTCACCATCGCCATCACCAACCCGAAGAACCTCGACAAGGTGGACGCGATGATGACCGACGAGGTGGGCAAGTTCCTGAAGGAAGGGGTGAGCGCGAGCGAGCTCGAAGAGGGCAAGAAGGCGTGGCTGAAGGCGAAGCAGCAGGAGCGGGCGAGCGACGGCACCCTGGCCAGCCAACTGGCCACCGGGCTGTTCGTCGGCCGCACCATGACCTACTACTCCGACCTGGAGAAGCAGGTGGAGAAGCTGGAGCCGGCCGACGTGAAGAAGGCGTTCGACAAGCTGATCGACCCGAAGAAGATGGTGACCATCAAGGCCGGCGACCTGAAGAAGAAGGACGAGCCGGAGGAGAAGAAGGAGGAAAAGAAGGACAAGTGACCTGAACTTCGCCCCGGAGGGGCCGGCGGGTGTAGCCCAGGGCGGAAGCCCTGGGATCATCAGCAACAATAAAAACCGCCCCGGAGGGGCCGGCGTCCGACCAGAGCGCCGGCCCCTCCGGGGCGGTGGCGTTTCGAGCTACCCCACCCAGGGCTTCCGCCCTGGGCTACACCCGCCGGCCCCTCCGGGGCGAAAGAGGAGCCGCCCCCATGTCCGCCCCCAAGCGCCGCCGCAGGTGGCGCATCCCGCTCGTCGTACTGCTCCTGCTCGTGGTCGTCCCGCTCGGCCTGTTCACCCTGAACGGCACGGTGCTGGCGAACGGCGAGCGGGCGGTGGTCGGCACGCTCGCCAACGTTCCCACGTCCGAACCGCCCGGCGAGACGGTCACGGTCGTCAGCTACAACGTGGCGAAGGGGTTCGCCCACAAGAAGGGTCTGGAGTTCGACACCCCCGAGAACGTGAAGGCCCGCATGGCCCGCATGGCCGACGCGGTGAAGGCGGAGAAGCCCGACCTCGTGTTCCTGTCGGAAGTGATGACGGAGGCCACGCCGTGCCCGGTGAACCAACTGGACGAGTTCGCCCGTGGGGTCGGGCTGAGTCACTGGGCGTTCGGCGAGAACTACAACTTCGGCCTGCCGTTCTGCCGGGTGGTCGGCGGGAACGCCATCCTCTCTCGCACCCCGCTGACGCCGATCACGAACCTGTCGCTCGCCGGGCGGAAGCCGTTCTGGGACACCAAGAACAGCCGGCGGGCGTTGTTCGCGACCACAGAACTCCGCGGCCGCACGGTGCTACTGGGCAGCCTGCACAACGACAGCTACGACCGTCGCAACAACGCCGTCCAGGTCCGCGAGTTGCTGGAGTTCATCGGCGAGCGGCCGTGCGTGCTGGCCGGCGACTTCAACGCCAAGCCGACCGAGGAGCCGATCAAGCTGTTGCAAGACAGCGGCCGGTTCGCCGGGGCGTTCGACGGCCCGCCGACTTTCCCAGCCGACGCCCCCGACCGCCGCATCGACTTCGTCTTCGCCCCGCCCGTTTGGGAGCACCTCGACACGCGGGTGATCGACGAGCCGAAGGCGTCCGACCACCACCCGGTGGTGGCCCGGTTTCGGGTAAAATAGTGGTCTGCTCGCTCCGCGAGCGGTCTGTTGAAATCCGCACGCGGAGCGTGCAGACCACTTTGAGCCTCACCCATGGCGCACTGGATCTCCCCCGCCGGCGTCACCCTCGCCTACGACGACACCGGCTCCGGCACCCCCGCGGTGCTCGTCCACGCCTTCCCGCTCGACCGCCGCATGTGGCAGCCGCAGGGCAGCCTCACCACCGACTGCCGCCTGATCACCCCGGACGTGTTCGGGCTGGGCGAGTCCGGTCTCCCGCCGGAGGGGTGGACGGTCGAGTCCTACGCCGACACGCTGGCCGAGTGGCTGACCGCCCGCAAGATCGAGAAGGCCGTGATCGGCGGGCTGTCGATGGGCGGGTACATCGCCCTGGCGTTCGCCAAGCGTCACCCCGACCGGGTACTCGGGCTGATCCTGGCGGACACGCGGGCGGAGTCGGACACGGACGAGGCGAAGGCGAACCGGGCGAAGTCGATCGAGCTGGTGAAGGCGAAGGGGCCGGCGGCGCTCATCGACCAGATGATGCCGAAGATGGTGAGCGACCACACCCGGCGGAACAACCCGGCGGTGGAAGCCCACGTGCGGGAACTGGCCGGGTCGCAGACGGCGGACGGGGTGGCGGCGGCGCTGGCGGCATTGCGAGACCGCCCGGATTCGGTGGCCGCACTGAAGACGTTCCGCTTCCCGGCGCTGGTGATCGTCGGCGCCCAGGACGCGCTCACCCCGCCGTCGGCCGCCGAGGCGATGGCCGACCAACTGGCCGACGTGACCACCGAGACGCTGTGGGGCGTCGGCCACCTGTCCAGCCTGGAAACACCGCAACAGTTCAACGAGGCGGTGAAGCGGTGGCTGACGGCCATCGGGTAACCTACTGGCGAACCCGGCCCGCAAGGGCCGTGGGTGGCGTGCCTAGGTACCTGTCCTCGCCACCCACGGCCCTTGCGGGCCGGGTTCGCCAAGACAGGGTCGGTCGGGTGTCCCTCTGGATTGGGGCAATGGGTTTCGGGTAGTCTGGGCTCGCACCCACATCCGGAGGCAGGGATGCCGACGCTCACCATCGAATACACCACCGAGGCGGAACGGCTTCAGTACGAACGCCTGATCGCCTACGTGCGGGAGTTGAATCGTCTGGGCGCCACGGCCGCGCCCGGCACGGTTCTGGACACCTGCGAGCGCTTCGCCCTCGAACACGGTCGTCCCCTCCTCCGTGACAACCTGCAGGCCGCCATCCCGGCCCGCGTGGGCGCCCCCAAAAAGTCCCCGGCTACCGATCCAAAGGGGCCAAAACCCGGACGGTGACCACCGCCCTCGGGCCGGTCCAGGTCCGCCGGCACCACCTGTGGCATCCGACCGAAGGCGAGTTGTTCCCCGCCGACGAGGTGCTGGGCCTGGATGGCTTCCTCACCTGCCAAGCCCGACGGGTAATCACCCTCGTGGGGGTGCACTCCTTCGCCCGCGCTCAGCAGATGCTCGCGGGGTTGTGTGGTTGGCAGGTGGACGACGAGGTGATCCGCCGCACCACTCACGCCGAAGCTCAGCGGGCAGCGGTGCGACGCCCCGAACGGGCCGACGCGACCCCCTTCGCCACCGCGAAGGGGGCGACCGAGGTGCTGATCGACGCGGGCAAGGTGAACACCCTGACCGGCTGGCGGGATGTCAAAGTGGGCCTGTTTTTGAAGCGGGTGCGGGTGCCACCGTGGACGAGTGGGACCGACGCGACTGGCCCGCTCCCACGGTGCGGGCGGTGATCGCGGCGATCGAAGACGCGGGCCAGTTCGGGCAACGCCTTCGCCGGGAAGCGGATCGTTTGGGTGTCACCACGGGGTCGCGGGTGACGGTGCTGGGGGACGGGGGCGAATGGATCTGGAACCGGGCGTCGGACCACCTGCCGCAGGCGTCGGGGGTGCTGGACATCTACCACCTGCTGGAACACGTCGGCGAGGCGGTGCAGGGGATCGGTGGCGGCGAGGAGGGGATCCGCACTCGGTGTGAGGCGGCTCGGCGGGCGGTACTGTCGGAGGGGAAGGTGGGATTGGAACGTTGGCTGGGTGGAGTGTTCGCGGAGGCCCCCGCGGACGTGTCTACGGCGGCGTTGTTGGACCTGGCCGCGTATGTGGCCAAGCACCCGACGCGGATGGGGTATGCGGATCATCTGGCGACGGGCCGAAGGATCGGAAGCGGGGCGATCGAGGGGGCGATCAAACAGCAGGTGAACTTGCGGCTGAAGCGGACCGGCGCGCGGTGGCGGGTGGAACACGTCGGCCCGCTGGTCGAACTGCGAGCGCTCAGCCACACCCCGGCGTGGAACGATCTCTGGAACGCCGTGTGAAAGTGCCCCCAACGAAAGGGGCACCCAGGCCGGGGCCGGGGGGTGAGGTCTGGGCGGCATTCCCTATCCTTTCCACCACAGTCTTTTCGAGCCGCCGCGATGGACATCCCCGCCAAGAAACTCGTCCGCCTGATGGCCGCCGACCAGCCGGGCGACCTCCGCGCCGCCGCCGTCCTCGTCCTCGGCGAACTCGGGGTGAAGGACGCCGACGCGAACGCCGAGGTGATCGCCCGCCTGGACGACCCCGAGCCGCTGGTGCGGGTGTACGCCCTCCGCGCCGTCGGCAAGCTAAAGGTGACGAAGGCCCTGCCGGTGCTGCTGGAGCGGATCAAGGGCGGGGGCGACGAGGCCCGGCTGGCCGCCGACTCGGCCGCCCGGCTGGGGGCGGAGGGGGTGAAGAAGCTGCAAGAGTTGCTGCACCACGTCGTGCCCGGCGTGCGGAAGTACATCGCCGCGGCGCTCACCTCCGACGCCGCCGGGGCCGGGGCGGAGGCCGGCGTCGGGGTGCTGCTCGACAAGGACCCGCAAGTCGCCGTCGCCGCCGCCAACGCCATCATCAGCCGCCTGCCGACCATGCCCGCCGACCGCAAGAAGGAACTGGTGGGCGAACTGGTCGCCCTGGCGAAGGACAAGAAGAACAAGCTGCCGGCGTCCGCCGAGGGGCCGGTGGTGAAGCTGCTGGGGGCCATCAACGACCCGGCTGCCGCCGACGTGCTGTGGGAGCGAACCGCCCCCGGGTACAGCCACGACGTGCGGGCGCTGGCTATGTCGGCCGTCGGCGGGTGGGTGCAGAAGCCGACCGCCGACCAGTGGAAGCGGCTGTTCGCGTCGGCGGTGGACCGCGACTTCAACGTGGCCGCCCCCGCCCTGGTGCTGCTCACCCGCCTGCCGGCGGCCGACAAACAACTGGACGACTGGCTGGCCCTGCTGAAAGCCCCGGACCTGGCCCCGCGGCGGTTGGCGGTGGAAAAGATCGGCGACCGCGACACCCCCGCGGTGGCCGCCGGGCTGATGGACCAACTGACCCACCCCGACCGCAACCTCCGCGACCTCGCCCGGAACAAGCTGGCTGCCCTCGACCACGGCCGGCAGGCGCTGGTGAAGTCGGTGCTGGAGTCGGAGGCCCAGGAGGAGTTGTGGGCGCTGGTGAAGCAGATCGCCCCGTTCGCCAAATCGGTGTCGGGCAAACTGCGAACCGACGTGCTGACACGGGCGTGCAAGTTCCTGGAGGCCGACGACCACCGCTCCGACCCGCTCTTCTTTCTGCTCCGGGAGGCCGACGCCCCGGCAATGCGGGAGGAGGTGTTCGAGCGGGCGGTGGCGCGGCGGAAGAAGAAGGACTACGAGACGGCCATCAAGTACCTGAAGCTGCTCGCCCGCGACCCGTCGGTCGGGTTCGACGTGCGGTTCGAGCTGGCGACGGTGGGGGTGAAGCTGAGCGCGAAGAACGTGGCCGCCGACGCGCGGGCGAACGACCTGTGCCTGCGGAACTTCAGCACGGCCGTCGGGCTGGACGCGACGAAGACGCTCGACCTGGTGGGCAAGGCCAAGTGGCTGGACGCCGACGACCTGTTCTACCTGGGGTTCCACTTCGCCGAGCACACCGGCCAGGAGAAGGAGTTCGGGGTGGGGGTGCTGAAGCAGTTGATTAAGGCGAGCGGGAAGACGAAGGCGGCCGCGAACGCGAAGAACAAGCTGAAATCGCTGGGCGTGAAGTGATCGGCTTCCCCTCTCCTGGGGGAGAGGGGTGAGGGGGATGGAGGGTCAACCACCTCGCGTTCCCCGTCCCCCTCACCCCCAGCCCCTCTCCCCTGGGGGAGAGGGGAGCCAACCCCGTAGCCGCCCCCCGCCCGCTCACCTAACCTTAACACCCTCCCGGTCGGGGACGTGTTCCCGCTCGCACCGGGACTCGCGCCCGTGTCGGCCGGCGGGGTCGCCACGCGACCACCTCTCCCTCCTACCGCCCGCCGTCGCGTCCGCCTGCCACCGATAAGGACTTCGCCGTACCCATGACGCCAGACCAACCTCTCGCCCCCGCCCGCACACGGAAGAAGCGGCGGTTCCCGTGGCTGCCGCTGGTCGCCGCCGTCGGCACCTTCGGCCTGATGGCCGCCGGCCCGGACAACCCGGCCGCCCACTCGTGGCAGCCGTTCTCGTTCCTCACCAGCCCGGTGTACGGCCTGCCGGAGAAGGTCGGACTGATCGTCGCCGTGCTCATCGCCCTGACCGGCCTGGGGTACGCCTTCTGGCTGGCCAAACAGGTGTACGCGGCGGGCACCGGCACGAGCGCGATGAAGGCGGTGGCCGACGCCGTGCGGCAGGGGGCGGACGCCTACCTGCGGCGGCAGTTCACCGTGGTCGGCGTCCTGCTGGTGGTGCTCACCGGACTCATCATCGTCGCCAAGTGGCCGTGGCAGTTGGCCGACGCGACCGAGTCGGCGAACGAGCGGATCGCCGTCACCATCGGCCGCGGGGTGGCGTTCCTGGTCGGGGCCATCTTCAGCGGGAGCGTCGGGTTCATCGGCATGCGGCTGGCGACGGCCGGCAACCTGCGGGTGGCCCAGGCGGCCCGGCGGAGCTTCGGCGAGGCGATGCGGCTGGCCTACCGCTGCGGCACCGTCACCGGCATGTTCACGTGCGGGCTGGGCCTGCTCGGCGGCACGCTCATCCTGCTCGTGTTCGGCGAACTGGCTTACGAGACGCTGCTCGGGTTCGGGTTCGGCGGGTCGCTGCTGGCGCTGTTCATGCGGGTGGGCGGGGGCATCTACACGAAGGCGGCGGACGTCGGGGCGGATCTCGTCGGCAAGATCGAAAAGGACATTCCCGAGGACGACCCGCGGAACGCCGCGACGATTGCCGACAACGTGGGCGACAACGTGGGCGACTGTGCCGGCATGGCGGCCGACGTGTTCGAGAGCTACGCCGTGACGATGGTGGCGGCGGTCATCCTGGGGTACGCCGCCCTCGGGTACAAGGGGATGATCCTGCCGCTGCTGATGATGGCCGTGGGCGTGGTCAGCTCGCTGATTAGCACCGCCCTCGTCGGCCGCGGGATGACCACCGGCAACGCGACGACGGCGATGAAGAGCATCAACTGGGGGTTCTGGCGGTCGGCCCTGATCTCGGCCGTCGGGTTCGTCGCCGTCGGGTTCGTCTACCTGAACTACGACGCGAACTATGTGGTGGGCGTGGCCCTCGACCGCGGCATGTACGCCGACCCGGAACTGCGGAAGGAACTCAAACTCGACCCGATCCCCGGCATCGCCACCCTGCCCGACGGTAAACCCGACCCGGCGCAACGGGCGGGCAACGAGGCCGCCCTGGCGAAAGCCCGGCACGACACCCGCGCGGCGTGGCACGCCCTGCCGGACGACGAGCGGACGAAGGCGGCGGACAAACTGGTGCCCACCGCCCAACTGCACTACTCCCCCCTGCCCGTCGGGTTCGACGCGAACGCCATCATCTGCTGCCTGATCGGCCTGCTGCTGGCGGTCGCCCTGAACCGCTGCACCGAGTACTGGACGAGCACCGACTACAGCCCGGTGAAGGACGTGGTGAAGGCCAGTCGCACCGGGCACGCGACGAACATCATCTCGGGGCTGGCCCTCGGGTACGAGAGCAGCGTGTGGGCGGTGCTCATCATCTCGGGTGCGCTGCTCGGGGCGGTGATGGTGTACACGAACACCGGCAACCTGCTGTTCATCGCGTTCGGGGTGGCCATGACCGGCGTCGGCATGCTCGCCCTGACCGGCGACACCATCAGCATGGACGTGTTCGGCCCGATCGCCGACAACGCGAACGGGATCGGCGAGATGGCGTTCAACCGCGACGACTTCGGCGGCCAGTTGCCGGCCGACCACCCCGACCGCATCCCCGAGGCCGAGACGAAAGCGACGCGGCAAATTCTGGCGGATTTGGACGCGGTGGGGAACACCACCAAAGCCATCACGAAGGGGATCGCCATCGGGTCGGCGGTCATCGCTAGCGTGTCGCTGTTCGCCAGCTTCATCGCCGTGCTCGTCACCGGGGCTGAGGAGAAGATCGGCCAACTGACGGTGGACGACTTCAAACGCGGGTCCGCCAACCTGACCGTCGCCGACCCGTTCGTGTTCATCGGCATGCTCATCGGCGGGGCGGTGCCGCTCCTGTTCAGTAGCTTCACCATCCGGGCGGTCGGGCGGGCGGCGTACCTGATCGTCAACGAGTGCCGCAAGCAGTTCCGCGACCCGGACATCTGGGCCGGGAAGAAGAAGCCGGACTACGGCAGCGTGGTGGACATCTGCACGGCCACCGCCCAGAAGGAGTTGGTCGGGCCGGGCCTGCTGGCCATCGGCACCCCGCTGGTCGTCGGCTTCCTGCTCGGGCCGTACGCGCTCGGCGGGTTCCTGGCCGGCATGATCCTGGTCGGCCAACTGCTGGCGGTGTTCATGAGCAACGCCGGCGGGGCGTGGGACAACGCCAAGAAGATGATCGAGGACGAGCCGAAGGACATGGCCAAGAACACCGGCAAGGGGAGCGAGAAGCACAAGGCGAGCGTGACCGGCGACACCGTCGGCGACCCGCTCAAGGACACCGCCGGGCCGGCCATCAACCCGCTCATCAAGGTGATGAACATGGTGGCCCTGCTGGCCCTGCCGGTGGTCATCAAGCACAACGTGCGGACGCCGGCGAGCGACGGCTTCTGGGGGGTGGGTGCGGCGGTGCTGACGGTGGCGGTGGCGGCCATCGCCTGGGCGTGGTGGCAGGCGAAGCGGGAGAGCGCCGCCCTGAAGCAGATCGACGAGGAGATGAACACCCCCGGCCCGAGCGGCGGCACCCCCGCCCACGACGGCAAACCCGTCGGGGTGTGAGCGGACGAGCCGCGACCGCGAGGGAGCGGGTGATTCAGCACCCGCTCCCTCGCGGTCGCGGTTCTATTCAATCCCAATTCAATCGGATATGCTGGGGTTTTCGCTGGAGCTCCGCCGTGCATGTCGAATACGAAGTCGATGTTCCTGAGAGCCGCGAGTTGCGGTTGGTTCTGCCGCCCGACACTCCGATCGCTCGGGTTCATGTGATTGTGGACACGGTTGAACCGGCCGGTGAAGTATCTCTCCCCACGCACCCGAAGTTGGTCCGCGAGCACAACGCATTCCGCACGCTCCTGCCCAGCCTTTTGCTGGACCACCCCGGTAAGCACGTCGCCATTCACGACGGCCAGGTGATCGCGGTTGGCGACTCCTCGGTGGCGGTTCTGACCGCCGCCGAACAAACCCACCCTGGCGCGTTCCCGCTCGTCCGACTCGTCTCGGAGCAACCACCCCCGCCCGAGCGGTTGCCGTCGATCCGCCGCCCGCGGGGTGCGGCGTGAATGCCGAACACCCCTACGTTCCCGGCCGCGTTCCCGCACCCCACCTGCCGGTGACGGTCGGTACACCGGGCGGCGTGGTCGGACCGGAGGTGTACGCACTGGTGGACAGCGGGGCGGATCGCACGCTCGTGCCGGAGACGATCGTTTCCCTGGTGCAAGCTCCGGAAGTTGATCGCCTCGAATTCGAGGTGGGTGGAGGCGGGCTTATCACGCTGCCGATTTACCGGGTGACGTTGACCGTTCGCGGGTTCGCCTGCCTGGTGGTGGACGTGGCGGTCTCTGACGGGGAAGACGGCGTCTTGCTCGGACGGGACGTGCTGAACCTGTACGCGATCACCCTGGATGGCCCCAACCAACAGGCTGAGATCAGCGACGAGTGACCGGAAATGGAAACCGGGCCGCGGGTTGCCCCGCGGCCCGTGAGCGTGTCGGCCCCGCTTCCAGCGGCCGACACGGTTGTCGTCTACCACCTCAATGCGATTCGCACCGGCCGGCCGGACATTTTCTCATCACTTTTTCGGCGGCATCGGCGGGTCGGCCTTCTTCGGACTCTCCCCGGCCGGCAGGAGTTCCTTAATCAGCGTGCCGTTGTCGCCGTTGTACAGCCGCACCACGCCCTCCTCCCCGCCGTGGGCCACCAGTTTGCCGTCGGTGCTCACCGCCACCGCGTACAGGTAATCCTTCGCGCCGGGGAAGTTCTTCTGGTTCCCGCCGTTGTCGGCGTTCCACAGGATGCTCCCACCGTCGCCCCCGCAGGTGACGAACGTGGCCGTCTTCGGCACGAACACCAGCCGCGTCGCCTGCAACTTGTGGGCGTTCACGTCGCGGAGTTTCTCGCCCTTCTCGTAGTCCCACACCTTCACCATCTTGTCCGTGTCGGCCCCGCAGCTCACCAGCTTCTTGCCGTCCGCCGTCCAACCCACATCCAGGACGTGGTTGGTGTGCCCCTCGAACGACTTCACCAGTTTGCCGGACGGCACCTCGAACACCTTCACGAACTTGTCCGCCCCGCCGCTCGCCAGCAGCTTGCCGTCCGGCGAGAAGGCGACGCCGAACACCTGGTCCGAGTGGGCGTTCTTGATCTCGGTGACGAACTTGCCGGCCGCGTCGAACAGCTTCACCTCGCCGTCCTCGGTCGCGGCGCCGCCACCCGTCGCGAACGTCTTGCCGTCCGGGCTGTAGGCGATGGCCACCACCTTGTCGGCGAACCCGGTGACGCGGGCTTTGGGCTTGCCGGTGTCGGTGTCCCACAGAGTCAGTTCACGGAAGCTGCCGGTGGCGAGCGTCTTGCCGTCGGGGCTGTACGCCATCGCCTCGACGAGCGAGATGTGGGCGGCGGTCGCCGGCTTGCCGTCGGCCGTCTTCAGGTCGGGGTCCACGAGCGTGGTTTTGAACTCGCCGGTCTTGGCGTCGAACAGGTGAACCTGGTTGCTGCGGCCGGCGGCGACGACCGCCTTGTCCGGGCTGATGGCCACGGCCCGCACCGGCTTGACCACCGCCGGCGGCAGGGAGAGCACCACCGTCCGGGTGAGCTTGGTGTCCACCGCCGGCGGCTTCGCCCCCTGCTCGATCCACAATTTCAGCAGGGCCAACTCCTGCGGGTTGAGCGGGTCGCCCTCGTTCTTGGGCGGCATGATCGGCCCCTTCTGGTGGCTCGACCGCAGGAAGAGCGAACTGTCGGCCGACTTGCCGGCGGCGAGCACCCCGCCGGTGGTCGCCCCGCCTTTCATCATGCTGGCGTAGGTGCTCAGGTCGAGCTTGCCCTCGGTGATCTTGCCGGCGTGGCACGCCTGGCACTTGGCCGCCAGGATGGGCAGGATCTCCTTCTCGAAGCTGACCGCGTCGGTGCGCTTCAGCTCGGCGATGGGGAGCGGCTTGGGGGCTTTCTTGTCGGCCTTCGGCTCGTCGGCGAGGGCGACGGCGGGAAGGAGCAAGAGGGCGAGGAAGTTGCGGGGCATCGGGAGGGACCGGGTGAGGTTGTTTGGACGGTGAGAGTTTAGCCGCGAGGCAGCGCCGAGCGCGCTCGGTGTTGCCTCGCGGCTAACCGCTACTTCTTCTTCATCTCCGGCACGGTGCGGAGGTTCTGCACCTTCACCTCGTGCGAAATCGGGAACTTGCCGTGGACGGTGGCGGTGGCGGTGAGGGTGAGTTGCACGCCGGCGTCCTTCACGTCGGCCGCGACGACGACCGGGATCTTCACCTCGTCCTTACCGGCCGGCACCACGGCGTCCTTCACGGTCAGCCCTTTCGCGTCGGCCGGGAGTGCCACCTTGACGGCGAATTCGCCGGTGTAGTCCGCCTGCCGCTCCACCTTCACCACCAGCTCGGCGGTGGTGCCGGCCTTCAACTGGTTGTTCGCCGGCGGGGTGACGGTGAACTTGCCCAGGCTGGTCGGCAGCACGGTCACGGTGATCGGCTCGGCGAACGCCTGCACCACCGCGTTCGACTTCTTGTCCTTCTGGGTCGGGTCGCGGAGGAAGCTGACCTGCGTGTCGGCCTGCAGGTGAATGCTGTACACCCCCGGCGTGGCGTTCTGTCGCACGTCCACCGTCAGGCTGCCGTCACCCTTATCTTTGGCGATGGTCATGTTCGGGTTGTTGCCGCCGCCCCCCTGCACGCCGAGCGGGGCGGTCTGGTTGTTCGGCGAGGTGGCCTCGAACCGCACGTTCACCGGGTTGGCGCGGGCCTCGCCGCCCTGCCACGTCACCTTCACCGGCAGGGTGATCTTGTCGCCGGGCTTCACGAACAGCGGTCCGGTCGCCGCCGCTTCCACGTCCTTACCGTCCTTGTCCTTCGTCTTCACCTTCACCGCCGGCAGATCGACCGCCACCCGCATCGGGGCCTTCTCCGGTCGCACCGCCAGCACGAACTCGCGGTCCAGGCGGGTGATGGTCGGGGTGTTGTTGTTCGCCTGCACGCTCCAGGTGATGGACGCCGGGCGGGCGTCGTGCGCCACCGGCTTGTCGTTCACCGTGGCCGAGCACTTCACCCGGATCGGCCCGGTGAAGGCGGCCGCCCCGTCGCCGACGTTCAGCACCAGCGTGCCCCACCGCTGGCCGGTGCCGACCGTCATCGGCGTGGCGGTGACGCCGGCCGGCAGCCCTTCGGCGGTGGCCGTCACCGGGGCGGTGAACCCGTCGCGGCGATCGACGAACACGTCCAGGGCCAGTTGCCCGCCGGCGTACCCCAGGCTGGCCCCGTTCAGGTCGCGGCTCTTGGGCATGACCACCGCGCGGAAGTCGGGCGCCGGCTTGCTCACCCGCAGGCGGTAGTTGCACCGCGGGCCGTAGTTCACGTTCGCCTCGCGGCTGCCCACCATGACCACGAACTTGCCGTCCGCCGGGGCGGTGAACTTGGCCGGGGCCGGGTCGCCGCTGCGGGTGAAGAACGTCTGCGGGTGCAGGTTGTCCTGGTCGTCGTCCTGCTCCTCCACCACGTTCCCCATGTTGCCGGTCGCGTTCTTCACCACGAAGAAGGTGTCCATGCCCGAGCCGAGCCGGTCGGCGAACAGCTCGAAATAGAGGATGTCCCCCTTCTTCGCTTCGAAGCTGAACCAGTCCTTGTCGTACCGCTTGCCCACGGCACCGTTCACATCACACGGAACGGCGATGGCCTCGGCCTTGTCCGGCGTCTCGTTGCCGGCGTCCTTCTCGACGTGGATCGTGGCGTCGGTGAAGAAGAGCGGCACGCCGTTCGACCCCGGCAGGCGGTACTCGAACCCGTCTTGCAACGCCTGCGGCGGGGCGACCACATCTCGCACGCTCAGCCGGTCGCGGGCGGCGTCGGCCGGCGGGGTGATCGTCACGCTCAGCGTCTCGAACTCGGTGCCGTCCAGCTTCTTCCCGCCCGGCAGGTTGCGGCCGTACACCGTCACCGGCGTCGGCTTGCCGGGGTTGACCACGTTCGGGAAGACGGCATCGATCCACGGCCCGGTCGAAATGGTCAACCGGTAGAAGTGGTCGGCGCTGCCGCTCTGGTAGGCGAACTCGCACACCCGCACCAGGTAATCGCCGTCGGCCGGCAGCGTCACGTCGGCGAGGGCGTCGTTCTCCTTGTAGTTGCGGTTGCCGCCCAGCCGCTTGCCGGCCGCGTCGAACACCTCCACCAGCGGGCGGCAGCGGCTGTCGATGCTGCTGGTGCGGCAGTTCACCAGCACCCGCTGCTTCGCTTTTCCGCTGAACGAGTAGTAATCGACGTCGGCGGTGTTGGCGATGTTGCCGTTCACCGTGCCGTTCAACTCGACCTTCTGGGCGTCGGGCACGTCGTCGTTGGTCTTCTCGGTCTCGACCACCTCGGGCAGGGTGCCGACGACGAAGGCCCGCGGGTTGCTCGCCCCGTACTTGGTCACCAGCCGCACGTCGTGCGTGCCGACGGGTGCGTCGGCCGGCACCGTCACCTTGTACTTGTGCTTCGTCACCGGACCCTTCGGCGCCGGCTTGGGCGGGTCCTTCTTGTTCGGGTCGGGCTTCGGTTCGGGCGGCACCACCAACTCGGCGGTGAAGCCGGGGTGCGAGAAGGTGAGGGCGGTCGGGTCGTCCAGGTCCGTCCCGTTGACGGTCATCTCGAACGAGCTGCCGGCCTTCCCGCCCATCGGCAGGACGCTACTCACCCGTGGTTGCGGGAGGACGTTCTGCGGCGGCTGGGCGAGCGCGGGTGAAACCAGCAACCCGCCGAGCAACACGGCGGACAGGCGGCGGAACATGGAGAACCCTCCGGGGAGAGCGGCCGGCGAGCGGTCGGGTGGTGGGTCAGCCTTACGATTTCAGGACGCGGGGGCGGCCCCGGCAGTCTGGCAGGATGAAAAGACTTTAACCCGGCGGCGGGTGGGGGTCAAGGAGGATGACCGACCCGGCCAGTTCGCCTTCCCCCGTTCCCGCACTTCGGTTTACACTCCCCGCCCGCGCACGGAGGCGCGTCGCCATGCCCTATTCCGCACCGCCGTTCCCCCGTTGGGTCCTTCTCCTCGGGTTCGTGCTTGCGCTGGCGTACCTGCCCACCCTGTCCGCCCCGTTCGACTTCCTCGACGACGGCAACCTGGTGTACCCGGCCGGCGGGCTGTCGGCCGGCGACCACGTGCGGGTGTGGTGGGAGAAGGTGCGAGCGAACGTCGAACACCTCGGCCCGTTCCGCCCGGTGGTGTGGGCGCACTGGCAACTGGCCGCCAACGTGTACGGCGACAGCCCGCTGGCGTGGCGGACCGGCCGGCTGGTGTGGTGCGGGCTGGCCGGGGCGATGCTCCTGTGGCTGATGCGGGAGCTGCGGCTGCACCCCGTCGCGGCGGTGCTGGCGGCGGCCGCGGCCATGTGGAACCCGTACCGCAACGACATCTGGACCAGCCTGACGCTCGCCGAAGGGGTGGCCATGCCTTACGCCCTGTTCGCCCTGGTGGCGGCCCGCAAAGCGGCCACGGCGGAGCGGCGGGCGTGGGTGTGGGACGCGGCGGCGGTGCTCGGACTGCTGCTCGCCCTCGGGTGCAAGAACACGTTCGTCGCCCTCATCCCGCCGATGATCCTGCTGCGGACGTGGACGGGCGGGGTCGGCCTGCGGGGGAAGGTGCTGACCGCCGCCGTGTACGCCGCCCCGGTGCTGCTGGCCGTCGGGCACCTGCTGTACGTGAAGGCGCACCCCGGCCCGTGCCACTACGACACCCCCGGCCCGAGTTGGCGGCAGGCGGGGCAATTCGCCTCGTGGCTGAAAGGTGCGGCCGGGCTGGATTTCCTCGGCGTCGGGGTGGTGCTGGTGCTGGGATACGTTTTCGTAGCCGCGAGCCGCAGGCGAGCGAGTGAGAGTGAGACGCGCTCGCCTGCGGCTCGCGGCTACGCCCCTCCCATTGCCACAGCCCTCGCCCTCCTGCTCGCCGGGTTCGTCGTCTACCTGCCGGTGGACATCATGTGCGGGCGGTACACCATGCCGGCGGTGTGGGGGGCGGACGTGCTGCTGGCGGTGCTGCTGACGCACTTCCTGCGATCGCCCTTCTGCTGGCCGAAGGTGGTGGCGTGGGCGGCCGTCGGGGTGGGGCTTGCGGCGGTGCTGGCGGCCGGCATCGGGCGGCAGGAGAAACTGGCGGCCCGCTCGCAAATGCTGTGGCAACTCCTGGCGGTGGTCGAACGCGACGCCCCGCCCGGTGCCGTCGCCGAGTGGGTGAGCGGGGGCACGGACGGCGAGCTGAACGCCGAAGAGGGCATTCACTTCTACTGGCACCTGCTGCACCGCGGGCGGGCCGATGTGCGGGTGCGACTGACCGACACCGCCAGCCGGCCGGTGAAGCGGGTGGAACTGGACGACCCGCCGGGGGAGGTGCGGTACCGCATCGCCGCCCGGCCGACCGCCGACCCGGCGTGGCGACCAGTCGCCGACGTGCGGGTGCCGTACCACCTCGGCCGCCGGGCCTTCACCGGTACGGTGCAAGAGCCCGCGGTGGTGCCGCTGCCGTCCGGCCAGTGACTGTAGCCGGGGTCTGTGACCCCCGGAGTCCGACCGGCCTCACAGAGGCCGGCTACAGGGCGGTCAGTAAGACGGTGCCGCTCGGGCGGGTACAATCCCTTCGTCATCCCCGACGGAGGTCTCTCCCATGAGACGCGGACTCATCCCCGTGCTGGCCGTGCTGGCGGCCGGGTGCGGCGGCACCACCGACCCCGGCGGCTCGGCCCCGCCGGCCCCCGCCCCCGGCGAGGTGGACCTGAAGGCGGTCAAGGTGGCCGACTTCACCTCGGTCATCGCCTCCCACAAGGGGAAGGTGGTGTACGTCGACTGCTGGTTCTTGGGGTGAGCGCCGTGCCGGGCCAAGTTCCCGCACACGGTGCAGTTGCACCGCAAGTACGCCGCCGACGGGTTGGTGGTCATGTCGCTCGACATCGAGCCGGACGAGTGGAACGACAAGAGTAAGGTGCTGAAGTTCCTGACCGAGCAGAAGGCCGACTTCCACAACTACATCTTCCTCGACCGCGGGCAGGCGGTTCAGGACTGGCTGGACAAGCACGAGGGCACCCCGACCCCGGCGGTGGTCCTGTTCGACCGCGCCGGCAAGCGGGTGAAGGTGCCCGACTTCAAGGACGCGGACGAGGAAGAGGCGTTCGTGAAGAAGGTGCTGGGCCAGTGAGCCCTGTGGAAACGCCGAAGCCCGGACCAGTCGGTCCGGGCTTCGTTCGTTTCGTCCGTTCGGGTCGCAGTTAGCTCGGCTTGACGGCCGAGCCGACGCTGCTGAACGTCTGGTTGGACGCGGCCCCGATGGCGGTGATGGCGGCGATGCACACCACCACGATCAGGGCGAGCATCACGGCGTATTCGACGGCCGTCGGGCCGTCTTCACGCTTCAGGAACTCAACCACGTTCTTCAGGGTCGCTTTCATGGGTCTCTCCGGAGATGGGGTTTGGGCGGGCGGCGGGGGCCCTCGGAACCAGTTCCGAGTGACTCGCGTGTCTCCGCGGCCCGTCAACGCCGGGTATCTACGCCACGCCCGGTGACCGTGCAAATCGTCACAAACGGATTTCCCAGATTAAGTCGCACGTCGAAATTCTTTCGCACCGTCCCTTCAACCGCACCGCGGCCGGGCCACGGTTTTGACCCGACATCGGAATCGCCCGGCCGGGTGTGAGCGGCGGGCAACACCCGTCGGCCGGGCGGACGGCCGGCGGCGCAACAAAAAACGCCGCACGAGGCGGCGTCAGGCGAGCGGGCGTGAGGGTGTGAGGGCGGCGGTCAACTCGGCTTGACGGCCGAGCCGACGGTGCTGAACGTCTGGTTGGACGCGGCCCCGATGGCGGTGATGGCGGCGATGCACACCACCACGATCAGGGCGAGCATGACCGCGTACTCGACGGCCGTCGGGCCGTCTTCACGCTTCAGGAACTCGACCACCGTTTTCAGGCTGCTGCGCATGGGATGCTCCCGTTCGTAGAACATGCCGGTCGGCCGCGGTGTGCGACCCGGCGTGACGGGTATGTAGGTCGGCGAATCCGACCGGGCGGGCGGGATCGCGGCCTTTTCCCCAGACGCCCCGCCGACCGACCGAATTGCCGGCGCGCCGCCCGAACTCTCGAACGGAAAGCTTATCAATGTCCGATTCCCCCCCACCCCGCCACAGCCTGACCACCACCGCCGGCCCCGGCCGCGCCCCCAACCGGGCCATGCTCCGGGCGGTCGGCTTCCAGGATGACGACTTCGACAGGCCGATGGTCGGGGTGGCCAGCCTGTTCTCCGACATCACCCCGTGCAACGCCCACCTGGACCGCCTCGCCCGCAAGGGGATCGAGGGCGTCCGCGCCGCCGGCGGGGTGCCGCAGCTCTTCGGCGCGCCCACCGTGTCCGACGGCATCGGCATGGGCCACCTGGGCATGCGGTACTCGCTGGTGAGCCGCGAGGTGATCGCCGACTGCATCGAGACGGTGGCCGGGTCGATGAACCACGACGGCGTCATCGCCTTCGGCGGGTGCGACAAGAACATGCCCGGGTGCGTCATGGCGATGGCCCGGCTGAACGTCCCGGCCGTGTTCGTGTACGGCGGGAGCATCCTGCCGGGGTTGGGACCGGACGGCGAGCCGCTCGACATCGTCAGCGCGTTCGAGGCCGTCGGCCAGCACCAGGCGAAGAAGATCGACGACAAGCAGCTGCACAAGATCGAGTGCGAGACGTGCCCCGGCCACGGGGCGTGCGGGGGCATGTACACCGCCAACACGATGAGCACCGCCATCGAGGCGATGGGCCTGAGCCTGCCGCACGACTCCGACTACCCGGCGGTCAGTTCGGCGAAGGAGCGGGAGGCGTACCTGGCCGGCAAGGCGCTCATGTACTGCATCGAGCACGACATTCGGCCCCGCGACCTCATCACCCGGAAGTCGCTCGAAAACGCGTTCACCCTGGTGCTCGCCCTCGGCGGCAGCACGAACGCGGTGCTGCACCTGATGGCCATCGCCTGCGAGGCCGGCGTGCCCTGGACGCTCGCCGACTTCGACCGCCTGGGCGAGAAGGTGCCGCACCTCGCGGACCTGCGGCCGAGCGGCAAGTACGTCATGTACGACCTGTACCGCGTCGGCGGCACCCCGGCCGTGCTGAAGGCGCTCCTCGACGCGGGCTACCTGCACGGCGACTGCCCGACCGTCACCGGCCGCACGCTGGCGGAGAACCTGGCCGACGCCAAGAGCGTGTACGCCAAGCCGCAGGACGTGGTGATGCCGCTCGACAAGCCGAAGTACCACAAGGGGCACATCGCCATCCTGACCGGCAACCTGGCACCGGACGGGGCCGTGGCCAAGCTGAGCGGGCTGAAGGTGCGGACGCTCACCGGGCCGGCGAAGGTGTTCGACGGCGAGGAGGCGTGCTTCGCCGCCATCAACGCCGGGAAGATCCGGGCGGGCGACGTGGTGGTGATCCGCGGCGAGGGCCCGGTGGGCGGGCCGGGCATGCGGGAGATGCTGAGCATCACGGGGGCGCTCACCGGGCAGGGGTTGGGCGAGACGGTCGGGCTGATCACCGACGGCCGGTTCAGCGGCGGCACCCGCGGGCTGGTGGTCGGGCACGTCGCCCCGGAGGCGTGGGTGGGCGGGCCGATCGGGCTGTTGAAGGACGGCGACGTGGTCACCATCGACGGCGACAAGAAGACGCTCAGCGTGAACCTGACCGACGCCGAACTGACCGCGCGGGCGAAGGCGTGGACGAAACCGCCGCTCAAGGCCGACCGCGGGGTGCTGGTGAAGTACGCCAAACTCGCCCGCAGCGCGAGCGAAGGCGCGACCACGGGGTGAGACTGCCAGAGTGTCGGGGGCCCGCCCGCCCGCGCCCCCCACCCACCCCCCCCGGCCCGGGGCGCCCCCCCCCCCCCCCCCCCCCCACCCCCGC
>CAYMHO010000010.1:0-6310 GCA_964390195.1 uncultured Fimbriiglobus sp. | reverse complement strand
CGGCGGGGGGGCCGCCCCCGGCCGGGGGGGCGCCCCGCCCCCCGCGGGGGGGGGGGCCCCCGACACTCCGCCCCGGCCGTCACTTCGCGTCGGCCGGCTCGGCCAGCAGTTCCGTCACCTTCGCCTTCAGCTCCTCGTAGCTGCGGTCGAACTCCTTCTTCCCCTGCTCCACCTCCTTCTCGGTCCCCTCGCGGGACGACTGTTTCCCCAGGAACTCGCCCCGCACCCTCCCCTTCTTGTCGATCACCATCAGCCCGAGGAAGTGCCGGTACCGCTCGGACACGTCGGCCTGGTCGTCCCGCTCCACCGCCACCTTGAACCCCCGCACGCACAGCAGGCGGATGAACCGTTCCGGCCCGTGCAGGAACAGCCAGCGGGTGTCCGCCGCGTCGGTCACATTCTGAGCGTACTTCTTCAGTTCGTCCGGCGTGTCGTGCTCCGGGTCGATGGTGAACGTGACCAGCCGGAAGTCGTCGCTCTCCTTCAACTTCATCTCGCCACGCAGCCTGGCCATCGTCGTCTGCACGCTCGGGCAGTACTTGCACCGGGTGAAGGCGAACGACGCCACCCACACCTTGCCGTCGAGGGCGGTGTTGTCCACCGTGGCCCCGTTCCGCTCGGTCAGGACGAACGGCGGCGCGTCGAAGAAGGCCGGCGGGATGACCTTCGGGTCTTGTGAGACGATGGGCGGCTGCCGCAGGGGGATGAAGAACGCCGCCCCGACGGCGGCCACCCCGAGGCCGATGAACAGGAACACCACCCACGGCGGCGGGGCGCGGAAACCGGACCGGGCGGGCACTTCGGGGGTGGACATGGTGGTGAGCCGCGAGACGAAGGCGAGCGCGTATGTGTTACGAGAAGTACCGCGGCACAACCCCGGCGGCGACGAACAGGGCCATCACCGCCAGCAGGTACACCAGCGACCCCCGCAGCACGGAGCGAGCGGCCGGGGTGGTGCGGTGGCGGGCGAAGCGGAAACAGCGGGCGAGGAACCACACCGCCACCGGCAGCGACCCGGCTAGGTAGACCCACCGCCACGCCCCGTCGAACAGCAGGCCCGGTAGCACCGTCACCGGCACCAGCAGCAGGGCGGTGGCGAACGTCGCCCACCCGGTGACGCGGCCGTCGGCGTGGTCCACGTTCGGCAGCATCCGCATCCCGCCGCGGGCGTAGTCGTCGCGGTGCATGAACGCGATGCTGTAGAAGTGCGGCAGTTGCCACACGAACAGGATGGCGAACAGTGCCCAGCCGGGCAGGTCCATCCCGCCGGTCGCCCCGCAGTAGCCGATGACCGGCGGGAGGGCGCCGGGGATCGCCCCGACGACGGTGTTCCAACTGGTGTACCGCTTGAGCGGGGTGTACACGCCGACGTACAGGACTGCCGTGGCGGCGGCGGCGATGGCGGCGGCCGGCGACGGCAGGGCGAACCACAGGTAGCCGACGCCGAGCAGGCCGAGGGTGACGCCGAACACCAGGGCTTCGGTGTGGTGCAACCGGCCGGTCACGAGCGGGCGGTTGGCGGTGCGGCGCATCTTGGCGTCGGCCCGGCGTTCCAGCCAGTGGTTCAACGCACTCCCGCCGGCCGCCACCACCGCCGCCCCGACCAGCGTGTGCAACAGCGGCTGCACCATGGCCAGCCCCGGCTGCGCCCCGAGCAGGAAGCCGACGCCGACGGTGACGAGCGCCATCGCCGCGATCTTCGGCTTGCTCAACTCGACGTAGTCGGCCAGCCGCGTCTTCAACGACACGAGGGCGACGTCTTCGGCCACGGGCTGGGCGACGGTGCTCATAGCGGGCATTCTAGGGATTCGGTGTTAACGAGCCGCGACCGCCAGGGAGCGGTCTTCAATTTCTTCCGCCCCCTGGCGGTCGCGGCTCGTCGGATTGTTGGGCCGCAGGACGCGGAAGGCGACCACCGCCGCCGACGCCAGCAGGCTCGCGCCGATCAACTGGTGGGCGGTGCGGATGAGGACGGCGGACGTGGTGATCGCCCGGTCCATCGGCGGGACGGCGGCTTCCGGCCCGGCGGCGGCGAACTTGCCCATCCACGCCTCCACGCCGAGCAGCAGTTGCACGGCCAACAGGGCGAGCAAATGCCAGGCGGCGAACCCGAGCGGGCGGCGGGCGGTCGGCGAACCGAGGACCCGCACGGCCAGCCACACCAGCAGCCCGGCCACCACGAACGCGGTGAGGATGTGCAGCCGCTGCGCCAGCGGGTTCGGGTTGTGCCGCACCCACACCGCCCAGAGCAGTTGCACGACGATCGCCACCACCACCGCCACGCTCAGGCTCTTCAACCGCAATCGGTCCGGCTCGCCCAGTTCCTTCGCCGCCCGCCGCGGGCCGGCCAGGATCGGCAGCAGCACCATCCCCCCGAACACCACCTGCGCGAAGATGCCGTGCAACTGCGAGAACTCCACCCCGATGGTGTCCTTCAGCCCGATCTGGCTGTTCAGGAACACCCGCAGCCCGCCGAGCAACCCCTGCACCATCACCCCCAGCAGCACCAGGGTGGCGGTGAACCGCACCCATCTCGCCGGGTGCGGCTGGCGGAGTTGCCACACCGCCAGGGCGACCGCGGCGGCGACGGTCGCGGCGGTGGCGGCGATCGACGGCCACGGCCAGGTGAAACTGCCGGTCGCCTGCCGCGCCTTGTCCGCCGCCATCATCTGCCCGTGGAACCAGCCGTACGCGCCGAGCAGCAGGATGAGCACCACCGCCCCGGCGATGCGGGCGAACACCTCGCCCGGTTGCCGCCTCGGCCCGCCCTGCCAGGCGGCGAACGCCACCAGCGCGGCCAGCCCGCCGACGACCCACCCGGCGAACCGGTGGGTGTGTTCGAGCAGGAACCCGGTGCGGGTCTCCAGGTCGATCTTGCTCCCGTTGACGATCAGGTACCACGGCTCGGTCGGCCACGCCGGGTCGTCCATGCCGGCCCGCCGCGAGGTGGTCAGGCCACCCAGTGCCAAGAGGGCGACCGTGCACACGACCAGCGCCACCGCCAGCCAGCGGACGAGGGGAGCGATCGGCGGTTGCGAGTCAACGGTCATGTCCCCTTCCCCGCGTCGGGCGAGCGAACTATTTCTCGACCGCCTTCCGCACGTCCTCGGGTAGCCGTTCTGGGTACGGCAACTCGCGGACGAAATGCACCAAGTCGGCAATGTCCTTTTGCGAAGTATCATCGGGCAGGCCGGGCATGTTCGCCGCCGGGATGCCGACGGTCAACTGGCGGGCCATGTCGGCCGGCTCGCGGGCCCAGTACCGCTCCCGGTCGGTCAGGTTCCGCACCCGGTTCGGCACCCCCCACACGTCATACCGGTAGGTGGGTGTGCCGCCGAAGGCGGTGTGACACTTCGCACACCCGACCGCCTCCGACACGAACAGCTTGTGCCCGCGGCGGACCGACTCGGCGTACTCCCCTGTCACCTCGTCCGGCCGCGGCAGCACGGCGTGCTTGAGCGGCACCTCGGCGTCGGCGTCGGCCCACTTCTTCAGCACCTTCGCCAGATGCGCCTTCGCCTCCCGTTCGACGTCGGTCGTCCCCTCCTCGGGGTCGGCGAGCGCCTTCACCACCTCCGCCTCCACCTCCCCGCGGACACTCAGGAAGAGCGTATACCCGGCCAACTGCTTCAATTCCGCGTCGGTCAGCGCGTTCGCCCCCATCAGGGTGCCGGGTACGCCCTTCTGGATCACCCGCGTCAGGTCGGCGAGCCGCGGGCGGCCGACGTTCGCCCCCGCCCCGGTGGCCAGCTTGAACTTGCCGCTGCGGAAGTCTCGCGGGTGGGGGAAGGACCACAGGCCGGCGGTCCCGCGGCCGTCGCCGGTCAGCCCGTGGCAGTTCGAGCAGGCGGTGCGGTACCGCTTGCCGCCGGCCTTCAGGTCATCCGGAGTGAGGGCGAACTTGTCGGCGGTGGCCGCGTCGATGCCGACGACGGCGGGGGCGGCGGGCGTTCCGAACAGGGCGTCGATCACCGCGGTTAACCGCCGCTTCTGGGCGTCGGACAACCGCTCGGGGTCGGCGATCTTGCCGCCGAGGGTGGGGAGTTGGGCGAGGTACTCGTCGAGCCGCTCGATGTCCTGGTGGCGTTCGGTCGGGTGGGCGGTGGGCAGGGAGAGCACCACCGGGTCGGTGCGGGCGGGGTACTTCCAGCCGGGTTCGTACGCCTGTTCGGGGTCGGCCCCGCCGGCGGAGAAGTAGTAGATGGTGCCGACGGCGACCAGGCCGGCGAAGAGGCCGACGACGAGGAGGAAGACTTTCGCCCGGCCGGACCTCTGGACCCCACCCGGCGGCACCCCGTTCGTGGCCGGAACCGGGGTGCCCAGGTCGGGCGCGGAGGGGGTCGGACCGTTCATCTCCTTCCGTCCGTTGGTGGGGGAACACTTCGGCGGGGCGAAAAACACCAACAGGCGAACCCGGCCCGCACGGGCCGCGGGTGGCGGGTGCAGCCACCTGACTCGCCACCCACGGCCCGTGCGGGCCGGGTTCGCCCAGAACCACCCCGGCACGACTGCCGGGGTTCGCCGACTCTCACCTACAGCACCCCGAGGTGCCGGGTGAGGTAGTCGGTCAGGGTGAACAGGAACTGCAGGCCGGTGAAGAACAGGGCGGACAGGACGCACAGCCAGGTGAGCTTGTCCGACTGCTTCAGGTCCATGAAGAAGTAGGCGAGGACGCCGGCCTGGACGGCGGCACACCCGAGGCTGGCGACCACCTTCAGCGGACCCAGGTCGGAGAAGCCGATGAACAGGGCGAGCAGGGCCAACCCCGCCAGGACGGCGAAGATGAGCAGGGTGTTGGCCGCCGCCGGCAGGGTGTGGGCGTGCTGCTCCACCTCGTGCAGTTCGCCGGTGCCGTGAGAGTGTCCAGCCACGTGATCGCTCCCGGTCTCTGGTCCCCCCACTCCCCTGGCGGGAGAGGGGAACAAAACTAGTGCCCGCCGCCCATGCCGAGGGCCTGGGCGAACTGGGCCATCGCCTGCGACGCCGTGTGCGGGCCGGCCAGGTACAGCAGCGGCAGCAGGAACATCCACACCATGTCGACGAAGTGCCAGTACAGGCTCATCGTCTCGATGTAGACGTACCGGGCGGTCGGGTTGAAGAAGCCGGTGGCGGTGAGGGTGATCTGCCACACCAGGATGCCCAGCCCGACCACCATGTGCAGCACGTGCAGGCCGGTCATGCTGTAGTAGAACATGAAGAACAGCTGCACCCGGCTGGGGTCGTAGGCGTTCTTCGCCTCCGGCCGGTTGGCCTCGTCGGCCAGCCGCTTCTCCTGCTCCTCCCGCGACGGGACGGCGGTCAGTTTGCCCACCCGGTCGGCCTCGGCGGCCACCTCCTCGGCGGAGATGTGATCCAGCCGGCGGCCGACGAACGGCTTCTGCTCCTTCAGCACCACCGCCACGTTCTCGTTGAACGCGATCACCGGGGCGGCCAGTTTGACGCCCACCCGCTGGGCCAGTTGGTCGTACTCGGCCGACTTGTACGCGGCCAGCTCGTTCACCACCTTCCGCTCGCGGGTCTTCGGGTCGACGGCGAACCCCTTGGCCGCCTCGGCGGCGGACGCCGACTGGAGGGCGGTGAGCTGCTTGCTCAGTTCGGCCCGCAGGTGCTCGTCCTCGTGCCGGGCGTGCTCGGTGATGAGCGACTTGTTCGGGATCAGCCCCTCCTGGTAGTCCAGGTAGTACTCGCGGGCCTTCAGCCCGAGGAACGCCGCCCCGAGCGCGGTGGTCAGGACCAGATTCCGCATCAGCCCCTTGCGGTCGCCCGTCCAGCACGAGCGGATGGCCAGGGTGATGGTGAGCGAGCTGGCCAGCAGGAGGAAGGTGTTGACGCTGGCGATGCCCACGTTCAACGCCGCGCTGCCGGCCTCGAAGTCCTTCGGGAACCAGATGCGGTAGACGGTGTACGCGCAGAACGCGCCGCCGAAGAACAGCACCTCGGTGACGAGGAACAGCCACATGCCGAACCGCACGCTGGCGTGCTGCTGGGGCATGTTGTTGAAGTGGTGGGCGACCGGCCCGACCGTGCCCGGTGCCGGTGCCGCCCCCGTCGCGGTGTTAGCTGCCACTGGTCACCCCCTGCTTGGCGGCGGTCCCGTTCGTGTGGGTGCCGTTCATCTTGTCCACGATGCTCAGCCCGTCCTGCACCCCGTACTCGTACGGCCCGAAGTACACGGTGGGGATGGCCGGGAAGTTGTGCGCGTCGGGCGGGCTGGTCGTCTGCCACTCCAGCCCGGTCGCCTGGTACGGGTTGTTCCCCGCCTTCTTGCCGAAGAACAGGCTGGCGGTCAGGTAGAACACCGGCATGGCGT
>CAYMHO010000009.1:0-63623 GCA_964390195.1 uncultured Fimbriiglobus sp. | reverse complement strand
GGCACGCCGGGCACTTCACCACCCGCATGTACTTTTCCAGTTGCATCCGCCGCGGCCCGGCCGTCGCCTTCTTGAACTGGGCCACCATCTGCGGCACCACCCCCTCCCACTTGCCGCTGTGTTTCCAGATCTTGCCGAACCGCTGCTTCCACTCCCACACGATGTGCGCGTCCCCGCTGCCGTTGAGCAGCAGGTTGCGGTGCTGGTCACTCAGCTTCTTCCACGGCGTCTTCAGGTCGATACCGAGGGACTTGCCGACGCCCTCGTAGATGTGCTTCCGCCACTTGCCCATGCCCTTGAGCGAGCCGACGAGCGGGATCGCCCCGTCGTAGAAGCTGACCGAGTCATCAGGAACCAGCAACTCTTCGGCGAACGTGAACTGGCTGCCCAGGCCGTCGCAGGAGAGGCACATGCCCTGCGGGTTGTTGAAGCTGAAGAGCTGCGGCGACGGCGGCTCGTAGCTGATGTCGCAGTGCGTGCAGGCGTAGTGGGCCGACAAAAGAATGTCGGCGATTCCAGGTTCCGAGTTCCGGGTTCCAAGTTCAGACCCTGACGGCTTTGACTTGCCGCCCTCTTCACCCGGAACTCGGAACCCGGAACTCGGAACTTCCGGAGAGATGATGACGTTCCCGTCGGCCACGTTGAGCGCCTGGTCCACGCTCTCGGCCACCCGTGTACGGAACGTGCCGTCGGTCTTCTTCACCAGCCGGTCGATCACGATTTCGATGTCGTGCTTGATCTTCTTGTCGAGACCCAGGTTCTCGTCCATCCGCACCACTTTGCCGTCCACCCGCGCCCGCACGAACCCCCGCTTCACCATGTCGGCGAAGAAGTCGACGAACGCCCCCTTCTGCCCCCGCACCACCGGCGCGAGCACCAGAAACTTCGTGCCCTCGGGCAGCGCCAGAATCCGCCCGACGATCTGCTCGCGGGTCTGCGCGGTGATCGGCCGCTGGCACGTCGGGCAGTGCCCCTGCCCGCACCGCGCGTACAGCACCCGCAGGAAGTCCGAGACTTCCGTGACCGTGCCGACGGTGCTGCGGGGGTTGCGGCTGGCGCTCTTCTGCTGAATGGCGATGGCGGGCGACAGCCCGCCGATGTAATCGACGTCCGGCTTGGGCAGTTGGCCGAGGAACTGGCGGGCGTAGTTGGACAGGCTCTCGACGTACCGCCGCTGGCCTTCCGCGTACAGCGTGTCGAAGGCGAGTGAGCTTTTCCCCGACCCGCTGACGCCGGTGAACACGATCAACTTGTTCCGCGGCAGTTCGATGTTGACGTTGCGGAGGTTGTGCTCGCGGGCACCCCGGACGACGATGCTGCTGTTGTCCATAACGGCCGGGCCGCTCCTGCGGGGGGGGTGAACAAGGGTACAAGAAATGGTAGACAAGGGGCGGCCGAAATGCGAGGCCAAGTGATCTGGGACCTCACCCCCGTCCCCCGCTCCGAAGCGGAGAGTGGGTGTTCAACCTGGGAACGTCCCATGACCAACGCGAAGGTGCCAGTTCGGTATGCCTCTTGAACACCCCATCTCCGCTTCGGAGAGGGGGACGGGGGTGAGGTCCGAATTCCGGTCTGCTACAATCTCCCCACCCCCGGAGTCTCCCCATGACCCTCCGCAATCGCCTCCTGCTCGGCGGCGTCGGCCTGTTGCTCGCCACCATCGCCTTCTTCCTCCGGCCCGGTTCGACCACCGCCGCCGCGCCCGGCGAACAGCTCACCGAAGCCAGGTTCGCCGGCGTTCGCAAAGCCGTGCTGCCGGCCGACGGCGAAGACGACTTCGCCAGGATCCCGTGGATGACGAGCATCTGGGACGCCCGCGTGAAGGCGGCCAAGGAGGGCAAGCCGATCCTGCTGTGGGAGATGGACGGGCACCCGCTCGGGTGCGGGTGAAACAACGTGATCGTGGGCCGTGTGTCCACCTTCGCCGACCCGGACGTGATCAACATGGCGACCGAGCAGTTCATCCCGGTGTGTACGGACGACTGGTACACCCGCCGGCGGACCGACGCCGAGGGCGAGTTCTTCCGCAAGATGGCCGACGCCGGCGGGCGGAAGGGGGAGAACGGCGGAACCCGCCAGGGCATCTACGTGTTCACTGCCGACGGCACCGTGCTGGGTTACAAGAACGCCGGCCAGGACGCCGAGGTGATGAAGAAGGTGTTCAAGGACGCCCTGTTCAAGTTCGACAAGCTGCCCGAGGAGAAGCGGAAGGCCGGGGCACTCAAGATTCCCGACCACGGCCGGCTCGACCCGAAGTACACCCGCACCCCACCGGCCGACGGGCTGATCGTCCGCGTGAACGCCCGCATCCTGGAGGACAAGAAGGGCGAGTACTGTGCGGGCAAGTGCCCGACGACCGGCGGAGACATGGCCAGCCGCGACTTCCTCTGGCTGACGAAAGCGGAGGTGAAGTCGCTCGCCCCGCCGAAGGCCGAGGTGGGTGAAACGTACCCGCTGCCGGCCAAGGTGGCCGCCCGCATCGCCCGCTTCCACCTGAACGACAACACCCGCGGGGAGCCGAACTTCTGGAAGGCGGACGACGCCCGGAAGAACGACTGGACGCTGACGGTGACGAAAGTGACAGACGTGGGCGTCGAGCTGCGGCTGGACGGCGAGGTGCTGCTAGCCACCAAGCCCGACCCGACCGACGCGGATCGTGGGTACACGGCGAAGGCCCGCGGGCACCTGCGGTGGGTGCCGAAGGCGAACACGTTCGACCGGTTCGACGTGGCGGTCGTCGGCGACCACTGGGGCGAGGGGACGTTCACCAAGGGGTCGCGGCCGGGCAAGTCGCTGCTCGGGTTCGCCTTCACCCTGGCCGACCCGACCAAACCGGGCGACACCATCCCGCCCCAGGCCATCCGTGACGAGGGGCCGTACTGGGGCAAGGAGTAATTCCCGGCGAACCGCGGGTGTGAACCCGCGGGTGTCGGCTACCCGGGCGGCTCACGCCGCCGGTTCACCGTGAGGTTCCCATGCCCCGCCCCTGTGTCGTCCTCTTGCTCCTCGCTCCGGTCGCCCACGCCAAAGACCCGCCGGCGTCCGGCAAGGAGGTGGCCGAGTTCCGCGACCTGGACAAGGCGGTGTTGGAGTTCATGCAGACGATCGACGCTTCGGCCGCCACGGTCGCCGTGTCGAGGGACGGCAAACTCCTGCACTCCCGCGGGTACGGGCACGTGGACCAGGCGAAGAAGAAGCCAACCCCGCCGGACACGCTCATGCGGATCGCCAGCGTGAGCAAGCCGATCACGGCGGCGATGGTGAAAGCGGCCGTCCGCGACAAGAAACTGGACGCCGACGCGAAGGCGTTCGACCTGATCGGGGCGAGGCCGCCGGGCAAGCAGAAGGTGGCCGACGAGCGGGTCAAGGACGTGACCGTCACGCACCTGCTCACGCACAAGGGCGGGTGGGACACGGCCAAGGCGGGCGACCTGATGTTCAAGCCGGCGGAGGCGGCCGCCGAGTTGAAACTCACCCGCCCGCTCAAGCCGGCCGACGTCATCACCTACGCCCTCACCCAGCCGCTCCAGTTCGACCCCGGCAGCAAGGAGGCGTACTCCAACTTCGGGTACTGCGTCCTCGGCCGGGTGCTGGAGGCCGTCCACAAGAAGCCCTACGCCGACTGCCTGAACGACCTGATCGCCACGCCGCTCGGGGTGAAGGACCTGAAGGTCGGGGTGGCCGCGACGAAGAAGCGGGACCCCCGCGAGGTGTGGTACCCGGTGGCCGACGACGCCTACCCGCTCGACGTGATGGACTCGCACGGCGGGCTGGTCGCCTCCGCCCCCGCCCTGTGCGCGTTCCTCGACGGCTACTGGGTGAGCGGCGAGCCGCGGGAGAAGGGGCAGACCGGCAACGGCACCTTTTTCGGCAGCCTACCAGGCACCACCGCGATGGTCCGCCAGCGGCAGGACGGGTACAACGTGGCGGTACTGCTGAACAACCGGCGGACCAAGACGTTCAAGGACGACAACGACACGCTGAAAAAGGTGGTCGATGCCGCCCTGGATGGCCTCGCCGAGAAGAAGTGAAAGTGTTCTGCTCGCTCCGCGAGCGGTCTGGCTGAACCCGCTCGTGGAGCGAGCAGAACACTCCGCCGTCCGATCCCCCGACACCGAGAGATGAAAAACACTCACCGAGACACCTGGGGTGTCTCGGTTTCCGCCACCCCGCCGTTACAGTTCCAGCGTCCCTTCCTCACACACCCCGCACGCCCCAGCCGCCCGCACCCCGACACGCGCGGGCCGGTCCGGGGTACGTCCGTGCGGTCGGAAGGGGGACGAACAACACCTCCGGAGTCGTGTCGGATCGAGGTCTGTCATGTCGGTTCGCAAGTGGCTGTTGGCGGTGGCGGCGGTGGTCGGGCTGGCGAGCGTCGGTTCGGCTCAGGGGCCGGGCGGGGGCGGACGGCACTGCGGCGGTGGCGGTGGCGGTGGCGGTGGCGGCGGACAAGGGATGATGCACGGGGGCGGGGGCGGCCAGGGGATGATGCGCGGAGGCGGCGGAGGCGGGCAAGGGATGATGCGGGGCGGCGGGGGGCAAGGGATGATGACCGGGAACCCGCTCCAGATGCAACAACTCCAGGCACAGCAGCTGATGGCCATGCAGGCGCAACTGGGGCAAATGCAGGCGCAGATGACGGCCGTCAACCAGGCGAACGCGGCCGCCCTCGGGCGGGCCAACTTCGCCCGCATGCAGGCCGCCCGCAACGCCCAACTGCAAGCCAACCGCTGACGAGACCGGCCGGGGAGGCGACGGGGCCCCTTCGCCTCCCCGGCCGCACCCCGGCGGGCGTATCACCCCCACAACTCGTTGACCAGCTCGCCCTGGTCGAGCACCTCGAGCGGGCGGCCGTCGGGGGTCTTCAGTTGCTTGCGGGGGTCGATGCCGAGCGAGTCGAGCACGGTGTAGCACACGTCGGCCGGGGACACCGGCCGCTGGGTGGTGTACGCCCCCTGCTTGTCCGTCTTGCCCAGCACCAGCCCCTCCTTCACCCCCGCCCCGAAGAAGAGCAGGCTGCCGGCCTGGCCCCAGTGGTCGCGGCCGGCGTCCTTGTTAATCTTCGGGGTGCGGCCGAACTCGCCCATCACCACCACCAGCGTGTCCTTCGTCGTCCCGCGGTCGTGCATGTCGTCCACCAGCGCGCTGACGGCCTGGTCGAACTCGGGCAGCTTCTTGTCCAGGCTCTCGAAGATCTTGGCGTGGTGGTCCCACCCGCCGTAGTTGACCGTCACGAACCGCACGCCCGCCTCCACCAGCCGCCGGGCCAGGAGCATGCTCTGCCCGGCCGTGGTGCGGCCGTAGCGGTCTCGCAGCTTCGGCTCCTCGTCCTCGATGGCGAACGCCTGCCGCGCCTGCTTGCTCAGGATCATCTCCGCCGCCCGCTGGTGGAACTCGTCATACGTCGCGATCTGGTCGTTCCCCTCCACCCGCCTGGCCAGCCCGTCCACCGCCTTCAGCAGACTCTCGCGGCGTTCCACCTTCTTCGGCGTGAGCGGCTCGGCGGCGGTCAGGTCCTGCACCTTGTAGTCCTTCTGGTTCGGGTCGCCCGCCTTGAACGACTCGTACCGCCCGCCGAGGAACGCGCTCTTGCCCAACTCCCAGGTGAACGACGGGTTCCGCGGCACGGCCACGTAGGGCGGCAGGGCGGCGGTGAACCCGAAGTGGTGGGCCGCCACGGCCCCGATGGCCGGGTAGTCGCCGAACGGGGTGCCGAACCGCCCGCTCAGCACCCAGTTGGTGGCCGTCTCGTGGTGGTCGTTGTTGTGAGCGCCGCTCCGCACCAGGGCGAGTTTGTCCATCCGCTTGGCCAGCAGGGGGATCTTCTCGCCCACCCGCAAGTCGGGCAGCACGGTGGGGGTGGTGCCGTACTTCCCGCGCACCTCGTCCGGGGCATCCGGCTTCGGGTCGAAGGTGTCGTGGTGCGAGAGGCCGCCGCCGAGGAACACCAGGATGACCGACTTCGCCCGCGCCTTGTTCGGCTTCTCCTTCGCCGCCGCCTCGGCCTGCAACAGCAGCGGCAGCGACAGTGCGCCGAGGCCGCCGACCCGCAGGAAGTCGCGGCGGGAACGGCCGGAGCAGAGGCGCGTCGGAGTGGGGCCGAGGGAGACGTCGAGCATGACAGGAACCCAGGAACGGGTCGCGGTGGGAGAAAGAAGCTTACCACGGACCCGCGTGCCGGGCGAGCGAAACCCGCCGTTGGAAGGGTGCGGTCGCGTGGGTCTCAATCTCACCACTTCCGCCACACACTCCGAGGGCGGCCGGCTGCCCCAATCCACAGGGACACCGTCCGCCGACCTGAGATTGTTCGACCGTCGCCGCACATCCGCTCTGCGGGGGGTAAAATTCACCCACCACAGCGGGGCCTGACATGGCCACTCCCGACGACGACACCGCCGAAATCCCAACCCCCTTCCCGGACGACGAGCCGCTATCGGCCACGCGGGACGCCGTCACCGTCGAGTACTGCCCACCGTTCCCGCCGCAGTCCGCCGCTCCGCCGCTGACGTTCGACCCCAAGTGGCGGACGGAAACGGTCGTTACACTCGCCCGCGGCATCGACGCCGACGCCGCCTACGACCGCCTGCCCATCCTGGCCGACGCCCTCGAAGAGGCTGGGTGCGATCACACGTCCCTCCTGCACCACTGCCGAACCTGCCCGCACCCGTTCGCCTGCTGCTGGGTGGTGAACGTGATCCTCGGCCGCGTGCCGGGCGAGTTGCCGCCGACCAGCGTCGATCCACGACTGCACGAAGACCTCTCCCCGACGCCCGCACAGCCAGCGCCGGAGCGCCCGCGGCTGCAATTCGGTCAGACCGAGCCGCGGGTCGGTGCCGTGATCGTTCGTGTCACCCTGGTTCTGGTCGGAGGTGTTCTGTTCTTGGTCCTGCAGGGACGACAGTCGAACTCACCCCACTCCTTTCCCGATCTCCCGGAACGGCGGTACTCCGCGCCGCCGACCGCACTCACACCCGAACAGAAGGCCCTCATCGACTCAATGCGGCCGGGCCGAGTGGTCAACGGAAAAGTGGTCCACGAGGGCGATCCGGGGTGGAACGACGCGAAGCGCCTCCTCCCCCCGCCGACCAAGCCATAGCTGCGACCGGCCCGGTCGCCGTGCCCCAGTACCAGGCGTTCGCCACCTTCCAGCCGGGCGACTCGCTCCCCTCCCGCTCGACTCCGCCGCCGTCTCCGTTCCCGTCGCCGACCTGCTGCCGTGATTCGCCCGCACATTTCCGCGTAAGATTTCGCCCGCCGGTCCGCTGAGGACTGTACCTCCCACCGGAGGGCGACACGTGCCCGACGCCCCGCCCGATCTGCTCCGCTTCGAACCCGCCCTGCTCCTCTGGGCCAGGTGCCAGATGCCCGGCTGGGTGCGGGGGAAGCTCGACCCGGCCGACCTGGTGCAACAGACGCTGCTCGAAGCGGTGAAGGCGGTCGGGCTGGCCGGGCAGCCGGACCTGGCCGTCCTCGCCTACCTGCGGCGGGCACTCGTTCACAACCTGATCGACGCCACCCGCAAGTTCGCCGCCATGAAGGGCGAATTGGCGGCGCTCGGCGACTCCTCCCTCCGGCTGGCCGACTGGCTGGCGGCCGAGCAGTCGTCGCCGAGCGAGCGGGCCGACCGGAACGAGCGGTACGAGCGGCTGGCGGTGGCCCTGACCGAACTGCCCGACGACCAGCGGCGGGCGGTGGAGATGCGGTACATGCAGGGGATGAAGGTGACGGCGATCGCCGCCCTGTTCGGCCGGTCGGAGAACGCGGTTTCGGTCTTGCTGCACCGGGCGGTGACCAAACTGCGGCTGAACCTGACCGACCCGAGCGTGTGACCGCCCACCCGGAGGATCGCCCCATGTCTTCCGCGCCCGACCCGGACGACACCGTCTCGAACGCCCTGCAGGAGGGGCTGCTCCTCGCACACATGGCACAGGATGGCGGCGACTGGAAGCCGGTCATCGACTGGATGATCGGGCACCCGACACTCGCCGGCGAGGTGCTCACGTCCCTGGCCGACCAGCGGGGCATCAGGCTGCTCATTCCCCCGCTGCTGCCGCCGGCGGCCCCCACGACGGTCGGCGGGCTGGCGCTGAAGGAGGTACTCGGCCGGGGGGCGATGGGGGTGGTGTACCGGGCGTTCGACCCGACCCTGAAGCGGGAGGTGGCGGTGAAGCTGCTGCACCCCGGCGGGGAGTTGTCGGCCGACGACCGGGCGCGGTTCCGGTTCGAGGCGGAAGCGGTCGCCCTGCTCGACCACCCGAACGTGGTGCCGGTGTTGGCGTCCGGTGAGTCGGCGGGTGTGCCCTATCTGGTGATGCCGCTCATGGCGGGCAGTTTGGCCGACCGGCTGAAGGGGCTGGGGCCAGACCGGCAGTTGAAACCGAAGCCGGCGGCCGAGATCGCCCGCGACATCGCCCTGGGCGTTCACCACGCCCACCAACAGGGCCTGATCCACCGCGACCTGAAACCGGGGAACATCCTCCGCGACGACGCCGGGCGGGTGCGGGTGGCCGACTTCGGACTGGCCCGCCCGGCCGACCTGACGGCGACGAAGGTGGCCGGCACGGCGGCGTACATGGCCCCCGAGCAGACCGGCACCGGCAAGCGGTTGACCGTTGCGGTGGACGTCCACGCCCTGGGGGTGATCCTGTTCGAACTGCTCGCCGGCGGCCCGCCGTTCGGCGGGGGTGACTTCGGGTCGGTGCTGCGGAAGGTGGCCGACGAGCCGGCCCCGCCGGTGCGGACGTACCGCCCGGACGTGCCCCGCGACCTGGAAGCGGTCGTGGCCAAGTGCCTGGAGAAGAAGCCCGAGGACCGCTACCCGTCCGCCGCGGCGCTGGCCGAGGACCTGGACAACTTCCTGCACGGCCGGCCGGTGCAGTCGACCGGCCGCGGGCTGCTGACGGACCTGGCACGGGTGTTAGGGTACAAGGCCGAACCCCAGGGGCTGTTCGCTTGGCGGGGGTATTTCGTCGGCACCGTGACCTCCGCGCTCACCCTCACCTGGACGCAGGTGGCGGTGCTGACGGAGATGCCACAGTGGGCGAGTTGGGTCGGGGTGGGCGGCTATCTGGCGTGCTGGGCGGTGATCCTGTTAGCGTTCCTGGTGTTCGGCCGCCAGCACCTGCGGCGGGCGGATTTGGCGAACGCCGACGCCCACATCAGCATGTTCCTGGGTGCGCTGGCCCTCACCCCGGTGATGCTCTGGCTGCACGGCGGAGAGGTGGCCCCGTTCTTCGCCCCCATGCTGGTGCTGGTCGGGTTGCACACCTTCCCCGGCGGCCGGACCATCGGCGGGCGGTACTACCTCATCGGCGTGCTGACGGTGTTGACTGCGGCACTGCTGCCGCTCGTCCCGGTGAAGCTGTGGCCGGGAGTCTACGGACTGCTCGTCACGGTGGCGCAGATTTCGACCGGCCTCGACCTGCGGCGGTTCGACCGCGAATCGAGAGCCGCTCCGCCCTCCTGACCTCCCCCTGACCCGTTCCCATTCCCCCGATGTGCGGTCGCGGGCCGTCCGCGTCCGCCGTCCGCGCACGCCCGTGCGCCGAGGTTCCCATGACCGACGTCCGCCCTCGCACCGATGCCGGCATCGCCAACGCCCCGACCGCCCGGCGGGTGGTCACCTGCTACTCCCTGTTCGACGCCTTCATGACCCGGTGCGGGTTCACCGACCTGACCGACGGGCTGTACGAGGGCGACCCGGCCGGAGTTACGAACACGCCCAGGCGCGGCAGGCCCACGTGCTGCTCGACCGGGCGGTGGTGCGGGCCGGCGTGCGGCTGCTCGACATCGGGTGCGGGTACGGCCGCATCCTGAAAGCGGCCCAAGCCCGCGGGGCGAAGGGGTGGGGCATCACCGTGTCGCCCGAGCAGGTGAAACGGAACGCCGCCGTCGGGCTGAACGTCCGCTTGCGGAACTACAAGCACCTCGGCCCGGAGTGGGACGGGCAGTTCGACGCGGTCATCGCCAACGGCTCGCTCGAACACTTCGCCCAGCCGGAGGACGCCGCCGCCGGGCGGGACGATGCCGTCTACCGCCACCTGTTCGAGACCGTTCACCGCTTGCTCGACCCGAACACGCACGGGGCGAAATTCGTCACCACCGCCATCCACTTCCGCGACCGGCCCGACCCGCGGCGACTGCTCGCGTCGGAGTCGTCGCTCGCCCGTGGGAGTGCCGAGTTCCACCTGGCTCGCGTGCTGTCGCACGGGTTCGGCGGGTGGTACCCGGTCGCGGGACAGCTGGAAGCGTGTGCCGACGGGCTGTTCCGTCTCGTTCACCAGGAGGACGGGACGGACGACTACCGCCGCACGTCGGAGGCGTGCCTGGCCGCATCGGGCCGGCGGATTCACTCGTCCGGCGGGCTGCCGATCTGGCTGGGGGCGATCCCGCTCATGCTGCGTCACCCGGTGCAGACGGTCCGCCTGTACCAGTGCATCTTCGGCAGCGAGTCGTGGAACTGGCAGTTCCGCGGCGACCCCGCCCCGACGCGGTTGCTCCGTCACACGTGGGAGCGGGTGGGGTGAGCCGTCACTTCCGCATACGATAACCTGCAACACTGCGGAGTTCGCCCATGCGGAAGGTCGTGTTCGTCCAGGGCGGGGGCGTCGGGCTGGACCAAGAAGCGTCGGTGCGGCAGGTGCTGCGGGCGGCCGGGGCGAAGGTGGAGTTCGACGTGTACCCGGCCGGGCGGCAGGCCATCGAGGCCGGCCAGGAGCCGCTCCCCGCCCCGCTGTTCGCCGCCATCAAGGCCAACGGCATCGCGCTGAAGACCAAACTGCTTCAACCGAAAGGTGCGGTCACCCCGACCGCCCACGGGCCGAAGACGCCGCTGTACTCGAACATAGAGTTCCGCCGCAAGCTCGGGCTGTTCGCCTCCACCCGCCCGGTTCACAACCTGGCCGGCCTGCCGAGCCGCTTCAGCGGGGTGAACTTCCACCTGGTCCGCGAGATCACCGAAGACCTGTACGCCACCTCCGAGCACGAGGTGGTGCCGGGGGTGGTTCAGAGCTTCAAGATCGTCACCGAGGTGGCCTGCCTGCGGTTCTTCAAGTACGCCTTCGCCCTGGCCCAACGGCTCGGCAAGAAGTCGATCCACTGCATCCACAAGGCGAACATCCTGAAGCTGGCCGACGGGCTGTACCTGGACTGCTTCCGGCGGGTGGCGGCCGACTTCCCCGGCATCACCCCCAAAGAGATGATCGTGGACAACACGTGCATGCAGCTCGTCAGCAAGCCGCAGCAGTTCGAGGTGATGGCGGCCGGCAACCTGTACGGGGACTTACTCGGCGACCTGGGGGCCGGGCTGGTGGGCGGCATCAGTGCCACGTCGGCGATCAACGTGGGCGACGGGGTGAAGGTGTACGAGGCGGTGTACGGGGCCACGCACGAGGCCGTGCCGCCGGGTCAGGCGAACCCGCTCCCGCTGCTGCTACCGGCGGTGGAGATGCTGAAAGATCTGGGCGAAGCGGACACGGCCGGCCGCATCCTGACGGCGATCGAAGGGGTGCTGACGACGGGCAACGTGCGCCCGTCCGACCTGGGCGGAACGGCCGGCACGGCCGAGTTCACCGACGCGGTCTGCCGGGCGATCGGGTGACTGTTGGCGCGTGTCGGCCACGGGTTCGCCGCCTTTTGGCGTTGACAGCCAGGGGCGAATGGCCTATCAAATGATCCATCGGGCTGTAGCTCAGCTTGGTAGAGCGCTTGGTTCGGGACCAAGAGGTCGCAGGTTCGAATCCTGTCAGCCCGACTTACCCTAAACGTCGAAAACCCTTCTGCCGAAGCACTTTTCAGCTTACCCCGGATGGTCTCCGGGTGCGGCATCCACCCCTGAGTTTCGCGGTACCTACCGCAAAACCCCGGAGGAACGATGGCCCGCCCCCGCAACGTCACCCCGACCTACCGCTACCACAAGCCGTCCGGAAACGCATATTCCGACTACACCGACCCGATCACCGGCCGACGCCGTTCCGTCTGCCTCGGGCCGTGGGACAGTGAAGCCTCCCGAATCTCGCATTCGGCCTTGTGCGCGGAACTGGCCGTCGGTGCCCCCCCCCCCACGTCCGACCTGTCCGCCTCCGAACTGCTGCTGCGGTACCTGAACTACGCCGCCGCGTACTATGTGAAGGACGGCCAGCCGACCGACGAGATCCACTGCCTGAAGGCCGCCCTGCGGCCCGTCCACGAGCTGTACGGCCTTCACCCCGCCGCCACCTTCGGCCCGCTCGAACTGCGGGCGGTGCAGCACCGACTCTCGGCCGACGGGATGGCCCGCAAGACGGTGAACAAGCACGTCGGCCGCATCCGCCGGGTGTGGCGGTGGGGCGTCGCGGAAGGGATGGTGCCGCCGGAGGCGCTCGTCGGGCTGGAGGCGGTCGCGTCGCTCAAGAAGGGGCGGTGCTCGGCCCGCGAGTCGGCCGAGGTGCGGCCGGTGGCCGACGCCGTGGTGGAGAGGACGCTGCCGCACCTGTCGGCGGTGGTGCGGACCATGGTCCAGCTCCAGCGGCTGACCGGAATGCGGCCGGACGAAGTGTGTCGCGTGCGGCCGTGCGACGTGGACCGGACGGGCGAGGTGTGGCTGTTCACCCCGAACCGGCACAAGACCGAGCACCACGGCCGGCGGCGGGTGGTGGCCATCGGCCCGCGGGGGCAACAGGTGCTGGCCCCGTTCCTGGCCCGCGACCCGGAGGCGTTCTGCTTCGACCCGCGTGAGGCGGTGGCCGAGCTGCGGGAGCGGCAGCGGGCGGAACGTGACTCCCGTGAAGGCGGGAGCGGGGGCGACCGCAAGCCTCCGGCCGAGAACCCGCGGCGGGCGGCCGGCCAACGGTACAAGACGGACAGCTACCGGACGGCCATCCAGCGGGCGTGCGAACAGGCGTTCCCCGCCCCGACGCCGCTCTGCAAGGGGGCGGACGAGAGCTTCCGCGCCTGGCACAAGCGGCTGACCAAGGCGCAGAAGGTGGAACTGGGAGCGTGGCGGCGGAAGAACCGCTGGCACCCGAATCAACTCCGCCACACGGCCGCAACCGAGATCCGCCGGCACCTGGGCATCGACGCCGCTCGGGCAGCCCTAGGGCACACCGACACCCGCATCACCGAGATCTACGCCGAGCGGGACACAACCGCGGCCATCGAAGCGGCCAAGCTGCTCGGGTGAACGGAACCTTAGCTCGACAACCGCACCAGCAACGCGAAGGGGGGAGCCAAATGGCTCCCCCCTTCACGTTGCCGTTCCGGTCGTTCAGCCGGCACGCACGTAGTCACGAAGCGCCACCCGCACCATCTGCTCAGGGAGATGCACCGCCCGAGCGATGTCCGCTTCGGATGGGAAGTCGGCCCGGCCGGGGGCCAGCCGCCATCCGTTGCGGGCCGGCGGCTGCTTGGGTACGACCTGTTCCGCCCAGCTCGGCTGTGGGAGGACAAGGCGGACTGCGGGTTCTGGTCCTGGTGCCGGTACGGCGGGGTAGTGCTGATGGGGGCCGAGTTGGAGCTGGCGGCGTGGACGGCCGAGGAGCAAAAGCTGTGGTCGAGGTTTGCCGACCCGCCGTGGGAGTATAAGGTCGAGGGTTCGTCGGTAGTCGTTAGTGACCTCCGAGCCATCGAGCGAGTGGACCTACAGATGGGGAAGGTTTCGCCGCCTGGTTGAGCGGAGCAGCCAGCTTGTAGCTGACGCTCGACAGATCCCGTCCTAGATGCCTCTAACACCTCCGCCTTTGGCGGGCGGTATTAGGTACGGTAGAGGTGAAGTGAGCGGTTGACGTGTGTAACGTCGCGAAACGACTGTCAGGCGGACGTGCCCCATTGACCTTGCGACGGGACGGGCGGTTGGTTCAAATAGAGCCGCCCTAGTGTCCGGGAGGGATCACCAGGGCGGTGTGTGAACAGCAAGCACATCGTACCCGGCCTCTTTGTCGGTTACAACCCCCGCTCCTCCCGTTCACACCGCGACCCAATGCCAACCGGCATTTGGGGCGGTGCGTGTCTACACAGGATCAAAGCATGGCCACTCCGGCACCACGGGGCCAACGCCCCGGCAACAGCCCGTTCGACGAGATCATGAAGACGGAGTCGAATCCCGACGGCACCACCACCGAATGGTGGTCTGCCCGAGAGGCGATGGAACTGTTGGGATACTCCAACTGGCAGAACATGCAAAACGTCATCCGGAAGGCCAAGGCCGCTTGCCGGAACTCCGGGCACTCCGTCGCGGAGCATTTTACTGACATCAGTGAAACGACGGCGCAAGGTGGTCCTCGGCGTCAGGATACGCTGCTCCGGCGGTTCGGCATGTACCTGGTGGCGATGAACGGCGATCCGGACAAGGCGGAGATTGCGGCCGCCCAACGGTACTTCGCTATCCAGACCCGCCGGGCCGAGCTGAACCTGCCGCCCATCGTCCCGCCGGTCATCCCCGTCTTCCCGGCCTCACAACTGGTCCCGCCCACCCAGCCGCGGCCGTGGTACGAGCGCGTCCGTGAGACCTGGATGCCGCACATCCGCCTGATGAACCGCGAGCACCCAGACGGGTTCACGGTCGTGACCGAACTGGCCATGTACGTCATGCAGATGGAGGACGAACTCCAATACCACGAGGTGGTCACCCGATCGACCGACCGCCCGGACATCTCCATCAGCTCGCGGTGGTCGCGGTACCGCCGGGAGGTGCTCGGCTATGCCGATGTGGCGGCCTCGCCGCTGGCCCTGCTCTACCTGCCTGACCAAGACATCACGGTGGAGTTGAAGGTGTACCCGGATTCGGAGCGGAACGCTTTCCGGAAGTGGTTCTTCAACGTCTACCTGCTGGAAGCGTACCTGGCCTACATCGACAACAAGAAGGAGTGGAAGCGGGACGTGCCCGAACTCACCCGCGCGAGCGTGGCCGACCAAACCTGCCAAGCCATCACCGGCCGCGCTGCAGCCCTCCCCGCCCCGCGGCGAGCGGCGCTCACGGCTGCTCTGCCCCCCGCCGGTGGCCGTGTGCCGACGAGCCGCGCCCTGCCCGGTGTTCGTCATCCCCGGCCGCAACTGCCGAGCGACAACTGATCCGCACACCTGGAACGATTCCGGCCCGGTGTGAGCGCACACACCGGGGCCGGTCACCTCGTTCCCAGGCTGGTTCAGAACTTCCCGCCCAACACCATCTTCGCCGGTACCGACCCGCAGAAGGCGGGGTCGGTTTTGCGATCATTCGATCACCACGCGGCAGATCGCAAACTCGGGCTGCCGCCCACGGCTCACAACAGGAACTGGACATGACTCACAACGAACAGGTGCTCCGCGCCGCCACCCTGAACAAGCAGGCGGTGTACGCCGTGTACGACGGACTCGAACGCTGGCTGTGCCCGCACGTGCTGGGCTGGAAGAAGGGGCGGCTGAACGTGCTGTGCTACCAGTACGCCGGCAACACGTCCCAGGGGCGGGTGGAGACGCCGACCGTCCCGTCGGACGGCCCGCCGAATCTCTGGAAGTGCATGGTGGTCGACAAGCTGGAGCGACTCGCCCCGGTCGAAACGGTGGCGTGGTACACCTGCCAGAAGCATACCCAGCGATCGTCGTGCGCGGACCAAGTGATCGCCGAGGTGACCCGCGGTTGATCGCGCAACCGCAGAAGGCTGGGTATCAAAAGCGAACGCCAGTGGTCGGAATGGTCCCTCCACTGGCGCTCATGACAAGGTCTGCCTCGCCCCCAGAGTGAACGGCGACATGCCTCTACCCAGCTTGTCTTTGCGAAACGCCCTCGTGTACAAAAACAATCTAACACCTGGCATTGTGCTTGATGCCTCTGGTGGCGAGCTACCTTCCGGAGTGTGGAATGGTTGAGATGACCCTGCAAGAGATCGACCTCTTCGCCAAGAGGTGTTCGGCCCGAGCTTTGTTGAACGCCACCAAAATCGACCTGTCCAACAGAACCCCCAAGAGTTTCAGCGAAAACATCAGGGAGAACTACTCACGCAGCGGATCGGCCCGGGCGCACAGTCTGAGCGACGATCCGGACCTCGCCGATTTGGAGCCGTTTGAAGGGTCGAAGGGGTGGGGCGCGGCACTCGCCTACGACCTGCGCGAATCCAGTAAGCTCGCCGAAGAACTGAGCCCGAAGGCCATGTACGTCCTGATGCACACCTACATGAGCACCATGCTGGAGGTACTCCACCAAGGCGGCGGACAATCGGCCGGCTTGCGTGGGGACGGCGGCATCTCAATCATCGGCCGTGTCGAACTGGACCAGGTGGGGAGGACCGTAACGGAGGAGGAGGGCGAAGAGGCCGTTTACCTCGCTCTCGACTGCGGTGAGGCCATCCGTCGGGCCGTCGAACTCGTGCTCACGCCCCACCTCCGGGGGTTGCTGAAGTTGAAACGTGATCTGCTCGTCGGCGTCGGCGTGGACGTGGGTGATTTCGTCATCACCGATATCGGCGTCGGGAGCGCGCGGGAACTCACGGCCTACGGACAGTGTGTGAACAACGCCGCCAAACGCGCGTTCGGAAACAACACGTCCGTCTTCACGAACAAGGCCAAAGGGTTGTTCCCTACTAAACCGGGCGGGAAGTGGGGCTTCACGCCGTACCCAGGTGTCAAGGACGCCCACGTCCCGACCTACCCGCCCAACCGCAAACCACTCCGGAGTTGATATCACTACCGTGGACGCCAAACCCGCGCCAGCCGATGCCAACCAGGAGTTCGCCTGGAAGGTCCACCAGTACACCAACGAGTACATCCGCTTCGCCGACCAGAAGGCGGGCATCGTGCTGGCGGTTGAGACCGGCTTGCTGGCGGCCGCTTACGCAGCGAAGTTGCACCAAGCCTGCTGGCCGTCCCGGTTGACCGTTAGCGAAGCCACCCTATACGACACGACGGTTGGCGTGCTCTCCTGGCTCGCCTTCGCCGGCCTCGGCTTGGGCGCCATCTTCGCCTTGTGGGCTGTGGCCCCTCGCCTGCACACCGACCTGTTTGGCTGGCTGCTGAGCAGTCGGTGGGTCCGCAAGCTACGGGTGTGTGTGCTGCGGTCGCGTGATTACCGCGGGTTGAAGCGCCGGGCGTCCCGACTTCCGCACACCCACCGACTCCTGCGGTTCCGAGTGCTGCCGAGACGGCGGCCGCCGAAGCCGGGTGCTATCTTCTGGGAGCAGGTGCTCGCCACCCGTTCAGCGAGCGGGTATACGACCCAGTTGGTGAGCATGTCACCCGCCGACCGCGTTGAGGCGGTGTCAGAGCACATCTTCGACCTGGCGGCGGTCGCGGACGCCAAGTACACGAACATCCGGCGGAGCATGCTGTTCGGCACCGCCGGGGCGTTTTTCGCCGTGTTCGCGCTCGTGATCGGCTAACCTCTCCATTTCCAACACCACTCTCTCAGGCCGCGCACCTCGCGCGGCCTGAGTCGTTTCCGGACTCGCGGAGTCGCGCAAAGGGTCCGAGACAGGCGTCAACGACGGGCCAGGCGGCTCCTTCACGAAAACTTCACAATTCACCGGGTTTACGGGACGCGCCTAAGTTTGCTTAAGTTTGCCGTCAATTGCCTATGTTCTCATATCAGCCAGAATCATCGCCATTCGCCTGAGTCTTCAGCCACTTCGACGCTAACGGCGCCCAGTGGGCCGTTTCCGCCGCGCGCCGAAGATCTATGCCTACGGCTGAAAAATGACGGGTTGCGTCCTTCGCGTTCATGCGGCTAACTAGCGTCGCATGCCCCACGGAGGACCCGCGATGGTGACCCCTGACCTACTGACCGAAGACCTGAAGCCGCTGACCAAGCTCCGCAAGTCGGTACCCGGCTCCCGCGGGGCGACCGTCTGCCATCCGGCCACGCTGCGCCGCTGGGCCAGCCGTGGCGTTCGCCGGCCCGACGGGGTGCTGGTGAAGTTGGAGGTCACCCGCATCGGTGCCAGCCTCATGAGCAGCGAGGCTGCCATGCGGCGGTTCTTCGACGCCCTGAATGCCCCGATCCCGAACGCCACCCCGACCCCCACCCCGGCCGCCCGGAAGCGAGGGGCGGAGCGGGCCGACGCGGCGCTGGCCGAGATGCTCAAGCGGTAGCCCGCTGCCCACAGGAGCCGACCGAGACAGACGAACAAAACGGGGCGGGAGGGACCGCCTGCCCCACCCGCCCACGACATCCACCCACCACACACCATGCCCCACGATCCGCCAACCGGCGCGAATAAGGTCCGCTACCGCAAGCTGTCGCCGCGGGTCTGGCGCGACGAAAAGTTCGCGCTGCTGACCGACGCCCAGAAGTTGCTCCTCCTCTACGTGCTGACCGGCCCGCAGGCGAACCGGATCGGCCTGTTCGTCTTTTCGCCCGCCCTCGCGGCCGAAGACCTCGGGTTCGGCACCCCTCCCGGAGGGTTGGGGGGAGGGGTGCCCCAACCCCTCCGGGAGGGGTTCGCGGAGGCGTTCGAGCGGGTGCGAACAGTGTTCGGTTGGGGGTGGGATTCGAGCGCCCGAGTGCTGCTGATCCCGAAATGGTTCATGTACAACCCGCCGGAAGGGGCGAACAACCTCAAGGGCAACCTCGGGGACCTCAGCGAACTGCCGCAAACCCCACTCCTGAAGGAGTTTGCCGAAGTACTCCGGCCGGTCGCAGAACCCCTGGGGGTACCCCTCCCCCCACCCCTCCGGCAGGGGTGCCCCCACCCTTCCCTTAACCCCTCGGGTACTCAGGAGCAGGAGCAGGAGCAGGAGCAGGAGCAGGAGCAGGAACAAACTTCTCCGGCTTCGCCGTCGAGAGGTGGGGGGCAAAAACCGGCGAGACGGAAGAAGACGGACCCCGAGGCCGACCCGCGGTTCGAGAAGTTCTGGCGGGCGTACCCGCGGAAGGTGGCCAAGCAGGACGCGGCCAAAGCGTTTGCCAAAATCGGCCCATCGCCGGAACTCTTCGCCACAATCCTCACGGCGGTCGAGCAGCAATCGCAGTGGCCGACCTGGACGAAGGACGCGGGCCAATACATCCCACACCCCGCGACGTGGCTCAACAAGTGCCGCTGGAAGGACCAGCCGACCGACGCACTACCACCCAAGCCGGCGAAACCGGCAACCAAGACCGTCACCTCAGACGCCCTCGACCAGGACGTCTTCGGCCCAATGCCGGGAGGATCACGATGATCATCGCCGCCCACGACGCCGAGCAGACGCTCGCCGGCTCGCTCCTCAGCGACCCAGAGGTGCTGGACGACGTGCGGGCTGTCGTCCAGCCGGCTGACTTCACCGACCACCGATGCCGGCTGGTGTTCGAGACCGTGGCCAAGCTGCGGGACGACCGGAAACCGGCCACCCTGGAAGCCGTGCTGATCGCTCTCCGTGCTCAGGGGCGAGCCGACGACCTCGGCACGAACCCGCCGAGCTACTTGGCCGACCTGTGGGGTCGAGCGCCGACCGCCGCCACCGCCGGTTATGCGGCCGAGCAGGTGCGGGATGCGGCGATGCGCCGGCACTCCGCGGCTCTCGCTGTCGAACTCATCCGCGATGCGAACAGCCCGACTGGGGCGGCTGACGAACTGGTTGAAACGTTCACCCGTCGACTGTCGGCCGTGATTGACGGCCGCCCTTCGGCGGAAGGCCCTGAGCCCGTTCGCACGGTCCTTCGACGGGCCTACGACCGTTACGACGCCAACGCCCGCGGCGAGGGGACGAAGGCGATCACGACCGGCTTCCCCGAGGCGGATCGGGTGCTGTGCGGCGGCCTCCGACCGCAAGAGTTGGTGATAGTCGGCGCCCGCACCGGGCGGTGCAAGAGCGTCCTCACCCGCCAGATCATCACCAGTGCCGCGGCGGATGGGCACCCGGTGCTGCTGTTCTCGCTGGAGATGTCGAACGACGAGGTGGTGGACCGTGCGAACGCCGACCTCGCGAGCATCCCGCTCGCCCGCCTGCGGGGGGCGTCGCGTATGGTCCAGGCAGAGACTGACCGGATCCTCACACTGGACCAGACCGGCAACCTCGGCGACTGGCCCATCTACCTGGACCAGCGTCGCCGTCTGACCGCGGCACAGATCGCCGCCACCACCCGCCAGTTCGTTCGCCGGCACGGGGTTCAGATGATCGTGGTGGACTACATCCAACTCGTGCAGCCGGAGGACCGACGGGCGGCACGATACGAGCAAGTCGCGCAGGTCACGAGGGATTTGAAGGTGCTTGCCGCTGAACTCGGGATCGTGGTGGTCGCCGCCGCTCAGCTCAGCCGTGATGCAGCCAACGCGGAACCCGAACTGCATCACCTGCGGGAGAGCGGCAGCCTCGAAATGGACGCCGACACGGTGCTCCTCCTGCACCAGCCGGGTGACGACGATGCCACCGCCGCGACCAAAGAGTACACGCTCCGCATCGCCAAACAACGGAACGGGCCGACCGGGGTGAAGGTGCAGCTCCTCCTCCGGCAGGCGTTCGCCCGACTGGAAACGTTCGCTCCGTTGTGACCACCCACCGGGAGATGGCTCATGCCGATCATCACTGACACCCCGCTGTCATCGACCAGCCCGCCGCCGTGCCGCGGACCCGACGCGGCCGTCCCGCCGGGCTGGACGTGGGTCTTGAAGTTCCGCCGAACCCGAAGGCAGCGATGGGTGACGTTGTTCACCGCCCCGACCGGCGCGGCCGAGTGGGACCTCATGTGTTCGCAGCCGTGCAGCGGGCACTACCACCCGTTGCTCGTGCGGGTGGAGGACGCCGAGCTACCGACTGGCCGGTTCGACGCGGCCTCGCCCGCGCGGCAGGATAGGGGATGACCCCGAGGGCAACCAGTGGCCAAGCCAAAAATCCCGTTCAAGCGGCACCCGCTCCCCCGGCCGCAGAGGCAGGAATGGGCCCCGTCGGCGGACAAGAAGGAAGGGACGGATATTCGTCAAAGAGGCTATTTTCCAGGCAGTTCGTTCACGACCGCCGAACTGCGATTCATTCAGGCGATCGATGCCCTCCGCCGGCGGACCGGGCGAAAATTCCTGAGCGCCATCGATCACTTGCGGGTTGTCGCCGAACTCGGATGGCTGCTCCTGCCGGCCGACCTCGACCGCCCACACACCGGAACTGCCCAGTGACCCGCCCCATGACCCCGAACCGGAGTACCAAGATGACGACCACGACCGAGCCGACCGAGCCGACCGGCCTGACCGCCCGAGACCGCCTCGCCGGGCAGCGTGCGGTCACGCTCGGCCTCATCCAGGGGTTGCCGAACGGCGACACCGCCTACCTGGCCCCCGAGGACCTCCGCCTAATCGGCGACGAACTGCGCGAGGGCCTACGGATCGTCGACTACCAGCGGGTGCGGTGGCAGCAGGTGGCCGCCGCCGCTCGCCAGGTGCTCGATGCCCGGTTCGCGTGACTCAGCACCGCCCCCACCAAGCTCGTCGAAAAGTCGCGTGCGAACCGGCCGCTGGCTGACTCGTAACCCCCCGGCTGGATATGACCGCCTTGCTCGGGGGCTGCACCACTGCCGTGAGGAGCTGCCCGGACTTGTGCTCCGTGCAGGCCAGCAACCGCGGACATGATGTCCGCGGTTGCTGGCCCTCGCCGAATCGGTGGGAATCTTCGTCGATTGGATCCCGCAACGAATCTCGTACCCGGCCGCGACGACGACCCACACCCGGAACGAATCTCGTACCCGGCGGAGCGGTCCGGTCACTCGCCGGTCGCCTTGGTTAGCACCCACAACGATTCTGGGCCAGATAGCTTCCGCACCGCTTCGAGCAGCTCGGAGTGCTCGCCGGCCATGCCCTCCGCCCCCATGACCGCCGCGGCCAAAATCACCTTGAAGTCGGCCGACACGCCGAGCGTACGTGGGATCACCCGGGCCGCCCGCAAGGCCGCAGTCGCCTGCGAGAGTTGGGAGGGGGTGAGCGGCGGGTGGGCGTCAGCCCGATCCAGGGCGGTGGTCAGTTGGTTGACGGCGAGTTCGATTGCCGCGGCCATGCTGCCCAATCGAAGGCGTTCACTCAGCCCCCTGATCGCCTCATCGCCGCTCGGGCTGATTCTGTAGGTACTTGCTTTGGTCGCTCCACTCGGCGACAGCGGCGGACGTCCGTTCCGAGTGCCCTTGCCCTTCCGTTCGCCGGCACCTTTCGTCTTCGCCATGACTCGCCTCGGTGTTGGTGTTGTGACAGTGTGCTTTGCGCCCGTCCCTACGTCAATCCCGGCCGCGTCGGCCGCCGAACGCGGCCTTACTGATCGCGCCGGTGAAGAACAACAGCACCGGGATGGCGAACAAAACAATCAAATACGGCAACAACAAGTAGCCCGCCACGATGAAGAGAAGCGGCAAAAGTAGTTGCCAGAGGAGCTTGAACACCACCCCGATCAGACCGACGGCCGGGACGGCCGGCTTGCGTTTGCCGTTCATTACGCGCCTCCGGTGCGGCCGGCCGCCAGTTGGCCGAGCGTCCGCCGCGGCCGGGTGGCCGTGGTCAATGCGGTCGGGATGCCGCCGCGGAGCGACTCCAGTTCCGCCCGCAGTTGCTGGTTTTCATCCCACAGCCGTTGGCTCTCGGCCTTCGCGTCGCGGACCACCAGTTCCAGACCGGCGACCCACTCGTCCGTCGTCCGCTCCTGAACCGGGGCGGGGATGTGCCGCAGCTTCTGCAGCTCGCGGATGTGGCGTTCCAATCCGGCGACCGCGTCCTCGGCGTTGACCAGCTTCCGCGCCAGGTCGGCGTTCTTGCTGGTCATCTCGACCGCGTCCCGCTCGTAGGCGTCGAGCACGCTTCGGGCCACCTTCACCTCCGGCGAATCCCCCGGCTCGTGCCGCTCGGTGCGGTCGGCCGGCCCGTTCCCCTCCCGATCGCCCATCGGCATCACCAGCCCCCACGCCAGGGCCACGCCGGCGGACGGGTAGTCGGCGCGGACGATGATCGGTTTCTCCTTCCCCCGCAGTTCCAGGGTCACCCGCCCGTGTGACTCCGGGGCCGTCATCTCGGCAACGGCCTTGAGCACCTCCGCAAGCATGACGGCGTCCACCGGCACAGTCGCGTGCGGCGGCGACTTGGGGATGATCTGCCGCCAGAGCGGGAACTTGCCTTCGAGCGGCCCCGCGGCGGACGACTCCACCCGCTCCAGGTTGTTGCCGGCGAATGTCACCACCTTCTCGTTCAGCACCACCCCACACCGCTTCAGCTCGGCCGACTTGCACTTGGCCGTCAGCTTCTTGGCAGCGGCGAACGCGGCCGTCCAGCTGTCGGTCGGGATGAGGGCCGACGCCGCCCCGTTCGGGGCCTGCTCCAGCACCGCCGGCACCGGCCAGTCGTCGGGGGTCGTCCCCTCCGCCACGATGAGCCGCTTCAGGTCGGTCGCGGCGGCGGCCCACTTGCCGTCCTTGTGCTCCAGCCAGACGCCGTTCACGCTGTACCGGGGGGAGTTGTCCTTGCGGTTGGCGGCCTTGGCGACGGCGGCCACTTCGACGGGGAGTGCGAGCATGGGGGAATCTCCGCGGGGGGTGGTGGGCGGCCGGCGCGACGTGCGACCGGCCGGGGTTGGGGTGGTGGTTTGTTGTGGGCCGCCGGTCACACTCCGGCCGGATCGCCGGCGGGGATCGCCGGGGTGGTGGGGTTCGCCAGGATGCGGGAAACCACCCATGCCAATGTGGCCGGACCGCACCCGTGGTACCGCCCGGTGCGGTTCACCTCCCGACCGCCCAACCGGCCGACAATCCAGTACGTGCCGGCGGTCATGAACTGGACGGACAGCGATTCGCCGCACACCTCCCGGCCGTACGACCACATTTGCGGGACGCAATTTGGGAGCGTACACACGTTGAACGCCAGCCCGGTGCGGGCCGCCAGCTCGGCGGCGAACGTCGCCAGGTGCGTCGGGTCGAACGGGTCGAACGTGGTCGCCGGGGTGGGGGTGGTCGCGTTTATGGGACAGCTCGCCGGGTGGTGGTGGGGGAAGTCGCCAGGGGTGCGGCCGGACCGACCGGCCGCGGGAGTTTGCCAGGGGTTGCCAGGTCGCCGGACGGTTCACCAGCTGATCGCCGACAACCGCAAGTGAACCCGCCCGTTCGGCGCGTCCACCGCCACGAACGGGTCGCCGGGTCCGCCAGAGTCGCCAGGTGCCAACCCGACGAACACGCCCGACCGCCACTCGCCGAACATAGTCGCCCAGTGAACCCGGGCGCCGGCCGCGGGGAACTGGTGAACCGGGTGGGAACCGCTCGCGGGGGTGGTGTCGTCGCTCGCGGTGGTCGGTGCCAGGGCGCCGGCCGGTTCGCTCGCGGGGGTGGTCGGCTTGCGTTTCGTCGGCTTGCGTTTCGTCGGCATCGGGGAACCGCTCGCGGGGGTTGTGCCAGGGCGCCGGCCGCACCGTGCGGCCGGACGTCCGGGCGGACCGCTACCCACCCCGTTTGCGTCCGGGGTGGGTGGGGTGGGGAACGTGCCAGGGGGAACGGCTAGACGTCGGCAAGCCGACCGATGCGACGGAGGAACGCGGGGAAGTCGTCGCGGTCGGATACCTCAAACACACCGCCGGATAGGTACCGTGACATTTGCCATTGGAAATCGCGTTCGTCGCACACCACCCGGCGCAACGGCCCGCGGTCGGTCTGTCCGACCACTTCGGCCGTTGTGGTGCTGAACCCGTCGTAGTCGGTCGGGCAGTTCGTGTAGATGGTTCGCATGGGGGAATCGCTCGCGGGGGTGGTGTGCCAGGGGGAAGGAACGGACGGGAATAAACCCCACCCGGCCGGCCGGGTGGGGTGGGGAACTGCGAACGTCAGACCGCGACCGCGGGAGTGTCGGCGCCGACAAGCTTCATGAGTTTGGCCGTCAGCGAATCAACCCGCGCCCGTTCGTCGGCATGGTCGGCGCCCACATCGGCCGACTGACTGTAGCGCGTCAACCCGTTGACCACCCCCCACAGACTCAGGGGGGAAACTTTGTCCACGTCCTGGAATTGCACGGCATACTCGATGGCCTTATCGAACATGCCGACCGAAATGCCCGATGCCGGTTTCAGGGTGCGGCCACCCGACACCGCGGAAATCAGCGCGTTGAGCACTTCCTTGCGTGCGGTGGCCGAGTCGGATGCGGTGGACAGCATGTAGTTCCGCGCCCGGTTGATGACGGCTTGCGATTCCGCCAGGTCTTCCGTCGTGAAACTGTCGAGCGCGGCCTTCACTTGCACGTTGAACTTGGTGCGGATGCTGTCGAACGTGCCGACGTGCCGAACGTTCACTTCCACCACGTGCTCGGCGCCCCACACGATGTGGTTGGAGCACACGTCACGGTACCAGAACGCTTTCAGTTTCAGGGCGCCGGCACCCACTTCCGAGTTACTCACGAAAAACCCACGCGCCAACCCGTCGGCCGTGCCGTCGTCGATTCGCATATACTCATTGATGAGGAACGCGAACATATCATGCGAGCTGGCATAGATGCCCGCGGGGGAAATCCATTCACCCGGCTTGACCGTCCCCCAAAACTCACCCGATCGCTTGAGACAGTCGGCCGGTTCCGCTCGGCGCGAGCGGGGATCGTTCACACCGGCCGGCCGCGCCGGCGGGGTGCGCCACCCCTGCGACGTCAGCGGTAGAAGCGCCTCAAACACTTCACAATTCCAGAACCGCGCGTACTTGTCGCTCGTGAGGGAGCGCAGTTTCGTCGTGCCGTTCTGGTGAATGAGCGCGTTCCCACCCTTGTCTTTCCCCCCGTAGACAGCCGACAGACCGTATTCCAGACACTGAACCGCTAGTTCCGTCGGCAGCTTTGCCAAGTAGGACATCGGCGCCGAGACGTTCCGCGCGAGCTGTCCCGCGGAATAGTTCGTCAACACCGCCTCGGTTCCGTCCGGAAGGCAGAGAAGAATATCGTTGCCGTCTTCACTCGGCGCGAGCGCGGCCGCATCCCAGGGGAAGGACACTTCCCGCGCGGTTTCACGGTGGTGTTTCGTCGCTTGTAGCGCGTCGGCAATCGTCCAATACCGTTCGTCGGCCGGCCGGTTTGCCCACTGACGGTGCGCGTCCGTCAGGTCGGTTCCCCCCTTGCCGGACCGACCGGCCGACGTCGGCCGGGTGGGGATGATGCGCGGAGCGACGGGCGCGGGGGTGGGGGTCGGTGCCAGGATGACGGGCGCGGCCGCGGGGGTGGGGGTGGGAACCGTTGCCAGGTCGGCCGGCGCCGCGGCCGGAAGGTATTCCGGTTCGGGCATGACGTCGGCCGGCGCCGCGGCCGGTTCGCTCGCGGCCGGTTCCGTCGGGGTGGTGGTCGGTTCGCTCGCGGTGGTCGGTTCGCTCGCGGGGGTGGCATCGACCGCGGCCGGTTCCATCTCCGTTTCATCGGCGCCGCTCGTGGCCGGTTCCATGTCCGTCGGGTCGGTCGGTTCGTCGCTCGCGGTGGTGGCCGGGTGGGTGAGCGCCCACAACTTGGCCTGTTCGCTGATGGTCGCGCCGTTGAACCCGTCGGCCTTCATCATGGCGCGGAGTTTGGAACCGGCGCACCCGTAGTGCGACCGCACCCGGCTAATCAGCGATTTCCCGTCTTCCGCGGTGGTGGTGTCGATCGGCAGCGCGGTCGGCTTGCTGGCCTTGCCGTTCTTCCGGGTGGTCGGCTTGCTCGCGGTGGTGGTGGCACGCATGGGAATTCGCTCCGAGCGGCCGCACGGGGTGTGCGGCCGGGTGGTGGTGCGCCGGATGAACCCGGCCGGCGCTTCCGGGTGGTTACTCGCGGTTGCTGTTGAAACCGGCCATCGTGTACCGACCGGCCATGCTGGCCAACGTGTCCAGCTCGGCGCCCGGGGTGTACGGCACGGGCGCCCAGCTCTGACCCCATCGGCAGCACAATTGACCGGCCCACACTGCCCACCGCACCCCGGTGGACAGGGTGAGAAGCATCGCGGCTTGCACGGGGGTGGTGTGCATCTCGGTTCCCCTTGCGAGTGGTGTTTCGTCCGACAGAGGGGACTTTAACCGCGAGTGGTAATGTGTCAATACATGCGGCGTTATAGGCGGCAGTACATGCGGCAGCGTAAGTTTGCGCCGCGCGCGAACTTACGACGGGCGAAAAAACTTTTGAATTCCGGTTGGGACCTGCATTTCCTGGCTGGGAGCGGGCAGAACTGGGGCCGAACGGCCGCAAGTGGTTGCGGGAATGAAGTGCACAGACGCGACGCAACCCGCGGTTCCGGGTGGCCAAGGTGTCGGGCCGTGCAACTCGAGCGCAGGGACGCACCCGGCCGGCCAGGTGGGCAACCCGTCCGGGGTCAAGATGTGAGGGAGGGGGAACGGAGGGTTAACCACGACGGGGCGACGTGCCGAGCGTGCTGAGGGCGACCAGGCCGAACCCTCACTTCAGCGGCGATCTTACGGCGACCGGGCGAGCGTCTGCCTAAAAGGGGTACCCCCGTCCGAATCTTCTCGGCTCCAGAACCCTGACCGACCGCGGCCTCGCACGCATCTCTGCGACAGGTTTTGGGAGGGGGGGGTGGGGTTATGACGGGGCGGCGGTCAGAACGACGGGCGGTTGTAATCGCCCCTCATCGTGGCCAAACTTCAATTCGCACCGCCGGCCCATCCGCCGCCTGCCGCCCGTGCGCTGCCGCCGGCGAGCAAGTGAGCGTTCGGATTGGCGGATGTCCATATGCCGAGCGATTATGTGATTGGCAATTACTCGGGCGTCGCATCGGGATACCGGGCGGCGTCCCACTGGGTGATGATCCCGCCGATGGGCGTGTCGCGGTTGCCGCTCTCGGTGAGCAAAACCACCTCCAAACCGGGACGCTGGTGGAACAGGGCCATCACCTCTTCCACGGCGTCGTCGAACCGGCGGAACTCGAAGACAGCCTCCCGGTCCGGCTCCCGCTCCCGCATGACCTGCTCGACGGTCACCCCGGCGAACCCGAACTGGTTTCGCCCGTCGAGCAGTTGTCGGCCGAGCCACCGGGTGACCTCGGTCTCGGTGACGACCCCGTGGAACCGACCGCCGTCCACGACCGGGAACTGGCTGAACCCATTCCGGTAGGCCAACTGGAGCACGTCGTCCAGCGGGTGGGCTGGGGGCACGGTCACCACGGGGGAACAGTCGGGATAGCCGTACCACTCGCGCACGAGCCGCGGGTGGTGGAGGCGGTCGCAGATCCCGCGGAGGGCGGCCAGGGAGTTCCGAGACACCGCGAACGGGAAGCGGGTCACCGTATTACGGTGGTGGGCGAGGATGTTTCGGACTTTGGCGAACCGGCGGAGGAGTTCCGCGTCGTCCCTCCAGAAGGGGTTCCGCCGCTCGTACTGTTGAGTCATCTGCACCAGCGGCCGGTGCTCGGCTAACCCCAGACGCCGTTGGAGTTCGGCCTCGATCTCTCCGAACACGTCCAAGAAGTGGTTATCCCGCGCGGTCTCCTCCGCGGTCAGGTTGCCTTCGTCGCTTACGTCTCCGGTGCTCATGGGCGTCCTCCGGGGGCTCGGGTGTCCGCGGACGTGGTTAGTTGTCGTTCAGGCCGGACGGGTGGCGGGTGTGCAGCCGCTCCTTCCAGGTGTTCTCGACCTGCACCACTTCCTCCACCGGCGTGTCCGGGGAGAGCCGCTGGAGGATGGAGAACACCAAGTTCGTCGTATCGCAGGTCTTCAGGTGTTTGTTCCCGCCGTGGCCGCTGGCGGCGTAGTTCAGCCACCGCCCGAGGATGTTCTCCGGCCCGCTCGCCGAGCCGACGTACCCCTTGCCGCTCGCCGTGTCGAAGATGTAGTAGATCCCCCGCCACTCCTTGAGACGTTGCTTCCACCGGGTGGGAAGCACATGGAGTTCCTCCCAGCTCACCACCAGTTCATCCCAAGCCGGCATGGCCGCTTCGAACTCGCTCTCCTCGCGGATGGCGTGAACGTCGAACGTGTTCCGGTCGGCCCACCGCCACCACGACAGCTCTTTTCCGGGCCATTGAACGACCAGCTTACCCTTCCAGTTGGCGTGCCAGTCGAGCGGTTGAAGATCGAACCACAACGCCGACCCCCGTTGCACGTCTTCCAGGGACGGCTTCATGCCGAACGTGTACAACTCGGCCATCTCGGGCAGTTTCTTCAGCGCGTCCACCTTCATGGACTTCCAGCCGGCGAGCCGGTACAGACCAACGAACGTGGCTTTGCCGGCCTCCCGCCCGATGAATGCGGCGACGTGCTTGGCCGACTGCATCGCCTTTTCGACCCGTTCCCCCTGGGCCTGCTGGTAGGCGTTGAAGATCGTCGGCCGCTCGGCAGCGAGCCAGGGGAGCACCTTCCGCAACTGCGGTTCGGTCGGACGGTGCCGGAGCACCATCAGCGTTGTGAGGTCGAATCCGGCTTTTGTCAGCAGGTCGTTGAAGGTCATGGCGTGCTCACTCCTCCCGGTCGCGGAGACGTGCCAAGTAGCGGCACTGCTGGTAGAACGCGGCGAGCACCTGCCCCCGATCAGGGGCCAACCGCTCGACCTGTCCGATCACTGCTTCCCAAGTCAGACATTCCAACTGGATCGCATCCAGCAGCCGACGGAACGGCCCCTCGTACCATCGCTCCATCGCGGAGCGACACGGCTCGTTGTAACCGTCCATCCTCGCCCGGACCTTTCGCTCGATGCTTTCGCGGGCCACCAGTGCGCGGTGCGTCTCGACACACTCGGCTGGAGCGATAACGGAGAATCGAACTGACGTGAGTTGCGACGCCTCGACTCCCGCGCTCGCCAGTTCGTTCGCCATGTTGGCGACGGTACGCACCGCCTGATCGAAGTCGGGATCGTTTGTCGTCTTGGCTGACAACTTCGCGTGCAGTTTCGCTTCGATGACGTTGAACTGTGTGGCATCGGTGCGGAACTGAATGCCACGCTTGGTTTTGGTGCGACGGTCGAAGTGGCCGAGGACTGCGTCGGCCCAGGTGGTGCCTTCTCGTGGAAAAGGGGAACGCAGCCCGGCCTCGTGCCACCAGTGCCCTCCTTGCGCGACCGAGAACGGCGGCAGGTCGAGCGGATTCTGGGCGTCGTTGACAACCGCGAGGGTCAGCGCGGTCATCCAGCCTTCGTTGAAGAAGTCGGTCGGCTTCAGGGGCGAATCGTCGGCAGTCGTTTGCCGGAGTAGACCCGTTGCGAGGGCGAGGATGGAGTTGAGGTGTTCGGGGTCCATCGGGTCACTTCCTGGCTTTGCGGCGGGATGTGCCGTTCGTTGACGATTCGGCTTGGGCGGCGCGGAGGCGTTCGAGCAGCACCGCCGCCGGCTCGTCGGCCGGGTCTTGCGGCACCAACTCTCCGCGGAACGCCTTGGAGAGAATGGATTGGTCGAGTTGGTCGAGTTCAGCATGTGCCTTCTTGCACACGGAAAGCACTATTTCGACGGCTGATAGCTTGCCGTCAAGTCGTTTAACGAGCAGCGATTGTTCCGCAATCGGGGGGAGAGGCAGCGGGAATCGTCCGAAATCCGTGATAGAAAGGTGTTGGATCGCCATCCCCTGCGCGGCTTCGGCAATCCGCGTTTGGGTTAGTGGCGACTGAATAACTCGCAACAAGTAGTTGCGGTCTGCCGGACAACCCCGCATCCAGACAACGGCAACACTTTGGTTGATGCAAAATGGTTCCGTGTCCGGGACTATGGCGGCACGCCCAATAGTTCCATCCTTGGTGATGAGGATGTCACCAGGGAGCGGGCGATCTTTGTCGGAAAGTGCCGTATAAGCTTCGGGAGTTGTTCGGTGAGACCCTTCAAAAGCAAGCTCGCCGTTCTGAACGTTCTTCGCTGTAACGATTCGTGGTCCGGATTCGACGTGGGGCATCGGGCGAGTGAAACCGTAAGTGATCCACTCTGCTAACTCGTTCCAGTTCGCCCAGCACCAGCCTTCGGGAAGCTCCGGTAGATCGCTGTCATCGACCGGCCGTGGCTCGGTGTACTTCTTCTTCGGGTACTTCTGTTCCCACTGGCGTCGGCGTTCGGCGCGGATGCGGTCGAGCAGCACCGACGCTGGTTCGGTGTTGGGGTTCTTCGCCCGCCAGTCGGCGGTGAGGTCGCCGCGGAAGGCGGACGCGAGCACGCTCTGGCGAAACTGTTCCAGCAGCGTCGGCAGCTCGGCCAGCGCCGTCCGGGCCGCCCGACTCCGGGCCGTCAGTTCCTTGATCTTCGCCACAATTCGCCGCTGCTCCGCCAGCGGAGCCATAGGAACCCGCAGCGATCTCATCTCCTCCATGTTCATCCGCAGCCTACCAACACCGTGGGCCGTTTCTTCAGATTGACGAAGGCCGGCAGGTGAGTTCAGCCAGTCCATCAAGAAAACGGGCTCAAGTTCCTCGTGCGGAACGAAACGAATGCAATCGGCTTTCACGATCGCAGTTTGCATCTCAAGTGGAACTCGGCAGCATCGTCCAACAGGGTCTGCGAGAGCCGCGATCAACAAGTCGCCTGGCCGAACTTCATGCTTTCGCAGTGTTTCGTACCGAGCATGGTCGATAAACGCTTGGTCGTGATTGTGAAAGATGCCCGCCCCAATGTTGCCAAGACGAATGACTCTGACACCACTCGACGTGTAGTGCTCAGACTTGAGCTTGCTCCCAAACGGGCCGTCAGTCATTGCGTTTGGTTTGGAACTAACTAGCTCCCCCAACGTCGCCCACGCCCATCCTTGGGGCAGATCGTCCGTCATGGTGCGACTCCGTTCGCGTCGAGGTCGGCGGTCAGCTTCTGCATCTCGGTCAGGGCCGTCCGCAGGCGATCGGTGATGCGGGCGGCGATCTCTTCCGGTTCGGGGAGGTCGTCGGCGTGGGTGGCGTTCTCGTCCCGCAGCCAGGTGATGTCCAGGTTGTCGCCGCGGGCGGCGACCTGCTCGCGGGTGAACCTGCGGAACCGCCCCTCCTCCCCCTCGTCCTTCCGCTTGCTCTGGCCGTGTGGGTCGGGGCCGAAAGCGGCCTCGAACGGGGCGAAGTGCTCGCGGGTGAGCGGGGTGCGTTTGCCGAAGGCGGGCATGTTGGTCCGCAAGTCGTACACCCACACCGCCCGCGTGTTGCCGGTGTCCTTCGACTCCCCCTTGCGGAAGAAGAGCACGTTGGTCTTTACCCCCTGGGCGTAGAAGATCCCGGTGGGCAGCCGCAGGATGGTGTGCAGGTCGCACTTGTCCATCAAGTCGCGGAGAACGTCCCCCCCTACACGATCCTCGTCAAACAGCACGTTGTCCGGCAGCACCACCGCTGCCCGCCCGCCTGGCTTCAAGCCGCGGTAGATGTGCTGGAGGAAGCAGAGTTGCTTGTTGCTGGTGGGGAAGGTGAGGTCGTCGCGGGTGGGCAGCCCGCCGCCCTTCTTGGTGCCGAACGGCGGGTTGGTCAGGATCACGTCGGCCTTCGGCAGCCCCTTGCCGGCGTCGCCGAGGGCATCGCCCAGGTGCAGCGGGCTTTCGATGCCGTGCAGCATGGCGTTCATGAGCAGCAGGCGGTGCGTCTCCTGCACCAACTCCAGGCCGATGTACGCCCTCTTCCGCTGGAACGTCTGCCCCTTCTCGGGCAGGTCGAACAGGTTGTCGGTGTGGTCGCGGATGTACTCGTGGGCGGCGATGAGGAAGCCGCCGGTGCCGGCCGCCGGGTCCTGGATCACCTCGCCGGCCCGCGGCTTCACCAGCGAGACGACGCTCTGGATGAGCGGGCGGGGGGTGAAGTACTGCCCGGCCCCGCTCTTCTTCTCGGCCGCGTTCTTCTCCAGCAGCCCCTCGTACATCTTGCCCAGCCCGTCCGGGTCGGCCTTGGCGTCGTACCAGTCGAGGGCGTCGAGGCCGGTGACGAGTGCGGCCAGATCCTTCGGCTGCCGCAAGTGGGTGGACGAGTTCGCAAAGATCTCTTGGATCTGCCCACGCCCTTCGTTACCCAGGTGAACGAGCAGGGCGCGGTAGAAGGCGAACTGCTCGTGCCCGCCCTTGCCCTTCAGGTCGTCCCAGCGGTAGCCTGCCGGCAGGATGGTCTCCTGGCCGGTCTCCTTGAGCATCTTCAGGAACAGCAGGTAGGTCAGTTCGGCGACGTAGTGCGAGTAATGGACCCCGTCATCCTTGAGGATGTTGCACAGGTTCCACAGCTTCGCCACGATGTCTTGCGTGGTGGCCACGGGTACGCTCCGTCGTCACGCGGCGGTGGGCCAGATGGCGTCCACGATCTGACCGAGGATGGCTTCGAGTTCGTTGTCGAACACCTTGTTCAACCGGGTGAACCCGCCTTCGGCCTGGAACTGGCCCTGGTCGAACGCCTGCCGGTCCACCACGGTGTCCGTTTCCAGTTGCTTGCCGATCCGTTCCAGCCACTTCCGCTGCGGCGGTTTCCACGGGCGGGAGGCGAGCACCTTCTTCATGGCGGCGGCAACCCGCTCTTTGTAGGGGAGGAGCGGTTCGCCGGTCATGACGTGCCGGATGTGCCCGATGAGGGTGGCGACGATGTCCTCGTTGCGGGTGTCCCGCCACGCGGTCTGCAAGTGCGTTTCGGTGAACCCGGCCTCGTGCAGGGCGGCCCGCAGTTCCTTCAGCGCCGTCCGGGTGAGTTCCCGCGGGCGGGTGGCGACGAGCGACAGGGCGGCGAGCTTGTCGCGGTTGGCGGTGACGAACTCGCGGAAGGATTCGAGGTAGTCGGCCGGTCGCTGTTGGCCTTCACCGTACCCGTGTTCCGCGCTCACCAGTTCATCGGAGTGACCGGAGAGCAGGAGTCTTTCCGGTTCAAGTTTGGCGAGGTCGAGGAACTCGGGCAGCTTGGGATTGGCCCGGAAGAAGTCGCACGCCTGATCCGGGGTGAGCGTCGCGAAGTGAGTGACGAGGTCGGCCGGCGTGAGGCCGGTCAGCCGCCGGCAGCCGTCGGCGTTCACCTCGTTCGACTCCAATACCCGCCGCTTCGCGCGCAGCTTCGCCAGGAACTGGTCGTGGACTTCGGCACGGGCGTTGGGGTCGGTCAAGGTGTCGAGTTCGGCGGCGAGTTGGGCGAATGGCAGGTTCGGGCGGGTGACGACCGGCCGCATGTCCGAGTGCGGCAGGAGGGCGGCGTACAGGTTCACCGCGTCGAACACGCGGAAGCAACTCTTGTCCTGGGTCGGGCCGAACAGGTCCGGGCAGAGGCGGGTGCCGCGGCCGAGCATCTGCTCGTACAGGATGCGACTCCGGACTCGGCGGAGGAAGACGAGGTTGGTGAGGGCCGGCACGTCGGTGCCGGTGGTGAGCAGGTCCACCGTGACGGCGACACTCGGCAGCCGCTCGTTCTGGAGCCGCTTGATCAGCTTGAGGGGCTTGTCGGACTTGCCGGTGATCTTCATGACGGCATCGTCTTCGACCTCCTCGTACCGTGCCGCGAACGCCTTCTTCAGCAGCGAGACGACCAGGTCGGCGTGGGCGTCGTTCACGCAGAAGATGAGGGTCTTGCCCGGCTGGGACGGGTCGATCTGCTCGGCCAGCACGCCGCACACCACCCGGTTGTAGTTCTCGGTGACCACCCGGCGGTGGAACTCGTCGATCTCGATGTCCACCGCGTCCGGGGTGGTGTACGTGAGCACCTCGGTCGGGTCGCGGCGGGGGATGACGTACTCGACCACGCTGCCCGGCTCCCAGTGGATGCCGTCGGTGGCCAGTTTGGTGCGGATTTGCAGCGGCGGCTCGTGGTCCACCAGCCAGCCGTCGAGCACCGCCCGCCGGTAGCTGTACTGGTACACCGGCGGGCCGAAGATGTCGACCGTGTGCTGGGCCGGGGTGGCGGTCAGGCCCACCTTGACCGCGTCGAAGTGGTCGAGCACCCGGCGGTACTTGGAGACGTAGTCGGCCTCGTCGCGGAACGTCAGTTCGGCGTCGGAGAGTTCGCGGTCGGCGGTGTACCCGCGGTGGCACTCGTCCACGATCACGCAGTCGTAGGCGTCGACCGTCGGGACGGTGGCAGGGTCGTCGGCGTAGAGGATGCGCCGCACCATGCCCTGGATGGTGCCGAAGTGCAGGCGGGTGTCCGGCTCGGGTGTGAGGTCGCCCAGCCGCATCACATCGTAAATCTGGGTGATCGGGCGGAGGCCCTCCAGCTTGACCGCCTCGAACCGATCGAACGCCTGCTGCTCCAGCGAGGTGCGGTCGACCAGGAAGAGGATGCGACGGAACCGCCCGGCCTTGAGCAGACGGTAGATGAGGCCGAGGCAGGTGATCGTCTTGCCGGTGCCGGTGGCCATCGCGACGAGCATCGCCCGGTTCCCGGCGGCGATCTCCGTTTCCACCTTTCGCACGGCGTCCAACTGGTAGTCCCGGAGCGGCAGGTAGTCGGTCGGCTCGGCCGCCAACTTGGCCTGAGCGGCGACCTCGTCGGACCGGAGTAAATCTTCCAGCCCGGTCGGGGTGTGCCAACTCTCCAGTGCCCGCGAGTGGTTGGTCGGCCGGCGAACGTCGCAGAACCAGACGCCGGACTTAGTTTCGAGCTGGCGGAGGTAGCCTCGACCGTTGGTGGAGTAGCAGAACGGCAGGCGGAACTCGCCCCACGGCCCACCGGGGCTGACGAGCGTCGGCTCGAGCTGAAACCCGCGGCCGTACCGCTTCGCCTGCTCCAACTTGCCGCTCACGTCCTCGTTCGCCTTCTTCGCCTCCACCGCTGCCACCGGCGTCAGCCCGAGGAACAGCACGTAGTCGGCCGGCCCCTCCGCGGTCGGCCACTCTGCGATCGCCATGTTCCTCCCCTTCTGGGGACGGACGCCGAGCGAGTGGCGAAGCGTCTCGGAGTCGGCCTCCCACCCGGCGTCCCGCAACTGCTGGTCGATCCGCCGTCGGGTGGCGGCCTCGTCCATCTCCAGCAGTGCGGCGGCCTTGCGAACGCGATCAAGGACCTTCTCCACTTCCTCACTGGGCTTCTGGGCGGCAGCCGTCTGAACGGCGGCCAACTGCTCCTCGAACCCCTTCCGCTCCCGCTCCCACGCGGTCTCACTGTCCGCGGCGAGGGAGAGGGCGGTGTTCAGATCGGCGTAAGCCCGCTCCGCCTCGGCCGCGGCGATCCGCTCGGCTTCGGCCGCCTCGGCGACGGTCAGCTTGTGTTTCTCCGCCTCCGCCCGCTGCTCGGTCGCTTCCTTCCGCAGGCGATCCAGTTCGGCAGTGAGGGCGGCGGTAGCGTCGCCTGGGTTGGGCGGCGGAACGAACGGCCCGTAGGGGTGGGAGCGACGCCCGAATGCGCGGTCGAACCAGACCGCCAGCTGCCGGGCCATGCGGAGGTGGTGCAGGGCATCGCCCCGAGTGCCGGTGCCCTCGTGGTTGGCGGTGTTTCCCGCCCGACGGATGGCGTGGAACAGGTCAAGGGTGTCGCCGGTCACCACCCCACGATCCCGCAGGGTGGCCAGCACCCTCACCTGCTCGTCGGCCGGTGAACTGGGGACGCCGATGTTGGCGCAGGCCAGCCGGGCGAGCAGCTCGGCGAACTGGCGGAGCTTGATGAGGGCGGTGTTCGGGTCGTCGAACAGGTACCGCTCGGCCAAGGAAGCGTACCGCTCCAGCAGCGCGTCGTGTGCGGCAAGAAAGTGAAAGTTCGGTGACCGTGGCCGATCGGCGTTCGGGTTGGGCGTGGCGGAAGCAGTGGAGTGAGTGGGCATCGGCTTGGCTTCAGCGAGGATTGACCGGAGAGGGTTGGTAGCTCGTTGGCAAGGGAGACGTCCTCGGCTGATCCGGCCCAAAGGTGAAGGGGCGGCTAAAGCAAGTGATGCGCCGGTTCACCCCGAAGGCTCGTCCCACTCCACCCCCAGCCGCTCCAGCTGGGCGGACAGAGTCTGGTAGTGCTTCATGCCGAGCAGGCGAGCGGCTTGCGCCTTGTTCCCCCCCGCCTCGGTCATCGCCCGCCGCAAGAAGTGGCGGTGTACAGCCTTGACGTGTTCGTCGATGTCGAACCCGTCTCCGAGCGGACAGTCCAGGAGCGAGGCCGGGCGGGCCGCCGTCCCGGTGACCGACTCCAAGTCGGTGCGGTCGATCTCCTCGCCGTCGGTCAGCACGGCGGCCCGGACCAGCAGGTTGTGCAGCTGGCGGACGTTGCCCGGCCACGGCTGCCGGACCAGAAACGATTTGGCGGCGGGGGAAAGCCGTTTGTGGCGGTAGCCCGGCTCGTGGCGGGCGAAGTCGGCGTTCACCCGGGCCAGCAGGTGGTCGACCAGGAGCGGGACGTCCTCCGCCCGCTCGGCCAGCGGCGGGAGGGGGATCTCGATCACGCTCAGCCGGTAGTACAGGTCCTCGCGGAAGCGGCCGGCCGCGATCTCTCGGGGCAGGTCGCGTTTGGTGGCGGCGACGATGCGGACGTCGGCGGTGTGCGCCTTCCCCCCCACCAGCTCGAACCGCCGGCAGCACGGCCCCTGGCCGTCGGGCGGCTGGAGCACCCGCAGCAGCTTCACCTGGAGGGCGGCCGGGCACTCGCCCAACTCGTCCAGGAACAGGGTGCCGCCGTCCGCCCGGGCGAACGCCCCGGCCCGCTCGCGGTCCGCCCCGGTGAACGCCCCCTTGGTGTGGCCGAACAGCTCGGCCTCCTGCAACTCCGTCGGGATCGCCCCGCAGTTGACCGCCACGAACGGGCCGTCCTTGCGGTGGCTGGTCTCGTGGATGGCGCGGGCGAACGCCTCCTTGCCGGTGCCGCTCGCGCCCAGCAGGAGCACGGTCACGTCCCGCACCGCCGCCCGGGCGGCCAGCCGCTTGGCGGCCCGGACGGCCGGGCTCCGGCCGACGATCCCCTCGAACCCGCCCGGGTCGGTCCCGGCGGCCTCGGCGGCCCGTTGGAGGTGCGCGTCCGGCTCCCGCAGCACCGCGGGCAGGTAGTCGGTGAGCAGGTCGTACGGGATGACCGCCTCGGTCAGTTCGCCGCGGTACGTTTGGAAGAACCGGGCCGGGTAGCGGCTCTTCCCCAGGAGCACCCAGACGGCGGTCATGGCCGGGGTGCCCGGGCTGAGCAGGATGTTCCACTCGGCCCCGGCTGCCACCGGGACGACCTCGCCCATCACCCCATCGACGGCGGCGAAGATGGATCCGTAGTCGGTCGGGCCGGTGAGGGTCACCGGGTGGACGGTGCAGCCGGCCCCGGCCCCCAGCCAGCGGTGGTACTCGGCGTTCAGGTCCGCCGGGTAGTTGCTGAGCACGTGGACGTGGTCGAACCGGCCGACCCGGACCGCCGTGGCCAGCGGGCCGTCGCCGTCGCCGTCCACCGTCCTGAGGCGGCACGCCTCGAGCACGCGGTCTCGGAGGGCCGCGTCGCCCGCCCGCGCCATCGCCGCGAGGTCGTTGCTGCCGATCCAGCTCGCCAGGACTCGCCGTCGCGGCACGGGGCACCAATCGGTTGGTGGGGGCGGAAACCGGGTTACGGGCCGACCCGGGGGCCGGCATCCGCCGGCCGGATCGAATTCGTGGTCGTAACACGTTACGGCGGGCGACATTCTACCACGCGGCCGGGCGCCCGCCAGCGTTTGGCACGCCGGTTGTATAGGCCGGCCCGCACCCCACCGCCGACACGCGGCCGGGTCCGGCAGGTGCGAACACCGCGCGTTCGCCCGACTCGGTCACCCCCACAGGACAGATCGGCCTCCGGGCCGAACCTGCCTCGCCCATGACGGCCCTCCCTCACACCGCCGACCCGCTCGAGCGCCGACTGGCCGCCATCCGCGGCGGTGGGAAGCGGGTGTCGCCGAGCGTGCGGGTGTTGGCCGCGTACGCCCGGCACACCGACTGCCCGCTCGCCACCCTCGGGTTCGCCGCCGGGGTGGACTTCGACCGCCTGCTCGCCGGCACCGCCCTGGCTTCCCCGTTCGGCCAGTCGCCGTTCGCCATCAACCGCGGGCTGGCGTTCGAGCGGCGGCTGCGGGCCGACGGCCACGCCCTCGCCCTGCAACTCCTACGCGACCCGCTCGGGCTGCCCGCCGACGCCAAGGCGGTCGACCTCCGCGGCGGGTTCCCGGCCGGCCCCGCCCGCATGCCCGCCCGGGCCGCTGCCACCGCCGACCGCCTGCGGGCCGCCCTCGCCGCCGACCCGGCCGCCCCCCGCCTGCTCGACGGGGCGGTGCTGCCCGCCGCGGTGGGCGGGCTCCCCGCCCACTTCGAGGCCGACCTGCTGGCCGCCCCGCCGGCCGCCCCGCTGCGGGTGGGCGAGGTGAAGTCGTTCCCGCGGGTGGACGGGCGGGTCGACGCGGACCAGCTCGGCGCGGCCCTCGACCAGGCGGCGGTGTACGTGCACCTCGCCCGCGGGGCGGTGGACCGGCTCGGGGGCAAGCCGGAGCGGGTGGACGACCGGGCGTTCGTCGTCACCCCGCACAACGTCGGCCTCACCCCGGTGGTGTCCGAGGTGAACGTGGCCGGCCGGGTGCGGCGGGTCGAGCGGGTGCTGGCGGCGGTTCCGGCCGCGGCCGACGTGGCCGCGGCCGCGCCGCCCGGGCTCACCTTCGCCCCGGTCGCCGACCGCCACGCCGACGAGCGTTCCCGCCTCGACGCGCTGGACGCCGTCGCCGACCAGATCGGTACGGCCTACTCCCCCGGCTGCCTGGGCACCTGCGGGAACGCCCGCTTCTGCCGGGCTCGGGCGGTGGCCGCACAATCCCCGTGCGCCCTCGGCCCGGCCGCCGGGCGGCTGCTCCCCGGGGTGCTCACCCTCGGCCGGGCGGCCGCCCTCACCCGCGGGGCCGCCCCCGCCCCGGCTGAAGCCCCGGCCGCCGAGCTGCTCGCCCGCGCCGGCCGGCTGATCGACGCGGCCCTGCCGCCGCCCCCCGGGAGCCCGTCGTGAACCACCTGGACGTCGCCCTCGCCGCCCGCGCGTTCGCCCTCGGCCGGGCGGTCCGCCGCGCCGCCGTCCGCCACCGCCGGCTGGCCGACGCCCCGCTGGCGGTGGTCGCCTGGCAGCTCGGCGGCGAGCCGTTCGCCGTCGCCGCCCTCGGCTGGGGGGAGGCCCACGCCGCCCCACACATGAGCGTGGCCGGCGAGCCGCGGAACCGCGACCTCGCGTTCGCCGCCCTCCTGCCGTTCGCCCGCTGGTTCAACCCGCGGTTCGAGGCCCACGCCCGGGACCGGGAGCGGTTCCGCCGGGAGGACGACTCGTTCACCGTCGCCCGCACCGCCCCGCAGGTGGTGGTGGCCAACCGGGCCACCGTCGAGCTGCTCGGCCGGCTCGGCCGCCGGCTGGCCTACCTGCCGGCCGACGGCCCGCGGGCGGCCGACCCGGAGCTGGTGCGGCTCGGCCGCCACCTGCGGTTCCTGTGGGAGCACGCGGCCGTCCCCGGTCAGCAGCTGGTGGTCGCCCTGACCGACCTGGTGAACGCCCACTGGACCGTCCCGCTGTCGGCCGTCGAGGCGGAGTCGCTCTCCGCCCTGGACGCGGCGGTCGACCCGCCGGACGGGGTTTGCGGGCTGGCCGCCGCGGCCGCCGCCGAGCTGCTCCCGGTCGGCCCGACCCCGGACGCCGCCGACGAGCAGACGCTGGCCGGCCTGGTCGAGCGGTTCAACGCCGCCCGGGCCGGGGCGACTGGCCCGGACGCCGTCCGTCCGCTGCTCGGGCCGGTCGCCGCCCACTACCGCCCGCTGCTGCGGCGGGCGTGGGACGCCGTGTGGCGGTGCCGGGACCGGGAGGCGGCCCTGCCCGCGGCCCGCTCGGTCGGCCGGCGGTGGGACGACGACCGGGCGGCGTACACCCGGCACGTCGACTGGCTGGCCCGCGGAGGGCTGCGGCGGACCCGGCAGACGCCGCGGCAGGCGGCTTACACCCTGATGCAACTGGAGGAGGCGGGGCGGCGGCTGGCGGCGGAGGAGGCGTGCGACGACCCGCTGCGGATGGCCGCCGCCGTGCTCGCCGACCGGGCCGTCCGCGGGACGGTGGCGGCGGTCGACCCGCACCACACCGAGCCGGGGCTCAAGCGGGCGGTCGGTCGGCCGCGGGTCATCCTCGTCTCGCCCGACCCGTGTCTCATCCCGCCCGGCCGCGAGCTGTGGTGGAGCGAGCAGGCCGGCGGGCGGGAGTACCAGGTGGAGAGCGTCCGCCCGACCCCGGACGGCGGTGCGGAGGTGGTGCTCAAGCGGATGACCTCGAGCGGCAAGGCCCGGCTGCCGGGGGTGGGGGCCGGGGCGTGCTTCTCGGTCTTCTCGACGGGCGACGGGTACGTCGTCAAGTTGCCCGCCGAGACGCCCTGGACCCACCAGGCCGCGTCGCCGCCTCCCACCCCGCTGGAGGATCCCAATGACCACGAGGCGTGACCCGATGCCCGCACCGCACGCGGACCAAGGTGACGGCGTGTACGACGCCGCGGTGGTGGCCGCCGCCGACGCGGCGGTGGCCGCGGCCATCCACGCCGCCCTGGCCGCCGGCCCGGCCCCCCGCGGGGTGGTGGTGCCGGCCCCGGCCGGGGCGGGGAAGAGCCACCTGGTGGTGTCGGCGTTGGACGCCGCCCGGCGGGCGGGGCGGCGGGTGGCGGTGGCCGCCCCGACCAACGAGCAGGCGTTCGGGCTGGTGCGGGCGGTCGCCGAGCGGCACTGCCACGGCCACGCCGACCGCACCGTCACCTTCGTCCCGGCCGCCGACGTGACGCTGCCGCCGGCCGCCGCCGCCCTGGCCGGGGTGCGGACGGCCACGGCCAAGGACGCCAGCGGGCGGGAGCTGGTGGTCGGCACGCTGAGCAAGCTCGGGGACGCCTTCGCCCGCGGCGACCTCGCCCCGTTCGACCTCCTGCTGGTGGACGAGGCGTACCAGGCGGACGCGGCCAAGTACTTCGCCGTCGGCGGGCTGGCCCCGGTGCACCTGCTGGTGGGGGACGCGGGGCAGATTAACCCGTTCGCCACGTCCGCCGATCCGGGGCGGTGGCGGGGGCTGGCCGAGGACCCGCTGCAGACGGCCGTCGGGGTGCTCAGGCGGAACCACCCGTCCACCCCCGTGTTCCCGCTCCCCGTCACCCGCCGGCTCGACCCGCGGGCGGCGGCGGTGGCCCGGGCGTTCTACCCCGACCTGGCGTTCGCCCCGGCGGTCCGATCGGGGGTGCGGGACCTGCGGCTCGGGCGGCGTGGGGTGCATCGGCTGGACCCCGTCCTCGACACCGCGGCCGGGTCCGGGTGGGCGCACGTCGAACTGCCGCGGGCGGCCGTACTGCCGGCCGACCCGGAGGCGGCGGGGGTGATCGCCGACCTGACGGCCCGGTTGTTCGAGCGGGGGGTGACCGCCCGGTGCGAGCGGCACCCCGCGCCCCAGCCCTTGGCCCCGAGCCAGGTGGCCGTGGGGGTGAGCCACACCGCCCAGCGGGACCGGGTGCGGGCGGCGCTGGCCGACCGGGGACTGGGCGGGGTGGTGGTGGAGACGGCGAACAAACTGCAGGGGCTGGAGTTTGCGGTGACGCTGGTGTGGCATCCCCTGTCCGGGCTGGCCGAGGCCGACCCGTTCCACCTCGACCCGGGGCGGCTGTGCGTGCTCCTCACCCGCCACCGGCACGCCTGCTTGGTGGTCGGCCGGGCCGGCGGCCGGGATCTGTTGGCCGACACCCCGCCCCCGCCGACGGCCGCCTACTTGGGGTACGACCCGGACCCCGTCCTGGACGGGTGGACGGCCCACGAGGCCGTGTTCGATGCGTTAGACGGCTACCGTACTCAACTCTGACTTCGTGCTCTCGCTTGAGTGGCCGTTGTAAATGACCGCCGACTCTCTGGTCGAAATGATCGCCCATGCGTACCCAAACCTTGTTATGCCGGAGTAGCGCCCATGCCCCGACTACGACACCGCGCGGACGGCGGCTGCTACATCGTCGGTTGCGTCAACCGATTTTCAACGTGGCAACTCCGACAGGCGGGCCGGGACTACCTGACCGCCCGCCGCATCAGTGACGACGGAGACTACGTCTCGGTCGCCGAAGTTCAGGAGTTGGTCCGGCGCAACTGGGTGTTCACCGCCGGCGGTGGACCGGGGCAACCAGGAAGGGCAGCGGACGCCCTGGCGGAACAACTCATCGCCTGGGCCATCGGCGGTGGCTCGTTGGCCGGGTTCGAAGGGGGCATTCCCAGAGACCGTTGGGAAGGCGTGTTCTCCCGGCACTTCCTTGGTTGGCTGCGGCGGCTCGACCGGGAGGCCGGCTGGGGGTGGCTCCTCGGAGTGTCGGCGGTGTCGTTCGAGACGGCCGCGTGCGGGCGGTACGAAGCCCTGGAGTGGGGGGACGACGTCCACGCCGAGTTGGCCCGTCGCGGGGCCGGGTTCGTTCACTGGCGGTTGGGCCGACTGGTCGGGTTGGCGGACGGGGCGGCGATCGGGGTGCTCGGGTGGCTGGCCGGCCGCCTCGAGGACGAACCGTTGCCGACGGGTGACACCCCGCCGCGGGTGGTGCCGCCACGGATCGTATGGCAAGTGGATCTGCAACAAGTCGTCGGCGTCCTCCCCGAACAACACCTCTCGCCGTCCGTCCGGAAGGTCACCTGGGCGGTGGGCGACCAGCCGACCGTCACCCTCACCGCGAGCCGGAGCAGGACTCCGGAGCGGGAGAGCAGTCCGCTCTGGCCGGTTGCGTCCTACCGCATCGAGTTCCATCAGTCCGGGGGCGACGTGTCGACCCAGCGTTGGGAGTTCGAGATGCCACTGCCCGTCGGCCCGGTGGTGCTGTTCCACCCGAGCGGCGAGTTGGTGGATCCGGGCGACCCAGACGCGCTCCACCCGGGCGAATACCTGGCGCTCGCCCGAGGGGTGGTGGCCGGGGTTCACGTGGTCGGTGAGATCGACGTGCGGCCGGTCGGGTGGGTGGGGTGGACCGGCCGTCGGGTGCGAGTGACGGCCGGGGCGACCATCCCCGGCTACCGGGTGAGTGATCACGACCCGACCGCCCGGTTGGAACTCTCCTCACCGCCCCCGGTCGGGTTGCGGTGGCTCGGTGAGGAGCCGGTATACGTCGGGGCTCTGCCGGTGGTGTCGGGCGGATCGACGGGGGCTGAACTCGTCATCTCCAACAGTGGGCGAAGTCTTCCCCACCGCGTGACGCTCCGCGACGGCCGCCCGCTTAATCTGAACGCGATCCCGGAAGTGGGGATGCTTACCGGCCGGTTCACCCTGTCCCTGCGATGGCCGTCGCACCCGGACCGCCACGTCCCCGGCGTGTCGTTCATCCGGTTGCCTGCAGTCACGCTCGCCGAGGTGCCTGACACAGTTCACCCTGGCTCGACCACTGCCGTGCGGGTGTCGGGGGTCGGTGGCCGATTCACGCCGGCCGAAGGCACTGACGTGCGCGAGGAAGGCCGGGGCGTGTTCTTATTGAGGTCCACCGCTCCGGAAACGTCGCCGGGGGTGGTCGCCCGACACTCTGACGGGTGGGAGGTGCGGGCCAGGTTGGCCGTCACCCGCGGGTGCCTGATCGGCCCGGACGGGTTCGGCGGCTGGCAACCGCTGCCGGTTCGCGGTGTCGACCTCCGCGCGGTCGGGTTGAACCATCTGTTACGGCTGGAGTTCGTCACCCCTCCGGCGACTTCCGACGGGCGATTGGTGACGCGGCACAGTAGCGGGGTCCAGATCTTCTACGGGCATGGAGTCGGTGACCCGCCGCGGGTGTTCGAAGTCGAACTGCACCGCTGGCGAGATTCGTTCGGGGACTGTGGCGGGCGAGTGCAAGCGTTCGTCGGCGGGCGGTGGGCGGACGTGGCCATTCTGGAGGGTGAACCAGCCCCGCCCCCGCCCCCGCCCCCAGAACAATCACCCGTCGAGGTGCTGCTCGGGCAACTCAATGCCGCGGCCGCAGCCGAACGCCCTGTGGCGGGGCTGGTCGAACATTGCTTGACCCTGTTCGCGGCGACTCCGTGGGCGGATCCGTTGCCGCTGACCGCCGGACGGGTGTGCCTAGCCGCCGGCACACCACTGCCGGACGGTTTGGTTGCCGCCGTCACGCAACTCGCCGCCCGTGGTGACGTGCTTGCCGCTGTCCCACTCGCCGAGTTGCTCGGGGTGAGAAGCGGCGGAGTCTGGGACTTCGCCCGCGTGGAACAGGTGCGTGATCGGCTGAACGAACATCCGGACTCCTGGGGGGTAAATGCCGAGTGCTGGTATCGGTATGCACGGGCGAATCCGAACCGGCCGACGCACCGTTCACAACAGGTGGAGGACGCCGGCGACCTCTTGCGGCGTCACCTCCGCGCCGGCCCAGTTGGGGTTGCATACTCAGAGGGGGTGTTGCTACGGGAGTTGATCGACCTGTTGCGTGGCGAGTTACCGTCCGATTCGACGCTCGAGGGCGTGTGGCCCTCCCACCGTCGGTGGGCGGAAGTGATTCGAACGGCCGGGCGGTTCGTGCGAACCCCGCTCCCTCAATGGACTCCCCGGCCCGTGCCATCACTCGGTCCGCCGCCGGCAGTGCTGCACGAGGACGACGTCGCACTGGTGCGGGCCGTTCTGGAACTGGCGGCGGGCGACCGATGCGGAGCGGACTGGGAGAGCGTGCGGCATCGGGGGCGGGGGTTCTACACCGCCCTCCCGCTGCTCGTCGCCCGGTTCACCCGCGTGCATGCGGACTTCTTGGCCGCCTGGCAGGCCACGCAACAAGATGGTCCGGAGTGGATGACTGAAGTGATCCTGGCCGAGCGGTGACAGTCACCCGGCCATAAGGAGCTGTGCCGTGAGAGTGCAAGACCGCTGGGTCGAACTGCTAGGCCGGGTGGAGCGTGCGAAGAATAAGGAGACGGCCGTTCCCACCGAAGAGGCGAGGCAACTAGTAGCCGAACTACTAGCCACGGCGGAGTCGCGTGACTTTTTACTGTCGAAGTTGAGGAATGCGGATGAACTAATCAGGAGCAAAGCGTTCCTCATCCCGCTTGTTGATGCGTTTTGCATCAAAGGCGGGTGGAAGGCACTGGAAAACCAGCGCGAACGGCAGGAAATACTCTGCGAACTCGCCACAACCAAAGCGGGCAGCAAAAAGAGGCTGTTGGGAACTCTGAAGAAGGGCGAACTTCTTTGGCCTGTGTTATCAGCTTGGTGTCTCTCACGCGACTTTCGTTCACAGGAGATCGCAGAGTCGATTAAGGATACCGCCCCCGACCAGAAAACCTCACTGGGTGCCACCCTGAGCCAGTGTGTCGGGTGGGAGGAATTGCCCCGCCTCGACCGGGCGGCGCTATTGGACTGGCTGAAGGGGAAGTGGTCAGACTCTCTCCGTGAGCAGGCTGAGCGACTAGCAGCACAGTTACGGGAAATGCCGGCTCAGTCCCCACCGCGATTAACCCCGCAGCCCAGGGTACCCCCAACCCAGTCACCGGCGGTAGTGCCTTCGGCTCCGCCGGTCCCGCCGGTCCCGCCGGTCCCGCTGGAGTCGGTTACCACCACGGTAGACACAGTCGGAGTGTCACCCAAGCCGGTGTCGCCGGATGAACCGCAACCAGTTCCACCGCCGGAGGTCGACGGGCCGGCAAAACCGTCGAAGACCAAGAGGAAGCCGGAGTCGGCGGGTGGAGAGTCTGCCGCCCCGCTCGTAGACGGGCTGAAGGGACTCGTCCAGTCCCTGAACGACATCGTCCGGGGGCAGATGCACCAATTGGCCGAGCGGGTCGGGCGGCTGGAACAATCAGCCACCAACACCGTTCGAGAAGAACTCGCACTGGTCCGGCGGAAACTGGAAGCGGAACAGGAGTTGACCGCCGAGGAACGAAGCCGTGCCCAACGACTCGAACGAGAGTTGGCCGAAACACGCCAGCGTGCCGCCACCGCCGAACGAGAACTGACCGCGGCACGGAAGGAGATCGAGCACGCCGCCGCGTCCGCCGAACAAGAGGTTCACACCGCCAGACTGCAAGCCGAGGCGGCGGTGAACGGGTTCCGCGCCCGGTTGTGGGGCGACCTCGGTCCGCTGGTCACTCAAGCTTCCGAGGCGGAGTTCGTAGACCGCGCCAAGACGCCCGAGGAGAAGATCATCCGCAAGTGGCTGAAGGAGATCTACGAGTCCCTCCGGGCGGCCGGGGTGACTCCACAGTCGCCCCCGTGATCCAACACCCCAGACTCACACCATGACGCCCAGCTTCGGTATCGATTTCGGCACCACCAACACTCGCGTCGCCTACTTCGACGGCAAGGCCGTCCAACTGGCAGCGTTCTCCGGCCGGCAGGGCGAGCAGGTATACCAACTGCCCACCGCCATCGCCTACCGCGACGGCCGCCCGGTGGCCTCCGGCTATGCGGCGTTCACCACCACCCCGGCCGTCCGCTTTCCGGTGCCGCTCAAGTGGTCCCTGACGTCCGAGGAGGCGATCGATCTGGGCGACGGTCAGACGAAGGAGCCGATCGAGGCGGTGGCGGACTTCCTGCGGAGCCTTCGACAGGCGGTCCTGAAGAGCTTCCCGAAGGCACCGCTCGAGAAGGCCGCCGTCACCATCCCGGTCCACTACCCGCCGGCCGCCCGCGCCCGCCTGCACACCGCCTTCCGCCACGCGGGGATCGAGGTCACGCACTTCTTCTTCGAGCCGATCGCGGCCATCTACGCCGGTCTAATCGGCCAGCCGACGACCGGGGTGTCGGCGGTGTTCGACTGGGGTGGGGGCAGCCTGGACGTGGCGGCGGTGGAGGTGCGGGACGGCATCGCCCGCACCCGAGAGGTGGACGGCTGGCACCGCGGCGGCACCCACTTCGACCGCATGATCGCCGAGCAGTCGGTCAACGGGTTTCTCAACAGCCACACGGACGACCCGATGATCAGCACCCTCACGGCCGAAGGGGTGCTGGACCGCACCCGGTGGGGGCGGTTGGTACTCGACCAGGCGGTGCGGGCGAAAGAGGTGCTGAGCCAGCGGGAGATGGGGGACGTGACCGTCCTCGACTTCCTCAACCACGGCGCGCTGGAGTACGAACTCACCCGGCCGACGTTCGCCGACCTGATTCGGGCGGACTTGTGCGGGGGAATCGCCCGGCTGGCGCGGGTGCTCGACGCCAGCGGGGTGACTCCCCGGACGTTATCCCGGCTATTCCTGTCGGGCGGCACCTGCAACGTCCGCGAGGTGCGGGAGCGGTTGGGGGAGGAGTATGCCGCCAAGCTGACGGCCAGCCTGCGGCTCCCCCCGCGGCTGGTCCCGCGGAGTGCGGGCGGAGGTCTGGACGACATCGGCAACGCCACCGCCATCGGGGCGGCCTTGCTCGCCGGGCAGGGGGCGGCAGCCACGTTCGCCGCGAGCGTCGGGGTGCGTCTGGCCGGGGCCGAGGGGGAAGGGCGGTTCCTGCCAGTGTTCCGGCAAGGCGACCCAGTACGGTTCGACCATAGGGAAGAAGTGCGGCTGTTCGTGACGAACACGTCCGGCGGGGTGGCGCGACTGCTGGTGTGCGAACAGACCGACGACGTGACCCAACCGTCGGGCCGGTTGCTCAAGGTGATCACCGTGCCGGTGGTGCGATCGGAGTCGTGGCTCCGGGTCGGGTTCCGGGTCGATCGCCACCTGACCCTGCAAGTGCGGGCGGTCGGGGTGAAGAACTTCAACCACGACCACTACAGGCCAACCCAGTCAGGTCGAACCACCGAGGACTGGGTTCAGTCGCTCAAACTCGGCTTCCAACTGCCCACCACCTGATAAACCCTCTCCCGTCAAGCACGTTGCACACCATGACCCGCCTCGCCCTGAGCAACGTGCAGGTTCGCTCGAACCTATTGGCGTTCGACACCTACCAGGAGGATCTGCCCCGGCACTGTACCGTCTGGGAGTTGAAGGACGTCAACGGTCGCATCCCGATGGACGTGTTGGCACAGCTACCCGAGGCGCGGCGGGGAGAGTGGCGGGAAGCACTGTTCTGGCCGTTGCCAACGCCCCCGCTCGCTCTCGACTGGGCAGAGGAACTGGTGGCGGGCATCCCACCGGCGATCGATGCCCTTGAACAGCGGCCGTCGGAGGAAGAAGCGTTCGAGTTGCTGGTACTGGTACGGCAACTGTTCGCGATGCGTACCGAGGAACACGGGCGGGCGGAGGCGACGGACTGGTACGACCGGGTCATGCGGGTGCTCGGACGGGACGAGTTCAAGCTCACCCGCGACATGGCCGAGCAGCGACTCACGATGGTTCTCGGCCGGACTCTACCCAGTCCACCGCTCCCACCACCGCCCGCTCCGAACAATGAGGTCGCTGTCCCGCTTCCCCCGCCGAGTGTGCTACCAGCCGCCCTGGTGCCCGACCCGCCGCAACAAGTCGTTTTCCCGCCGGAAGCGCCGGCCGTCAGGCCGGTTCGCCGCAGGGCACCGTCCAAGGTGCCCGCCGCCGTCGCGATAGCAGAGAAACCGTCTCTGCCGTTCCCGCCCGAACCTCCGCCACCCGCTGCCGTCACCGCCGTTGATGCCGACCTGGAGTTGGTGAAGTCACGGTGGGAACGACTGCCCGGCCACGTGAAAAAGTCCATCCTGTTGCTCGTAAAAGCCGCCGAACACCTCCCGGAGTAACCCCGTGGCCATCGACCCGATCCGCACCGCCGGCGAAATCCAGGACCGCTTCCGCCGCTACCTCCGCACCACCTTCGCCTTCCCCGAAGAGTACGCCGACCTGCGGGAGCAGTTCCGACAGCGATTGGATGACCCCGGTCGGCTGTTCCGCGGGCCGTACCTGCACGGGCTGGCCCCGTACGTGCTGGATGCGAGCGTGGCCGAACTGGTCAGCCGCGGAGTGCTACCTGCGAAGCTGGCCGAGTTACCGCTGGTGCCGTCCGACCGACCGCTCTACCGTCATCAGGTGAAGGCCATCGAGCGGCTGAAGACCGGGCGAAACGTGATTGTTTCGAGCGGCACTGGCAGTGGAAAGACGCTGTCGTTCCTCGCCCCAATTCTGGCGTCCGTCCTCGCCGACCCGAAGCCCGGCGTTCACGCCCTGCTCCTGTACCCGATGAACGCGCTGGTGAACGACCAGCTCAAGAACCTCCGCCGCATCGTCCGACCGGAATCGGGAGTGACGTTCGGCCGCTACATCAACACCGAAGTGACTCCTCAGAAGCAGAAGGACGCCGAGCGGCTCTACCCGGACTGGAAGGAACACACGAACGAGGTCATCTCCCGCGAGGTGTTCCGGCAGACCCCGCCCCACCTGCTCGTGACGAACTACGCCATGCTGGAGTACCTGCTCCTGCGGGCGGACGACTCGCCGCTGTTCCATGGGCCGTGGCGGTTCGTGGTGGTGGACGAGGCGCACACCTACGGCGGCACCAAGGGGGGCGAGGTGGCCCTGCTGCTACGGCGGCTGGTGGCGCGGGTGAAGCGGGCCGACCAGAAGCCGCCGCAGTACATCGCCACCAGTGCTAGTCTGGGCACCGAAGACGCCGGCCACCGCGAGGAGGTGCTGAAGTTCGCCCGGGACCTCTTCAACGCCCCGTTCGACTCCGACGACCTGATCGAAGCCGAACGCAATCACGCCCCCGTCGCCGGCGGCACCACCCCCGACCCGACGGTGTACGTCCACCCGGCCGTCACCGCCGCCACCGAGCCGGGGGCGAAGTGGACGCCCGACCTGTCCGCCGCGTTGCGGGCCGCCGGGTTCCCGTCGGACGCGGTGTCGGAGGCCGAGCGGCTCGGGGCGTCCGACGTCGAGGCGGGGCTGTTCCAGGCATTCGAACACGACACCCGCATCGGCAAGTTGCGGCAAGAGGTGAAAGAGCCGACGCTGTTGAAAACGGCTGCACACACGGTGTTCGAAGTGAACACGGCCGAGTCGGAAGACCAACTGTGCGGGTTGGTACGGGTGGCCAACCGGGCGAGGGTGCCGGGTGGCACCGCCCAACTGGTGCCGTGTCGGTACCACCTGTTCGCCCGCGGGCTGAGCGGGGCGGGAGTGAGCCTGGAGCCGGCCGGCGGGGTGGCCAGGCCGACGCTTTACCTAGAGCCTACCCGCGAGACGCCGGACGGCCGATTGGTGCTCGACCTGTTCGCTTGCCGCAAGTGCGGACAACCGTACCTCCGTGGGCGGACGGCCGACACCGAGAACGGGAAGGTGCTCCGCCCCGGCGGGCGGGACGACGGCGACGGATGGGCGTGGGCGACGTGGGCCGAACCCGGCCGTCGCTCGGACGACGAGGCCGACGAGGCCGACGACGCCGACGAGACGTTCGCCGAGTACGCCTGGAATGTGATCGACGGCCGGTACCGCGGGCTCGGCGCCGACACCCCGACCGCCGACGAGGTCCGGCTGTGGGAACTGCCGGACGCGGACGAGGAACTGACAAGCTGCCGGATTTGCGGCGGGCGGAACACCGTCACCGAGATCCGGGCCGACTCGGACGCCGCCCAGGCGGTGCTGGCTGACGCCTTCTACCGCTGCCTGCCCGAGGCGGTCCCACCGCCGGCCGGCAAGCCCGAGCCGCTGCACTACCCCGGCCGCGGGCGAAAGCTGCTCACCTTCGCCGACAGCCGCCAGTCGGCCGCCTACTTCGCCCCGTACCTGGAGAACACCAACCGCGAGCAGATCGACCGCTGGCTGGTGTACCAGGCGTGCCGTGAGGCAGCCGGCGGCGGGGAGACGGACGCGGCATCGCTCGTCGACCGCATGGTGCGGTTCGCCGACGACCGCGAGTTGTTCCTGCCGACCGACCCGCCGCAGCAGAAGCGGGGGCGGTGTGCACTGGCGGCGGTGAAGGAGTTCTGCGTGCCGTTCGGAAGACGGCAGTCGCTCGAGGCCCTCGCCCTGGTCGCCTGTCGGGTCACCTTGGCCAAGAACCGCTGGTCCCCGCCCCCCCCCCTGCTCGCCTACCTGTCCGCCGACGAACTGGCCTCCGTCGCCCAAGTGCTGCTCGCCACCGTCCGTCAGACGCTGGCCATCGAACTACCCGGCGAGGTGGTGCCTGACGACCCACTCTTCCTGTACGCCGGTGGGCAGCACGGATTCGAAGCAAAGCCGAGCGGGACGAAATCGGCCCGGTTTACCCTGCACGGATTCTGTCCGGCGGTCGCTCCGAACAGGCAACGGCGGTCTGCTTACCTCCAACAAGTTCTCTGGGAGGCCGCTAGACGGGCCGGCACCAACCCGCCGGCCGACGCCGACATCCCTACTCTGCTCGACGAGATGTGGAAGTCCCTCACCAGCGGCGCGTTTCCGGTGCTCAGCCGGGCGACCCTGGACAAGGGGACTACCGGCCACCGTCTTAAGTGGCATGACCTGCGTCTGCGGACGAGTGGCACGTGGTACGTCTGCCGGCATTGCCGACAGTGGGCGGCGGACAGCGTGCTGAGCGTCTGCCCGAGCTTCCGCTGTGGCGGGCGACTGATGCCCGCGGACACGGAACAGGAGTTGGCCGACCACCACTACCGCCGCACCTTTCGCGGGGTGGGCGGGGATCCCCTGTCGATGGTCGCGAAGGAGCACACCGCCCAGCTCGGTGCACAGGCGGCCACCGCCTACCAGCAGGCGTTCCAGGACGGACACCACGAGAGCGAGGGGCAGATCAACCTGCTCAGCAGCTCCACCACGTTCGAGTTGGGGGTGGACCTCGGCGACCTGGAGGCGGTGTTTCTGCGAAACGTCCCGCCGTCGGCGGCCAACTACCAGCAGCGGGCCGGGCGGGCCGGGCGGGGGGCGGGCACGGCGGCGATGGCGGTCACCTTCGTCCAGTCGCGGTCGCACGACGAACACCACTTCGCCAACCCGCCGCGGCTGATCGGCGGGGTGGTCCGCCCGCCGCGGGTGGAACTGGCGAACGAGGCCATATACGTCCGCCACATCGTCGCCGTCCTGATCGCCGAGTTCGTCCGACAGCGGGCCGACGCCGGGCAGGATATCCGGCACGTCTGCCACCTGTTCCCGGATGCCCCGGCGGTTGCCCCGGCCGACGACTTCCTGGCCGACCTGTCGGCCGCCTTGCAACGAAACGCCGCCGCAGTGCGGGTGCTGGTGCCGCACTCCCGGCCCGACCACGCCCGCCTGACCGACGACATCTGCAACCGGGTGCGTGAGGCCCGCGAGTTCTACGACTCGGAGGTGCGGTCGTACCGCGACGCCATCGACAAACTTCGGGAAGACGAGCTGGCGGCGCGACAGGCGAACCGCACAGACGTCGCACGCGCGGTGTCCGGCAGGGCATACTCGCTGGAGGCTCGGTTGAAAGACTTCCGGGAGAAGGACTGGGTGTCGTTCCTGAGCGACCGGGTGGTGCTGCCCAGCTACGCCTTCCCCATCTACAACGTGTCGCTCGACACCGCCCACCGCGGTCTGAAGCTGGACCGAGACTTGCGGCTGGCCCTCACCGAGTATGTGCCGGGGGCGGAGGTGGTGGCGGACGGCAAGCTGTGGAAGAGCGTGGGGGTCAAGAAGCCGTACACCGGGCAGTTGGAGGAGAAGTGGTACGCCAAGTGTAAGGGGTGCGGGCATGTCATGCGGCACCTGGACCGCGAGCAGGTGTTCCCCGTCGACGTGTGCCCGGTGTGCTCCGAGCCGAACCCCCGCCGCCACCTGTACCGCGTGCCGAAATATGGGTTCACTACCGACCTGATGACCAACGGCGAGCAGCTGGCGTTCGACAAACCGCACCGCATCCGTTCGTCGCAGGTGCTGTTCGACCCGCAGCGGGAGGAGAACGACCCGGCCGTGTGCCACATCGGAGACGCCGCCCGAGGGCTGACCGTCCGCACCGCCGACCGCGCTGACTTCTTCGTCTTCAACGCTGGCGATGAGGCCGACGGCCGCGGGTTCCGACTGTGCAAGCTGTGCATGAGGGAGGTGCAGGTGAAGACGACCGGGCGGGGTAAGGCAAAGAAGGAGGAAGTCTTACCGCACGACACCCCGTTCGGTCGCAAGTGTCCCGGCAACGGGTACGATCGCGTCCACCTCGGTCACGAGTTCCCATCTTGCGTGGCCCGGCTGCAATTCACCGGCAGTGGGTGGGGGCGGGGCGATCAAGCGAACTGGCTGAGCCTGCTGTACGCCGTCCTCGGCGGAATGGCCGACGCCTTGGGGGTGGACGCGGCGGACGTGAACGGTGTGATCCGTCCACTCCCCGGCGGCGGGGGCGCGGCGCAGGAGGTGGTGATCTTCGACGACGTGCCGGGCGGGGCCGGGCACTGCCTGCGGCTGGCCGGTGAGGACGAACTGCGGCGGGTGCTGGCCGCCGCCCACGCCCGGGTCGCCAACTGCACCTGCGGCGAATCGGCCTCCTGCTACGCCTGCCTGCGGAGCTACCGCAACCAGTTCTGTCACGACGACCTCACCCGCGGGGTGGTGGCCGACTACTTGGCGATGTTGACCGAGGACACGGCCGCCGACGGCGACCGCCGGTACGACCTGCCGGACGTGGGCGGCGCGCTGCGTTCGGCCATCCGCTCGGCCGCCCGCCTGGACGTGGTGGCCGACCGCCTCGACCCCGCCGGCCCGCCCGAAGGCGGTCCGTGGCACCTTCCGATGCTCGAAGCGGCCTCCCGTGAGGGCAGCCGGGTGCGGCTGGCAGTCCGGGAGTGGGGTGGTGAGAACGACCCGCCGCCGGCCCACCTGCTCGCACTGGCCCAAGCCGGGGCCGAGGTGCTGCGGGTGAAGCCGGACGCCCCGCCGCCGCCCTACGCGCTCCTCTCCCTCGATCGGGCGGACGCCCCCGGCCCGCGGGCGGTCGGGTTCCACTGGGGCGACCGGCGGACGACGGCATTCGACGCCACCACCCACCGGCGGGAGGTGTGGCATTCGCGTTCGGCCGCTAGGGTGGCTGCCGCGGCGACCGAACTCGACGCCTGGTTCGCCGCCCACGCCGAGCCCCTCCCCCTCGACGCCCTGTTCCAGTCGCGGCCGGGCTGCCGGGTGCACACGTTCCGCCGCGGCGGTCCGGTCGACTTCGGGCCGGTACTCTCCGGACTACGGGGGAAGCGGGTCACCGGACTGCACCTCCAAGACCCGTATTTGCTTCAGCCGCACCAGATGGAGGCGCTCGGCCGGTTCTTGGTGGCGGTGCCGTGGGAGCCGGACGGAGAGGTTCCCATCCGGGTGGTGACGCACATGGCCGACGGCGACCCGCAGAAGCGGCACCAGTTCACTGCCGCCCGGCAGCGGTCCGAGTTGGAAGCCAGGCTCAAGGCGGTGCCGGAAGCGCAGCCCGACCTTCAACTCCGCCACCCCCGATACGCCCCGCTGCACATGCGTTTCGCGCACTTCCGGCTGGCCGACGGCGAGCGGCTGTACGTCTTCGAGCGGGGGCTGGATATCGCCGATCCACGGTCCGGCACCGCCCGAGGGGACAGCTACGCGCTCGAGTTCGACCCCGTTCCGCTCGAGTTCAAGGCGGTGCTGGGCACTGTGGAATAACTGGTGTGACTGGCCCGAAGTGCGTCCCGCGTCATTTTAGTACCAGCGAGCGTGGATCGTAGGGCGGACGCACGCGGATGCTCCCCCTCCTGCGTCGCGGCGTCCCGCCGCGGGTTCCGGCGGTCGTACCTCGGGTGGGTCCGACCCGAGGTCCGCACCCTATTTGATCGCGGGGCCGGGTGCGGGTGCGCGGTCACGGCCAGAGTGTGCCGGGACCTCTTGGCCATCGAGCCGGCGCTCTACACCTTCGCGGCCGTGGACGGCGTCGAACCGACGAACAATGCGACCGAGCGGGCGTTGCGACAAGCGGTATGCTGGCGGAAGACCCGCTACGGGACCGACTCGGGCGGCGGGAGCCGATTCGTCGAGCGGGTGCTGACCGCGGTGGCGACCTGTCGGCAACAGGGCCGCGAGGTGCTGGAATTCTTGACCCGATGTTGCGCGGCCGGGCGGGGGTGCGGGGCTGCCCCCTCGCTCCTGCCCAGCAGCTCGCCAACTGCTGCGTAGGGGATGCGGGATGGAGTTCGCCGAGGCTAAAACTCTGATCCGGATGCACGCCGGGAGGGAAGACGGGCCGAAGATGGCGACCGGCTTCCTCGGGTGCCTCCGCCCCTACGCCGGGCTAAACGGTGAGAATTTCGAGGACGTTGTGGAGGCGACGGCAGAAGCACTCCTATTCGGCGAACCCCGCACGGAAGTAGTTTAGGTGGAACGCCACCTCGAACCCCAGCGTATCAGATCGGCCACCCGGAGGGCGGTCCACAGTTCGGTGCGGAACCCGAACGCGGTCGGCTTGCGGAGCAGCCAGGAGCAGACGTGGCGGTTAGAGGCCCGTTTTGGCTGTGGAGCATAATCATTGGACCCCGGACGCGGTACTAAAATACACCGCTGATCCGCGGACCACGAGGGGGGATGTGGCCGATGCCGTCCGCAGACATCTCAGCACGGGTAGACGAGATCGTGCCCGACAAAGCCACGCACCTCGGGCAGGTGCTCATCAACCCGAGCGGAGAACTGCTCATCCATCGCCCCAACAAGCCGAAGTTCGGAGTTACGGCTGCCCTACCCCGGCTCCGGCGGCAGCCAGGTGAGCGGCCGTCCTCGACACTGGCTCGCTGCTGGGAAGAGAAGATGGGTTTGACCCCCGACGGCGTGTTCCCCATCCGTCACCTGTGGACGACCCCGCACAGTCAGTCGTACTACTTCGCCGGGGCTACTATCGACCGCCGACCCATACCGAAGGGAGAGATGGGCTGGGCGGAGCCGGATCACGCCCGTGAACTGCTCTCACACTCCGCCCAGGGTCCTGGGCGGGAGCGCGACCTCGCCGCCCTCGACTCCGCCCTCGGCATGTGCCTGTCCCCATACCGCCGGGTGTTGGAGATGGTCCGCGAGTTGCACCGCATGGGGTACGAGCAGTTGCGGGCGTGCCCTTACCTGTACGCCCTGGGCACGTGGCGGTGCCCGGTGGTCCCGGCCGCCTGGACCTTTCGCGAACACGGTGGCCTGTTCCGCCACCCGTGGGGCGGGCACGAGCCGCCGTTTGCCAACGCGCACGAGTACCACACCACGTACACGAGCGCAAGCGGGCAGTCACGCCTGTTCGACAACTTCTCGATGCCGGGGGAGGAGTTCGCCACTTCGCGTCAGATGGCCGAGGCGTTCGTCCAGCAGCGTCCACACCACAGCTTCGCCGGCCGCGGCCCGGACCCGGCGTACGCCCGCTGGTTGGACGCCGTGCTCAACACGGTCGTGCCCGTCGGCGTGTTCTACTCCCATGCCGAGCACCAACCGCCCGCCGACCACCTATACACGGCTCACACCCCCTGCCTCACGCTCCCCCTTCCCCCGCCCGGCCCATGTCCCCAAAGTGTCTGGGACGAGTACACCAAGTGCTGACCCGGTACGGTCGTGAGCCACCGTGACCGACGCCCACCTGCAGCGGCTCGAAGCCCTTCTGGTGCAGGGAGCCCAAGCCCACGGAGGGCCGTATCAACGGTGGACGGCCGCCCCGGGTGTCCGACCAAGTGCTCCCACTCGGCGGAAATCGCTACCGCGAAATACCGCGATACAGGCGCGGTATCGCCGCATTTCAGTGCATTCCGATGCGCGGGATGTGTGCCCTTGCACCGACGGCCATACCTGTTAAACTACCTGAAATTCAGGGGAAACTGTGCCTCGGAGGGGTGTGATAGCGGTAGCTTCGGGACCAAGAGGTCGCAGGTTCGAATCCTGTCAGCCCGACTTGACATAACTCGTTGGCCGATAGCACTTTACGCTAACCCGCCGGTGGTCGGCGGTGCGGTCTGAAAGCCCCGGAATGCCAGTACCATACTGGATTCCCTTTCAGGAACCCGCACCATGCCACGTCCAGCATCCCCACCCAAGTACCGTTTTCACAAAGCCCGCAACTGTGCCGTCGTCACGATCGGCGGCAGGGACCACTACCTCGGTGCGTACAACTCCCCCGAGTCGTGGGAGAAATTCCACCGGCTGGTCGCCGAGCATCTCGCCGCCCGACGCGAACCGCCCCCGCCTGTTCCGGCCGACGCCCCGCTCACCGTCACCGAACTCATCGCCCGGTACTGGAAGTTCTGCAAGGGCTATTACGTCAAGGACGGACAGCCCACGAGCGAGACGCACGCCGTCCGCCTCGCCCTGCGGTTCGTCCGCCGTCTGTACGGGTCCACGGCGGCCCGAGAGTTCTCCCCCTTGGCGATGAAGGCCGTTCGCGAGGCGATGATCGAGCACGAGATCACCCGGAAGGTGAAGGTGATTGACGAGGCCACCGGTGAGATCACCTGGGACCGCAAGGTGGTCCGCAAGGGCATGGCCCGCAAATGCGTGAACAAGCTGGTCGGCCGGGTGAAGCGGATGTACGCGTGGGCGGTGGAGGAGGAGTTGGTGGCGGTGGAGGTGCACGCCGCGTTGGTGCGGGTGAAGGGACTGAAGCGGGGGAAGACGACCGCCCGCGAGACGCCCCGTGTGCGACCGGTCGATGACGAGCACATCCAAAAAGTGCTGCCGGTTCTCCCCCCGGCGGTGAGAGCGATGGTGGAGATCCAGCGACTGAGCAGTTGCCGGCCGCAGGACGTGGTGCAGATGCGGCCGTGCGACATCGACCAGTCCGGCGACGTATGGGAGTACCGACCCGCACGTCACAAGTCCGAACACCACAACAAGGACGACTCCGCTGACAGAGACCGGGTGGTGTATTTCGGGCCGAGAGCCCAAGCCATCCTCCGCCCGCTGATGCCTGCCGACCCCGACGCGTACGTCTTCTCGCCGCGGGACGCCGAGGCGGCACGCAACGCCGGCCGCCGTGAAAACCGGAAGTCGCCAATGACGCCGAGCCAGGCAATCCGCGAACCGAAGGGGCGGGCAAAGGCACCGCTGCGTCCGCACTACACGGTGGGCAGCTACCGACAGGCGATCCGCCGCGGCTGCCGACGTGTCGGCGTCCCGGTCTGGGTGCCGAACCAGCTTCGCCACAGCCGACTGACCGAGATCCGCAAGCTCTACGGCCTTGAGGCGTCCCGCGTCTGCGGGGGCCACCGTGAGGTCGGGGTTACACAAATCTACGCCGAGCAGGATCGAACCCTTGCCCGCCAGGTGATGGCAGCGGTGGGGTGAGCCCCCTGTTGCCCTATGCTAATTGCCGGACCGCTCGATTTGACACACGTGCTCGTTCCTTCGGACCACCAAGTGGTGCTCCAGGGAGGGATCGGCGGGCGGTCCGACCCTTCAGGGTGCGGGCATGGCCAAGTCCCCACAGGATCGGGTGCCGGCGGCGGCACCGTTCGCCTTCCTCCCCCCACTCCTTGATCGCCGGTATACCGAAGCCGCGACTGACCGAGAGCTCGACCTGCGGCCTTGGGCAGCATACACGCTGGGCTACGAGGCCGCGTTCACACGGTTCTACTTACACCTCGTGCGAACTGTGCCGGACCTCGGGCCCGACGGGTTCAACGCCGTCCCGATCTCCGCCGGGATGATCCGCCTCACCAGTGACCTCCTGGCCGGCACGGTACCGTCGGTCGGCCCGCTTGAAATGCTTCGTCAGGCGTCGAACGACCTGGAAGCGATGAACAACGCCACAGCGGAGGAGTTCTTTCTGACGGGTCAATTCCGTTGGGATGCGGACACCGCTGACTACCTGGGCAACCGCCTGCCGGTCCTGGCCGGGCACGTCAACATCAACGACCCGGCTGTCGGTGCATGGCTGGGGGTGGGCCGCTCAGTGGGCGAGTTCCTCTGTGACGATCCGGGACTGGGCGAGCACGACGCCGTCCCCTTCCGGCCGGTCGTGGAGGCGGTCCGCACCCTGCCGCGAGCGGAGCGTGAAGGGCTTCGGGAACTGGTCGAACTGGCCACACTGATCGACCGCCCTGAAGGACAAGGCGAGGAAAGCCTCCGGAAGCTGTTCGTCGCAAGGCTGGCGGACGACTGGCTCGACGACGGAATAAATCCGTGGCCGAACTGCTTTGAATTCACCCGTGAGATCCAGGGGCTTCATGAACTCATCGGCGAACACCTGCTCACCCGGTTGGCGGGCCCGACTCCGACTGAAATAGTAAATGTCCCCCGGTGGGACGCCGCTGCCGGGGTACTGATGTTCGGGGGACTGGTGGTCCGCCGTGTGGCCGTTCAGGGATCGGTAGTGCGAGAGACACTCCGCCTGTTCCAAGCCGCGGGCTGGCCGGGGAGTGTCGAGACGCACCTCAGTGGGGACGCGAAGCAGAAGCACATCGCTTCGCTCAACAACGGCCTCAGTGGGATCCAGTTTTTCGCCGCTGGGTCGAAGACCGGTATCGGGTGGCGTCCCATTCCCACGGACTGATCGCGGCGATCACGTTCGTGGCACACGTGGCCCATGCCGGTGCACTGCCGGCTCGGACTTTGTCATTTCACTGGTTCAGGGAGAACACTCCCCGAACGCTCCCTGAACTCTCCACGCGAACCGGGGCGAAACGGGTCAACATGACTCACAGTTTCGCACTCCTTTGCGAGGAGAGAAAGATGTCGGACACGAACGGGGGGTACATCCCCCTCTCGAATGCCGCACGGGAATTCCCCAACCGACCCCACTCCGCGACCGTGATCCGGTGGGCAATGGTCGGCGTGAAAGTCGGCGATGCACGGGAAAGGGTCAAGCTCGGCAGCACGAAAATTGGTGGCCGACGCTACACGAGTCGAGCGGACATCGACGAGTTCTTGGCCCGCCTGAACGCCTCGGCCGCGAAGGCGGGACCAGTGACCCGACGACGGGCTCGGGACATGGCACGGGCCGAACAAGAGATGGACGCCGAGGGGATCGAGTGAACCCGCAGAAAGTCACGGAACGGGGTGGGAAGACGTGAGCTACGAACTGACCGACACGACCAGAGAACGAAGCCGAAGGTCGCCAACATCGCCGCCCCACAGCTCGGCGACCTTGGCGACCTTCAAGGTGGAGAGTTCAGAGGGCACACACATGAGCGAAGAACGACGACTGCTACCGATCGGCAACATCCCCGAGGAACGGCATAGTTGGGTGTGGCAGGACCGTCTGCCGGCGGGTGCAATCACTACGCTGGACGGCGACCCTGGTGTGGCCAAGAGCACGATCGCTTACGACCTGGCCGCACGGATCACGAGCGGGAGGGCGATGCCCGGCTGCAACAACCAGACGGCTCCGGCCGGGGTGGTCGTTCTGGGAGCCGAGGACGCCATCGGGGCGACCATCCGCCCCCGGCTCCAGGCTGCCGGTGCGGACCTGGGCCGGATCTACGTTTACGACCGCCGGCGATTCCAAGATCGCCCACTCCTCCTCCCGGACGACATCGGGCTGGTCGAGACGGCCGCTGGCGAGGTGGCGGCCAAATTGGTGGTGATCGACCCGCTCACCGCATTCCTGGCACGTCCTTCGGGGTCGGAGCAAGGGGTGCGAGCCGCCCTCGCTCCGCTCGTCGCGATGGCGGAACGGATGGGCCTCGCGGTCCTCGTGCTACGACACCTGGCCAAGGGCAGCGGGGGGAACCCCCTTTACCGCGGGTTGGGGAGCATCGGCGTGGTCGCCCTGGCCCGTTCCGCCCTACTGGTCACCCCTGACCCGGCCGCGACCGACCCCTTCCAACACGTACTCGTGCAAACCAAGACGAACCTCTCCTCAGCCGTGAGCCTGAGCTACCGCACTGTCATGCGGGCGGGCATTGTGGCGATCGAATGGCTCGGGGTGAGCCCATGCCAGCCCCGTGACCTGACCGGCGGGCGGGCCGAGCACACCGCCACGCTGGAGGGGGCGTACGTGTTGTACTCTGTCCTGGCGGACGGCCCGGTCTGGGCGACCGAGGCGTACGCGATCGCCGGGCGTGCGGGGGTGACGCGGCGGACGGTCGAGCGGGCGAAGGTGCTCCTGGGGGTACGGTCGCGAAAGGTCGGGAGCGGGAGAGGGTCGCGGTGGTACTGGCAACTGCCCGCCGACGAGCGTTTCCTCCGGCCCTTCAAGGACCGGGATCTGGACGAGTTGATGGACCACCTCCTACACGGCACCGAATCGCCGCCGGAAGACATCGGCCCGCGTGGCCGGCGAGACAGCCTGCCCCGCGAGCCAACGGACGATCGTGGCGAAGGAGGCGAACCGCTCACACCGCCCTGAAGTCGGCAGGCATGCGAACGACGGGAGCGAGACCGATCATGCGTCCAGTGTGACGCCGGCCTGAAGTCAGGTGGGTGGATGACGACGTGATTGCTGTCCGGGTCAGCACGTTCGATCCGAAGGGGCGTTCGGCGGCGGGGCACTCGGCTAGGAACGTTTCGCCCGGCACGGCCCCGTGCCGGGTGATTGTTCACGCCGCACCGACCGCGGGTCCGATGTCGGCGGAAGAATGTCGCGAGTACGCTCTCCCACAGAAGACCCGGCCCGCATCTCACACTCATGGCCCATCAGGAGGAGGTGCAGGACGGGTGCTCCAGGACCATGCCACAGGCTCAACACCATGCACATGCCGGGTTTCCCAGAGTCCGAGTTGAACAACCACGCTTCGATTGACCGACTCTGCGTCCCGACTCTAATGTGGGTCGCCTAGATTCCTAATTGAGACGCCGGCCTGGGGCAGTAGCCACACCCACCCAGGCCGGCGTCCGGAGTACATCCATGAGCATACATCAACCAAGTGATCGGAGCCAGCCAACCCGTGGTTCTCGCGACAAGAATACAAAACCACTTTTGCAATTGCAGCAATTCAGTCCGCCATCCTATGTGAATCGGCGGACGAACCCTCTCGACGACGACCGACTCGATATTCCCCCACGGCAGCGTGACCGCAGTACCACCATTCACGTTCCTGAAGAGGACGCCGATGAGCTCACGCTGCGACGGCTGGCGGTGGTGCCCATGATCCCCAAGACGAAGAAACCGTATGTCCGGTGGAAAGGGTTCCAAACGACACCTCCAACGGCCCAGCAAGTTCGAGACTGGTGGGATGAGTGGCCTGACGCCGGCATCGGTCTGGTGCTCGGCCCGGTCAGCCGGGTCTTGGCGGTTGACGTGGATGGCCCGGAGGCCCACGCCGAACTCCTCCGTCGCCTCGGGCAAGAGCCGCTGGCCCCGAAGATGTGGTCCGGGAGCGGGAAGCCACAACGCTACCAACTCTTCTTCTGCCACCCGGAGGAACTCGCCACGAAGGCAAAGTTCACCCCCTGGCACCCGCAGCTGGAGTTCCGCGGGGAGGGCGGGTTGACCATCCTGCCCCCGAGCGTGCACCCGAGCGGGCTGAGGTATCGGTGGGCCGGCGGACGCTCTCTAACTGAGATGGATCTGCCCCCACTACCACCCCTGATCCTGGCAGCACTTCGAGACACACGCCCGAAACTGACGGGAGATACGTCCCTCGTCACCACAGCGATCGCTCCTGCCGAACTTGACCGCGTGCAGCGGCGTGCCTTGACCCTGATCACCGCAAAGGTCCACGCAGTGGAAGGGAACGGTGGGGACAAGGCCACCTTCACGGCGGCGTGTTACCTGGTCCGTGATTTCGGGCTGACCGTCGAGCAAGCCCTTCCGGTGTTCCGGGCATGGAACGGCACGAACTGTTCGCCACCGTGGTCGGAGGCGGAGTTGCTGTACAAGCTGGAGAAGGCGAACGACTGGGACGGGGTTCGAGGACGACTGGTCACTGGGGAACCGCTCGTCGGCGATGCGGTCGTGCCCTCACCGGCCACCCGCTCGGTCACCAACGAGTCGTTCGCGGTTCCGGTGCCGGACTGGATGCTTGGGGACTGGGTGTTGCTTCGTCCTAATAAGGAGCTTCCGAGTCGGGGACGCCCGTCAACTTGGCCCAGAGCGGTGACCAACCTCGTTGTCGCCGGCCGCGTAACCCAGCGGTCGTCGGTCGTCCGGCTGCCGGACGTGGCACTGGCGCAACTGGCGTGGGGCGAGCGGGCCAGATGGCCCCGCCGATGGCGGTCGCACCTCCGCCGTCGGTTCAAGAGACTCGCCAAACGCAGGCTTGTGCAACTTCTTCCGGACTGGTAATCGGCATCGAAAAGGGAAACGCGATCGGCGTCACATCGGAAAACACGC